>JBBTVE010000001.1:0-1275 GCA_038063395.1 Patescibacteria group bacterium
GAAAATTTTGAATGAAAATAAATCAAAATTCCCAAAAAATTCTAAAGAGGAAAAGCAAATACTTGTCCTTCTTGAAAAAGTAAATAGAGAGCTTGAAGCCAGTTCTCCCGAAAAAATTGCCCAAAATCTTGACAGAAGTAAAATTTCAATTAGTATTGAAAATGGAAGCGGCCTTGAGGGAACTGCAGGAAAAGCCTCTGATTTTTTAAAAGGAAAGGGATACAATATCGTCTCAACCGCAAATGCAGACAGCTATAACTACAAAGGAACGACAATAAAAGTCAAAAACTCTACTAATGCTTATTTAAATCTTCTTAAAAAAGACTTATCTGAAAAATATACTATCAGCAATACCTCTTCTGATCTCTCTCAAGACTCTACCGTCGACGCTCTGGTTATTATCGGAAAATAAAATTTACGGGATTGATATAAAGTAGAGCTGCTACTTATTTGATAATTTGCTGTAATGCATTCACGTTATCAGGAGATGAATCAAGAATTAAAGATTTTTGCGCATATATTCTAGCTTCATCCGTTGCATTTATTGCTTGAGAGGATAACGCCGCGAGTTGATTCAGTTTTGCACTATTGGGGAAAGTAATCAATGCTTGCTTCACAAAGTTAAGCGTCTCAGATGGTTTTTCTGTTAGAGAATATATTTGTGCAAGATTTTCATATGCTGTTGAAGTTGGCGATTTCTGAATAGATTTTTCATATAATGACTTTGCTTTTTTATAATTGCCTTCTTGCGCATAAATAGAGCCTAAATTATTTAATGTCCACAGATTATCAGGCGCTAACTGAAGTGCTCTTGAAAATTCCTCTCTTGCTTTATTATGATCTCCCGCTGTATACAATGCTACGCCGTAATTATTAAGTAATTCGGCAGAATTATTTGATAATACAACATCATGACTAAAAAGTGTTAAAGGATTTTGCCAATCAAACGTTCTATATATTGTCCTCGCGGAGAAAGAAATAAAAAATAGAGAAAGGATGCTAAAAGCAATTGTTTTGTGAACTGAATTGCTCGAATTAAAGATCTTAACAATAAAAAGAGCTACAATTCCCAAAAATCCAATTAACGGAAGGTAAATCCATCGTTCTGCAATTGTGAAATCAAGAGGAATAATATTCAATACGATTGATATCGAGGCAAGAAGCCATAACAAGAAAAATAGGATAAGTTTTGTATTTAATTTTGATTTGATGAGAAGAAATCCCAAAATAATGAAACTTACAAATACAATTACTAAAGAAATGGAGAAACGATAA
>JBBTVE010000002.1:0-26489 GCA_038063395.1 Patescibacteria group bacterium
ATCTTATAATTACTTTTTTATAAATCTCATCATGGCTTTTTTCCGAAAAACGAAGGTCTTCGGCTCGCATCACCGGTGAAGATAAAAGATAAAGACGAAGCGCGTCGGCGCCGTATTTTTCAATAATTTCCATCGGGTCGGGATAATTTTTCAAACGTTTTGACATCTTTTGTCCGTCTTCCGCCAAAATAATCCCATTAACAACCGCGTTTTTGTAAGCGGATTTATTAAAAATCGCCGCTGACAAAACCAACATTGTATAAAACCAACCGCGCGTCTGATCAAGACCTTCTGCAATAAATTCCGCTGGAAACGCAAACTTTTCGCCCGAAAACGGATAATGCGTCTGACCGTAAGGCATTGAACCTGATTCAAACCAACAATCAAAAACTTCTAAAATTCGTTTCATTTTCCCGCCGCAATTACACCTTAATTCAACTTCATCGATGTAGGGCCTATGCAAATCAATTTCATAATTTCTATTATGCGGAATCGGCGCGAAATCAAGTTCTTGAAATTCTCCGGTTTTAATAAAATCCGGCTTGTCTTTTTTTATTTCAACCGCTTTTTTCGCGTCGGCGCCCAAAGCCGTTGCAAACATCAACCAAATAGAATATTCATGACTGATAATTAAAATATTTTTACCGGAATATTTAATGTTAATTTCGTATAAAAATTCCGCGACGCGGTTTTTAAGTTCAATAAGATTTTCACCCTCCGGCGGATTTTTATAAAATTTTTCTTCCAACGAAAAAAAGTATTTATGGTATTCTTCGGCTGACTGGCCGTCAAAAATTCCAACATTAACTTCGCGAATTCTTTCGTCAAAAATCAAATCATCGCCGTTAATGCCTAATTTTTCAACCATAATTTCCGAGGTTTCTTTAGTGCGCAAATAATCCGAAGAAAATATCATATCTATTTTCTCTCCTTTCAATTTAAGAGCCGTTATCGCAACTTGTTTTTTCCCTTTTTCGGTAAGATGATGGCCGTTTTTTATATTACAACTGGCGATATTTTCAATATTGCTTTGGGCTTCGCCGTGACGCATCACAAAATATTTATTGCCGGATTTTTCAGTTTTATTTTTAAGGTCATTAAGTGAACCGATAATTTCAATTTTTTCGCATTTTTGGCATTTCCAAACGGGAATCGGCGCTCCCCAAAAACGGCTTCTTGAAATCGCCCAATCTCTCGCTTCTTTGAGCCAATTTCCAAACCGTCCCTCTTTAATATATTCGGGAATCCAATTTATTTTTTTATTAATCTCGATAAGTTTATTTTTAATTGCCGCGACTTTCATAAACCATGAAGAAGCCGCGTAATTTATAAGCGGCGTGTCGCAACGCCAGCAATACGGATAAGAATGAGAGATTTTTAGCTTGCTAAAAAGTTTATTATTAACAGCCAGCCATTTAATAATTTCAATATCCGTGGCTTGCGAATTGTCTTTTGATTTAACCGGCATGCCGGCAAAATCTTTAACCTCTTGCTTAAATCTGCCGTCAATTGAAACATGCTGAATAAAAGGCAAATTATGCTTTTGCGCCAAATTATAATCGTCTTCGCCGAACGCCGGAGCGATATGGACAACGCCTGTCCCCTCTTCGGTTGTCACGAAATCCGAGCTATAAATTTTCCAGCCATTTTCGAGATTTTTTAAAATTTCATCTTTTGCACCCTCTTTCGCTGAAGCTACAGCGGGCAAGTAGTAATTGAAAAGCGGTTTATATTTTTTACCAATAAGCTCCTCTCCCTTAAAATTATCTAAAATTTCATATTTTTCTTCACCTAAAATCTCCAATCTTTTTTTTGCCAAAATAAATTGCTGCGGTTCATTGTTCGTAGTTTGTGTCCTGATTTTTACATATTCAATTTCCGGATTTATCGCCAAGGCCGCGTTTCCGGGCAAAGTCCAAGGCGTCGTAGTCCAAGCCAGAATATAAGTATTCAATTCATTTTCCAGCTCAAATTTCACCGTAACTGAAATGTCGGTAATGTCCTTATAATTCATGCCTACTTCAAGATTAGAGAGAGTTGTTTCACATCTTGGACAAAGATGCATTGATTTATAACCCTCATAAATCAACTCTTTATCAAAAAGCGTTTTGAAAACCCACCAAACGGATTCCGTATATTCCCAATCCATTGTCTTATAATCATTTTCCATATCTACCCAGCGGCCGATGCGAGCAATCGTTTTTTTCCATTCATCGGCATAACGAAGAACGCTATCCTTGGCGGCTTTATTAAATTTTTCAACACCATAATTTTCTATCTCTTTTTTTGTTTTGAAGCCCAATTCTTTTTCAATTTCATACTCAACCGGCAAACCGTGGCAATCCCAACCCCAACGCCGCTTTACTTTATAACCCTTCATTGTTTTGTAGCGAGGAATGGCATCTTTAATAATGCTCGCTAAAATATGACCGTAATGAGGCGTGCCAGTGGCAAACGGCGGGCCGTCATAGAAAACAAAATCACCCTTTGGCGATTTTTTATCCAAAGATTTCTCAAAAATTTTATTTTCTTGCCAGAATTTTAAAATTTCTTTTTCTAACATATTAAAAATATACTATTTTAGACCAGTAAATTCAACAAAAAAGAGGGGTTGCGATAGCATTCCCCCCTCTTAAAGGTTTTTTTCTTAACATGAACCTCCCTTCAATTTTATTCTCACTTGGATGGGCCCCACCCTACCCAAGTACATTCCTGGCCTCAAGGGCTGTCCTATACGACGTACCCCATTGGAATCGCTGATTGTTATTCCTTGCTTACATCTAGAACAAAAGACATTGTCTTCGAAAAACACTAGCAGTCCTTTGATAAGTGTCTTGCAATAAGGACATTTTACCTCAAAATTCTTTTCCGCGTTTAAAACCAAAACCGCTGTTTTGTATTTTTTTTCATTCGTATTTACTCTATTTCCCATGACAACCTCCTGGTTTAATTTATTTAAATGTTCCAATTATATTATATCATAAGATAAATAATTTTGCAATACCTACATTTTTTTTGGGATATTTACTCCTAAAATGTTTAAAATATTTTCAAAAACAATTTGTGTTGCTTTTATTAATTCCAGGCGCGCCATTGTTAAATCAATATCCACCCCTTCACCCACTACTCTCTCTTTTTCATAAAAATTATGAAATTCCCGTGCCAAATCCAAAGAATAACGAACTAAAATTTGCGGATTATATTTTTCAGCCGATTCTTCAATAATTTCCGAAAATCGCGCTAGCATTCGCATCAAATTCAAATCTTCTTTTGTGTTTAATAAATTTGAGTTAATGTCTGGCCTTTGACCTTTGACCTTTGACTTCTGTAAAATACTATCGCATCTAACGGCCGCGTATTGAACATAATAAACCGGATTTTTCATTGACCGCTCTTTTGCCAATTCCAAATCAAAATCCATATGGGTTTCCGGCGAATGCATTAAAAAGAAAAATCTCGCGACATCAATTCCAACCTCGGCGATAAGATCGCCGAAAGCGATGAATTCCCCTTTTCGTTTTGACATTTTTATTTCTTCCCCTTTTCTTATCAAACGAACCGCTTGAGTAATTATAATTTTACTGTTTTTAACCCCCATAATTTCAGCCGCTGCTTGAATTCTTTTAACATAACCATAGTGGTCTGGTCCCATAATATTGATTTTTTGTCCAAATCCCCGTTTTTTTGTTTCCAGATAATGACCGGCATCCGCCAAAAAATAAGTTGGAAATCCGTCTTTGGTAATAAGAACCCTGTCTTTATCGTCGCTAAATTGCGTTGTTTTGAACCATAAAGCGCCGTCTTTTTTGTATGTTAGCCCAGATTTTTCAAAAATCGCCAACGCTTTTTTTGTAAAATTTTTCTTTTGAATATGACGATCTTCCGAAGTAAAACGGTCAAAACGGATTTTTGAATCTTTTATTAAAACCTTTTTTATCGATGCGAGAAAATTTTTAGCCGCCAATTGCCCGATTTTCAAATAATTGTTTTTATACTTTTTAATCGCTGCCGAATTTTTATTAGCCCAATCCTTGATATAATCGCCCTGATAAAAATTTTCTTCCCGGGGAATTAAATTTGCCGTTGCGGCCATTGATTTTCCCAAAGTAATAATCTGATTGCCGGTATCATTGACATAATATTCACGCTCAACCTTATATCCTTGAAATTCTAAAATATTTGACAAAACATCGCCAAAAAATCCTCCTCGACCGTTCGCCAAAGTTAAAGGGCCTGTTGGATTGGCAGAGATAAACTCAATCTGAACCTTTGACATCTGACCTTTGACATTTGACCGACCGTAATTCTTTTTCTTTTTTAATATTTCTTTCAATTCGTTTTGTAAAACTTTCGGTTTTAACCAAAAATTTATGAAACCCGGAGGAGTGACTTCAATTTTATTAAAAACATCTGACGTCCGACGTCTGACATCTGACGCAATTTTTTCGGCAATTTGTATCGAATTTTCGCCGCGGATTTTCGTCAACTTCAAAGCGACATTCGTTGAATAATGTCCGAACTGCTCGTTTTCCGGAATGAAAATTTCAATTTTTATTTTTTCTTTAATGGCTTTTTTAAAATAATTTATAATGTTTGACTTAATCATTTGACTTCAATTATACTGGGAATAGAACACTTAATCAAAATAAAAAGGAGGCTCGGGAATATGGAAAAATGTCCAAAATGCAAAAGATACACATTAGAGAGAACAAAGGTAAATGAAAAACGTTGTCTTAAAGATGGCTGCACAATTCGAGTTTATGACGACGGTTCAACATCAGACCTAGTACTAGTATTTGGATTCAAAACGAACACAATAAAACGGGTTAGAACATATCCTGATGGGAGAAAAGAAACAATAAATGAACATTGCTTTCTTGGGGAGATTTAAATGGGAGACATTATAGATTTTAGGAAAAAGAAAGCAGAAAGAGACAAAAGAGAAGAAGTAAAAATATATGGCAATATGTTAAAGAATATAAAACATCTTTTGCCAAAAGATCGAGAAGATCAAAATGACCCGCCGCCAAAAGCGTCTTAAATGGCCGAAAAGTAATTTATTTACTGAGTAGGCCTTTTTTATTTCTAAAATCCAAAAATCGCTTATACTTAAACCATGCCTGTCATCACCATAAATAAACGCGCTTATTTTGATTATGAAATCCTGGAAACTTTTGAAGCCGGAATTGAACTTTTCGGTTTTGAAGTGAAATCCGTCAAAAACGGCCGAATAAATTTAGCCGGTTCTTATGCGATTATAAGAGGTGGCGAGATTTGGCTGATTAATACCGATATCCCAGCTTATCAACCCAAAAACGCTCCGCCTGATTATAATGCTAAAAGGAACCGCCGTCTTCTTTTGAAAAAAAAAGAGATAGAATTTTTAATCGGCAAAACCGTTGAAAAGGGCTTGACTTTAGTCCCTTTGAAAGTTTATACTAAAGAACGAAAAATTAAGATTGAAATAGGATTGACTAAGAACAGAAAGAAAAAGGACAAAAGAGAATTGATAAAAAAACGCGAAGCGGAAAGAGAAATCAAATTGGGGATGTAAGGCTTCGACAGAAGATCTTTTCAAAAAACAGCGAGCCGAGCCGATTAACTCGTTAAACTGATTAAAACAAAAATAACTGCCAACAAAAATTTGGCTCCCGCGTTCGCTTTCGCGTAATGCGGCATCCGCTTTTAATCGCCTGAGTTGAAAAGTCGGGTGTTATACTTCAGGATATATCAGATATCAAGCCGAAAATATCTAATGAAAAATTCGGCGAAAATTTAGAAGGTTTTGTCAGATTTCAACTTTTAAATTTATTCTAATCTAACTACGCTCGTAGAAGTCTTTTGGAAAATCTTTTGGACGGGGTTTCAATACCCCCATCTCCACATAAAACATAACAATATTATCCAACAGTATCGTATCAACAATCAAATAAAGGCGCCGGAGCTTCGAATCGTTGACGAAGTCGAAGGGAACCTAGGAGTGATGTCGCTTGAGGCGGCATTAAAATTGGCATCAGATAAAGGATTGGATTTGATAGAAATCGCGCCAATGGTCAAACCGCCGGTAGCAAAAATAATCAGTTTTGACAAATTCCGCTATCAAAAAGAAAAAGAGTTGAAAAAACAAAGAGGAGGCCAAAAAATCAGCGAATTGAAAACCGTTCAAATCAGCGCCCGAGCGGCAAAAAACGATTTGGAAACCCAGGCAAAAAAAATCGAAAAGTTCCTAAACGAAGGAAATAAGGTAGAAATATCTCTTCGATTAAGGGGCAGAGAAAAATATAATAGAGATTGGGCGCGCCAAAAATTAAATGAATTTATAGCGATGATTCCCGTTGAATACAAAATCGCGATGGAACCAAGATTTGGAGGAAAAGGAATAGTGATGCAAATAACAAAAAAATGAAAAAATCAATTTCCAGTAGAATAAAAATTACCAAAACCGGAAAAGTATTGAGGCGGGCAATGGGTCAATGCCATTTCCGCGCTAAAAAAAGAAGTACTCAAACCAGACGAAGAAAAGGATTTCGCGGGATTGAACTTGGGAAAATAATTAAATATCTATAAATTATGACAAGAGTCAAACGCGGCAAAATTGCCGGAAAAAAAAGAGCAAAAATTTTAAAGTATACCAAGGGTTTTCGTTGGGGACGGAAATCCAAGGAAAGAGCGGCTAAAGAAGCTTTGCTTCATGCTTGGACTCACGCTTTCCGCGGCCGGAAAGAAAATAAAAGGAATTATCGCCAAAAATGGAATGTCCAAATCAACGCCGGCAGCAGAGCCATTGGAATGACTTATGGTAAATTAATCGCCGGATTGAAAAAACAAAAAATTTTGCTTGACAGAAAAATTTTGGCTGATTTAGCTCAAAACGAACCGAAGATTTTTGAAAAGATAATTGAAAAAGCAAAATAAAGGAGCTATTTAAGTAGCTCCTTTATTTGCAAAACTTCGTACGCCTGCGTTAAAACTTTTTGGCTATCCTTGTATTTTGACAGAATTTTCATTGCTTCTTTATAGGTGAGCCAACCATAACCGTTGTGTTCTTTTGAAATTTTAATTGAGAATTGTTCTGTTTCCGCCAGATAAAAAATCACGGTTTTAAACACTTTTTGCTTTTTTATTCCTCGGCCACCCCAAAAAACGAACTTTTCATAGGCCTTAAAATTATTGTAAAATTTCAAATCATTCCGATTCAAACCCGTTTCTTCCCGCGTTTCCCTTAAAGCCGCCGGAAAACTTTTTTCCTCGCTTTCTATTTTGCCTTTGGGAAAATTCCAATAACTGCCTCCGTGATAAAGAATCAAAAACTTCAACCCCTCAAATGTTTTTCTATAAATAATGATGCCGGCGGCAATTTCTTTAATCATATCCAGTTAATTTATTTTAGCATACTAAGCATTTTTTTAACGCTCCAACAATTAATAATATCTTTTTTTTCAGCCCAACCTTTTCGCGCCTGCGAAACGCCGTATTCCATAAGATTTAATTGATCTTTATGATGACTATCGGAATTAATAATCATTTTTACGCCAATTTCTTTGGCCTTACGGATATTTTGATCGTTTAAATCCAATCTGTAAGGATTGGCGTTAATTTCTAAAACCGTTCCTGTTTCCTTTGCCACCCTTAAAATTTTGTCAAAATCAATTTCGTATTCTTCGCGTTGATTTAAAATTCTTCCGGTTGGATGAGAAATAATATCAACATTGGGATTTTCCATTGCTCTAATAATTCTCTTAGTCATTTCATCTTTGGCTATTTTCATCTGCGAATGAACGCCGGCAATCACATAATCCAATTTTGCCAATGCTTCATCGGAAATATCAATTGAGCCATCAGACATTATGTTGGCCTCGCAACCGTGCAATATTCTAAATTTTAAATTTTTAATTTTAAATTTTAAATTGATTTTATCTATTTCTTTTCTTTGTTTTGCCAACTGTTTTTCGTCTAAACCGTGTTCTATATGTAAAAATTTTGTGTGGTCGGAGATACCGATATATTCATAATTCATCGCCATTGCCGCTTCCGCTATTTCTTTAATTAATCTCTTCCCTGCTCCCCAATGCGAATGACAATGTAAATCGCCTTTAATATCTCCAAGTTTAATAAGTTTTGGCAATTTGTTTTTCAACCCCAATTCAATTTCGCCGTTATTTTCCCGCATTTCTGGAGGAATCCATCTTAACCCTAATTTTTCATAAATTTCTTTTTCATTCTCGCCGGCAATCATTTTTGAACCCTTGAAAAGACCGTATTCCGACAACTTTAATCCCCTATTAATGGCTATTTTTCGAAGCGCGATATTATGCTCTTTTGAGCCGGTAAAATATTGTAAAGCCGAGCCGAATTGTTTTTCCGGCAAAACCCGCAAATCAACGTCAAAACCTTCCGACATCCTGACCGACGCTTTAGTTGACCCTTTTGCCCAGATTTTAACAATGCCTCTAAGAGAAGCGAAATAATCGATGACTTTTTTAGGATTAGAACTGGCAATTAAAATATCGGCATCGCCGATTGTTTCCTTGCGCCGTCTTATTGAACCGGCTTCGGAAATTTGCTTAACCTCTTTTAAATTTTTAAATTCAGCGATAATTTCGGAAACTTTCGGCAAAATTTCGCCCAACAAAAATCTCCCCTTGCTTCTTTTTAAAAATTCAATGCCTTCCAAAATATTATCTTCTGTTTTTTGACCGAAACCGAACAAAGGCGCGATTTTATGAATTTTAGCGGCTTTTTCAAGATTTTTAATGTTTTTAATGCCTAATTTTTGATATAAGATTTTGATTTTTTTGGGTCCCAAACCTTCGATACCGATTAATTCTTCCAAATCAACCGGTGTTTTCTTTTTGAGCGCTGTCAATTCTTTAATTTTTCCGGTTTTCAAATATTCCTCAATTTTAAAAGCGATACCTTCACCAACGCCGGGAATTTCTTTTAACGCCTTTAATCCGCCTTTTTTATAAATACTTTCCACATCCTCGTTTAAGGCCTCCAAATTAACCGCCACTTTTTTAAGGGCGATGGACTTAAAAGGAACCTTATCCCCTTCCATATCCAAATAAAGAGCCATTTTATAGAATATTTTAGAGAGGTCTTGATTGATCACATTACAAATTTTATCTCTCCGTTTTCCAAAATTACTTTAACGCTGCTGCCTTTGACAATTTCCTCTCTTAAAATTTTTTCCGCCAAAACAGAACGCAGTTTTTCGGATATGACGCCGCGCAATGGCCTAGCGCCGAAAACCGGGTCATAACCGAGTTTAGCGATATATTCAACAACCGCCATGTCAAAATCCAAGCTGATACCATGCGTTTCGGAAACGGCTTTTGTCAGTGATTTCAACTGGAATCCGGCAATTTCTTCAATATCTTTAGGTGAAAGATTTTTGAAAGCAATGATACCGGAAAAACGATTTAACAATTCAGGCTTAAAATATTCTGTCAATTTTTTCTTCAATTCTTCGCTAATTTTTCCAATATTATCGCCCGCCTCGATTCTTTCTTTAATAAAATTAGAATGGGCGTTGGAAGTGGCAATAATGATTGTATTGGTAAAATCCACGGTTCTCCCTAAACTGTCAGTCAAGCGACCGTCGTCAAAAACCTGAAGAAATAAATTTAAAATATCGGGATGAGCTTTTTCAAATTCGTCCAATAAAATCAAACTGTACGGTTTTTGGATAATCGCTTCGGTTAAAACGCCGGCGATTTTGCCGTCTGTTGAACCGATAAAACGCGAAATACTTTCTCTTGCTTGATATTCCGTCATATCAAATCTAATCATTGCCTCTTCAGAACCGAATTGAACGCTCGCCAAAATTTTGGAAAGCTCGGTTTTGCCGACTCCGGTCGGTCCCACGAACAAAAACGCCGCAATCGGCCCGCCTTTGCGCGATAATCCGCTCCGATATTCCCTCAAAGCCCGAGCAACCGCTTTAACCGCTTCTTCTTGGTCAACTAAACGCTCGTGAATAATATTTTCAAGATTTAATAATTTTTCCGATTCTTCTTTACCGGCTTTATGGAGAGGCACATTAATTTTTCGTTGAGCCACCGCGATTATGTCGTCGGCTTGGAGCAATTTATCGTTTCTTTGACTGGCATAAGCCAGAGATTCTTTTAATAAATCCTCGGCGCTTGAAGGCAATTGTTTGTAACGAAAATGTTTATGAGCCAAATAAACCACTTGTTTAATCGCGCCAAAACTGATAGTCATTTTATATTTCCTTTCTAAAATCAAACTGTCATATATTAAAAATTCCACTGCTTCGTCTTCAGAAATTTCTTCAACGCGAATAACTTCAAAAGCCGCGGAAAAATCGCTTTGCGATTCAATTGAAGTTTTTAATTCTTTAGGATAAGTAACGCCGATAACGGGAAAAATATCGTTATTGATTATCGGCAAAAGGATATCGGCCGCGTTTAACCCTCCCCTTTCCGAAGTTTTAAATAAATTATGAATATCCGGAATATAAAGAATAACATTGCCGGTTAAAATTATTTCTTCAACGATTTTATTCAGCCGACTGGCAATTTCTTCGGTCAAAGCGCCTGAAATCAAATCACCGATTGACAAAGACACCACTCTTTTATCAAAAATCGCTTCCGGCACTTCATCTTTGATAATGCCGAAAGCCAAAGCTGAAATTATCGTTTCTTTTCCCACTCCCGGCTCGCCGACAAGCAAGGCGTTGGGTTTTGTCGGCCGCGACAAAATATCAATCAGTCTCGCGTATTCTTCCTTGTGACCAATTAAAAAACCAGTTCTGCCTACGCGCGCCAAATCCGTAAAATCAACTCCGTATTTATCGAGCGTCGGCGTCGGCCGACTGGTCCAAGCCCTATTCATCACCCGGTGCCGAATTTTATACGGCTGTTGAGCGAATCCGCCCAAAACTTTCGGAAGTCGCCAATTAAAACGGGAAAAAATTATCGCTTTTTCCAAATCAGCCGAATTGATTTCAAATAAAGAAAAAAGGCGGTTAATTCTGAAATCGCCAAGATTTCCCAAAACCGCGAACAAATCATGCGGGTCAATAAAGCGATTTTTACAGCTAATTGCTTGAAGAAACGCCGTTTTCGCGAATAACTCTATCTTTATCAGTAAATCGCTTTTTAATTCTTTTATGTTTTTAATTTCTTCACTAGCGACGAATTCTTCTATTTTACGCTCTAAATCTTCCGCGTTAATATCCATCCTAGTCAGCGCTTTCCGGATATTCGGCAATTGAACCAAAGATTTCAAAATATAAAGATAAAAGTCGCCGCCCACCAAAACCACCCTGTCGTAAGCCCGCTCAATAACGGCAAAACTATTCGGCGAAAGATAATAAGCGACATTCAAATTTTGAGATTCTTTGCTTAAATTGCGCCGACTAAGCCTTGGAAGATACCTCATTAAACCAACCGTTGAACGCTCGGCTTGTCTTATGTGAAACAGGCGGTATCCCAAAAACAACACAAATAAAATCCCAAGCCAAAATAATTTCTCGACATCGGAAAACAGAAAAATGCCGGTGGCCGCGACGAGCACCGCGTAGAAAGAATAAATAATCAGTCGCGCCAAAAATCGGCTGAAAGAATTCATCGCCAGCCGCGGTTCAAAAAAGTGAAGGTTTTCGATTTTAATCTCCATCTAGATATTTTAACAGATTCATCTTTTAACCGCTATCTGATATTGACGGGAGGAAATTTTGTTGTCTTAGAGCTTCTTTCCAAAATTTTTCTAAACAAAAAATTAAAATCCTTATCATCTAATTTATTTTCAAGCAAATTCACCGCTTTTCCAAATAAACCGGATCCTTCATAAGCAATTGCCAAATTCCAAATAATTTCTTTTCTATCGGGGAAAAGATTATTCATTTCCTCAAAATGCTCCATTGCTTTCCTATATTGGCCGTCCTCCAAAAGAGCCATCCCTTTTCTAATGTAAATTTCCGTTTTTTGCTCCGCGACAAAATTATCGTTGAACAAATTAATCGCTCTTTCATAATAATTAATTGCCTGTTTAAAATCTTTTTTTGAAAAATAAACTTCAGCTAAATTCCGATAAGCCGAAGCGTAACCGGCTTTTGTTTCTTCAAATTCCTTGTTTGACTGAATTTGAATGTCCGGCGGCTGATAATATCCCTTGCCGTTTTCTATTTCCATCCCGGCTTCAAAACATTTTTTTAAAGAAAAATCGCCAAAAGTCGGCAGTTTTAAATTACAAAACCGAGAAACTTTAAAATCAAAATCCCACTTTTTCAAATCCGGTTGTTCTTCGCTCAGCGAATATTTATAGCCAAATCCCCAAGGGATAATTTTTAACTCCTTAAAATTATCCGGCATTACCGTATAAATGTTGAATTTTTCGATATTAGCTTTTATAAAAGCCTCTAAATAACGATCGTTGAAATCAGCGCGCTTTTTTTTATCGCTAACATCTTTCGAACTGATATCTAAATCAGGCAAAATCATGCCGCGACTTTCATATTTTTTAAGATTCTGGCGCGCCCAAGGCGCCCAAAAAGAATTGCGATGAATGGCAATGGCATTTTGTTTTTCTCCTAAAATAAATTGATTGTAAAGTATCGAATTTAAAGCCACGCCGGTTTCCGCGATTATTATTGAGCCATCTTCAACGCTTTTTAAAATATTATGACCGGCTTCTTCGGGATAAAAATTCTGACGCCGATCCAAAGTTAACCAATTGTTTTTAAGATTACCAAAAACAACAAACACTAAAAGTAAAATTATGATTGTTTTAAAAACACCGTTCAATTTTTGAAATTTCCATTGAAATATCGCGTAAAATCCGGCGGCCATAAAAATCGCCAGTCCCAAATGAGCCGGAATCAACCAACTCTCGTATTCTCCAGTAATATAAATGGTTGCCCAAAAGCCGGCGCCAGTAATCAATAAAAGCAAAAATTGAAACAACTGCGCCTTTCTAATAAAAACATAAAACAATCCGACAAAAGAAAATATCAGGCCGATTGAGAAAAATTGATAATAAGAAAGGCGAATCCAATTGCCGACATTTTCAAAAAATTTCTGATTCAAAAAGACAAAAAGGCTTTTTTCTCCAGTCCAATACCGACCAGTAACATGATTGACAAAATTAGTGAAATTTTCCGGATTACCCCAATCCATTACCGGATTTTGAAGCGATCTGATGGGAATATAAATGTAAGGCAATAACCCCGCCAGCATAAAAATAATAAACAACGTGATAAAAAATTTTTTTTCGTTAAAAATGGTTTTCCTGATTTTAATCAAATACCAAAGAAAAAGCGGTATTAAACCGACAATCATCGGATGATTGGCAAAAGAAAAGCCGAAACTTAACGCCGCTCCGAGTAAATATCTTTTTTGTTTTTCCGCGTCAATGCCGGCTGAAATTAGAAAATAAATAATCAAAGCCGTCAAAAAAATATGGAAGGTATAAACTTCCGCGTAAATCGCCTGATACCACAAACTATGAGAAAAACCGAAAGCCAAAGAAGAAAAAAAGGCTATAAGAGTTCCAATAGGTTCGTTATTGAAAAATTTCTTCTCAAAAAAATAAAACTTATTTTCCGATAATTTCAAAATAATCAAATATAAAACTCCTGAAGCTAAGCTCGCAAAAATAGAAGATAAAAAGTTGATTTTTTGGGCAAAATTAAATCCCAATAAAGGCAAATAAGACCAAAATTTGGCAATAATAATATAAAGAGGGAAACCCGGCGGATAAGCGATACCGAATTCTTTAATCGTCGTCAAATAAATGGCGCTGTCTATCCAAAACATTGTCCGCCCCAAAGTCAGATAATAAACTAAAAGCGTCAAAAAAAAGACCGATAAAAATCCGATTGATTTTCTATTTAAAAAAATAAACGCCTTCATTTTCTCGAACAATTATTCGATAAACGATATAAACGGGAGCAACCAACCAAAAAAGATACAACGCGATGGCTATTGAAATGACAATTAAATAAACTAAGCCGCCGACAACCATTCTCCAAAATCTAAAAATAAAACCGAAAAAGTAGCCTATAACGCTTCGGTCGCCGTAAAGCGGATTAAAAAGATGGCGCAAAGTTATTTTAAAAGCGAAAAAACGGTCCAATTTTTCCAAAATAGAAACGACGAAATTAACGTAAACAAAAAAACTTATAATATACCAGTGGCGCAAAAATTCTTTCAAGCGAAAAACAAAACGATTGAAGAGATAAATAAGAACTTTCATTTTACCAAATTCTGCGGTTCTTTGCCTTCTAAAGCGGCAATAATGTTTTGGGCCGCTAAAACAGCCATTTTAGAACGGGTTTCTTCCGTGGCTGAAGCCGTATGAGGAGTTAAAATTACATTATTTAAATCACTCAATCCTTCGGCGAGAGCCGGCTCGAATTCATAAACATCCAAGGCCGCCCCTTTAATCAAATTTTCTTTAAGCGCCTCAACTAAAGCTTTTTCATCAATAACCGGACCACGCGAAGTGTTAATTAAATAAGCGGTCGGCTTCATCAATTTAAATTCTTTTTCGCCAATTAAATGACGAGTTTGAGGCAAAAGCGGCACGTGAATTGAAATAAAATCCGATTCTTTTAAAAGTGTTTCCAAATCAACAAATCGGGCGTTATATTCTTTTTCAAATTCTTGATTGGGTTTAGTGTCATAATATAAAATTTTCATTTCAAGTCCTTTAACCGCGTAATGCGCCACCCTTGAACCAACCCGACCCAAACCGACAATACCCAAAGTTTTTCCGGCAATATCGCTTCCTAAAAACAGCATCGGTTCCCAACCGCGATATTCCCCGCTTCTTATGAATTTATCCGACTCAACAATGCGGCGACTGGTTGCCATAAGCAAGGCAAAAGTGTGTTCAGCTACGGTTTCCGTCAAAACGCCGGGAGTGTTGGTTATTATCATCCCTCGATTTTTCGCCGCTAAAAGATCGATATTATCAAAGCCAACCGCGTAATTGGCGAAAATTTTACATTTTTGACCAGCGGCTTCAAAAATTTCGTCATCAATTTTATCCGTTAAAAGACAAAGAATCGCGTCGTAATTTTTCCCTTTTAAGGCGGCGATTAATTCTTCTTTCGTTAAAACTCCGTTTTTTTCGCTGACATCAACGGAATAACCCTTTTCTTTTAAGAGATTAATTCCGACTTCGGAAATTTTTCTGGTAATGAAAACGCTGGGCATTAAAAAATTATTTTATAATTTCATCAACCACCCCATATGCTTTCGCTTGTTGAGCATCAAGATAAAAATCGCGATCCGTGTCTTTTTCAATTCGTGAAAGCGACTGACCGGTGTGTTTTACTAAAATCTGATTCAATCTGTCTTTAATTTTTAAAATTTGTTTGGCGGTAATTTCTATTTCAACCGCTTGCCCGCCGGCTTCGCCCATTACCTGATGAAGCAAAATTTCGGAATTAGGTAAAGTGAATCTTTTCCCCTTTTTACCGGCCGCCAAAAGTACCGCTCCCATTGAAGCCGCCATACCAACGCAAATAGTGGAAACATCGGGCTTGATATGCTGTATCGTGTCATAAATTGCCAAGCCGGCAGTTACCACTCCTCCCGGACTGTTAATATAAAGTTTAATGTCTTTTTTAGAATCTTCATGTTCCAAAAAAAGCAATTGAGCGATAATTGAATTGGCGACCGCGTCGTTAATCGACCCACCAAGGAAAACAATCCTGTCTTTTAAAAGACGCGAGTAAATATCGTAAGCTCGTTCTCCATACGGAGATTTTTCTATGACGGTTGGAACAAAATTCATATGTTTAATCTCGTTTAATTATAAATTAATTTAAAAATCTTACAATCAATAACGCCACTATGTTTATAACTTTAATCAGCGGATTAATTGCCGGACCAGCGGTGTCTTTATAAGGATCGCCAACGGTATCTCCGGTAACACTGGCCTTATGAGCTTCAGACCCCTTGCCTCCGTGATTGCCGGATTCAATATGCTTTTTAGCATTATCCCAAGCCGCGCCGCCGGTAGTCATTGAAAGCGCCACAAAAAGACCTGAGATAATAGAACCGATTAAAAGCCCTCCCAAGGCCTTGGCCCCCAAACCAAAACCAACAATTAAAACTGAAACTATCGGAATCAAAGAAGGTAAAATCATTTCTTTCAAAGCCGCTTTTGTCACTAAATCAATCGCTCGGTCGTAATCCGGTTTATTTTTCCCTTCCATAATGCCGGGAATTTCCCGAAATTGTCTTCGGACTTCCTCAACAACCGTTCCAGCTGTTTTCCCCACCGACTTCATCACAATCGAACTAAAAAGATACGGCAAAGACGCGCCGATAAAAAGTCCGATAATAACATAAGGATCCTGAAGATTAAATTCAATATTTCCGATAAAATTTTTTAATTCTTCCGTATAACTTGCGAACAAAACTAAGGCGGCTAAACCCGCCGAAATAATGGCATAACCTTTGGTAACCGCCTTGGTTGTATTACCGACAGCGTCCAAACTGTCTGTCACTCGTCTTACTCCTTCCGGTTGATTAGTCATTTCCGCGATACCGCCGGCATTATCAGTAATCGGACCGAACGAATCAATGGCGATAATTATTCCGGCAACTGAAAGCATCGACATCGCGGAAACGGCAATGCCATAAAGGCCGGCAAAATAAAAACTCGCTAAAATGCCACAACTAATCAAAATAATCGGTAAAAAAGTGGCTTCCATGCCAACGGACAATCCCATAATAATATTTGTGGCATGGCCCGAACGCGAAGCTTCGGCAATTGAATAAACCGGCCGGAAACGCTTAGCGGTATAATAATCCGTAATTGCCACTATTAAAATCGTAATAATCAAACCAATAATCGCGCTCAAATAAAACCTCCAATAATTTTCCGCGAAATAAAATTTTGTGATTGGATAAAATAAAACAGCGGAAATTATTAAAGACGCCAAAAATCCTTTGTAAAGCGCTTTCATTATATTGGCGCTTTCATGATTTGAAGATTCTTTTCTGGCTATTTTAACAAAAAAGCCGCCAAAAATTGAAGCAATAATAGCTGAACCGCCTATGGCCAATGGGAAATAAACGCCAACATTGCCGATAATTAAATATCCCAAAAGAATCGCCGCGATCAAAGTAACGACGTAAGTTTCAAAAAGATCAGCCGCCATGCCGGCGCAATCGCCCACATTATCTCCGACATTGTCGGCAATTACCGCCGGATTTCGAGGATCATCTTCCGGTATATTAGCTTCAATCTTGCCAACTAAATCCGCTCCCACATCGGCGGCTTTGGTAAAAATGCCACCGCCCAATCTCGCAAAAATAGAAATCAAACTGGCCCCAAAACCCAAACTGACTAAAATTTTAATGTCTCCAATAAAAAAATAAAGCAAACTTACGCTGAGTAAAGCCAAAGCCGTCACTAAAAACCCCGTAACCGAACCGGCTTTAAAAGCCAAAGAAAGGGACTGTGATAAACCAGTTTTGGCGGCTTCGGCTGTTTTAACATTGGAATAAGTTGCAACATTCATTCCGATATATCCAGCTAAAGCCGAAGCAATGGCGCCGCTTAAAAAACCAACGACAAACAACCAGTCAAAAACTAAATAAAGAACGATTGAAACTATTGCCGCCACCACTGCCACGGTTTTATATTGCCTGTTCAAATAAGTGTTGGAACCCAAACGAATGGCTAAAGAAATTTCTTCCATTTTTTCGTCTCCAACCGGCTGTTTTTTAAGCCAGAAAATAATGTAAGCGCTATATAAAATCGCGATAAACGCCGGGATAATAGTTATATAATAAATAAACATTTTTTATTATTAAGATATTTATGATTTTTTAATATCAACTTCGCTTTCAGGATTACTCTCCGAACCGCTTTCATTACTTTCAGCAATCCCCTCATTAATAGCTTCTTCGGGCCGAGAAAGCGATCTGACATCAATTTTCCAACCAGTGAGCCTAGCGGCTAATCTAACGTTTTGACCGCCCTTGCCGATTGCTAAACTTAATTGATCTTCGGGAATAAAAACTCGCGCCTCCCGTCGCGGCAAAATTTCCACGGCTTTGGCTTTGGCCGGCGAAAGCGAAGAGCCAACGAATTTTTCCGGGTCATCCGACCATTCAATAATATCTATTTTTTCCGACCCCAATTCATTGGTAACCGCCATCACCCGTGTGCCTCTTTGACCAACGCAAGCGCCTATTGGATCGACATTTTCAATTTTTGAAGCCACGGCAATTTTAGTGCGGCTGCCCGGCTCTCTCGCAATAGCTTTTATTTCTACGGATTTTTCATGAATTTCCGGCACTTCCAATTCAAACAACTTAGCGACAAAACCGGGATGAGATCGCGACAAAACTATTCCTGGGGCCCTCCCCTCGTCTTGAACGGCCAAAAGATAAAATCTCAACCTTTCGCCAACGCGATAATATTCGCCCGGTATGGTTTCATTAAAAAACATCACCCCTATGACCCGGCCAAGATCAATGTAAATATTACCGTGTTCTATTCTTTGAACAACGCCGCTGACAATTTCGCCTTCTTTACCTCCATATTCGCTTTTAATTGATTCCCTTTCCGCTTCCCGTATTTTTTGTAAAATCACCTGCTTGGCGGCTTGAGCCGCGATTCGGCCAAAATCTTCATGCCCCTCAAGAGAAAATTCCAATTCTTCGCCAACGGCAATTTTCGGCTTGATTTTTTTCGCTTCTTCAATAAAAATATGACGGTCCGGATTATAAAAAGGCAGATGTTCTTCACCCGTTTTTAACTCTTTTATTTCTGTTTCAACGGTATTTTTATCAACCACTTCTTTAGCCTGCCAAAAATTAACCTCGCCGGTTTTAGAGTCCATCTTGGCCTTAATAACTTCTCCTCTTTTTCCATATTCTTTTTTATAAGCCGCGGCAATCGCCGATTCCACCACTCCTAAAATCTTTTCTTTATCAATCCCTTTTTCATCGGCAATCTGCTCAACCAGCCTATTTAAATTTTTTAGATCAATCATCTTAGTTAAAATATAAGGCCGCTTTCTGAGCGACCTTTAATATTGAAAAGCATATCTTAATATTTCAATAAAGTCAACCTTATCTCTTCCTCCTCCACTCCTCTATTTTTTTATGATTGCCTGAAAGCAAAATTTTCGGAACTGAATATTCTTTGTTTTTCCATTTAAAAATTTCCGGTCGAGTGTAAACAGGCATGCCAATGCCATGTCTTTTCTCCTCAAGCGATTCTGTTTTCCCTAAAACTCCGGGAATTTGACGGGAAATTGAATCAATTAAAACCATTGCCGGCAATTCGCCGCCGGTTAAAACATAAGGACCTATGGAAATTTTTTCCGCCGACTGGCGAATTAAATTTTTAATTACTTTTTCTACTCTTGCGTCAATACCTTCATAACGGCCACAAATTAAAATCAGATTGTCATAATTTTTTGCTAAATTAACGGCGATTTTATTATCAAATTGCTTTCCAGTCGGAGTAAATAAAATTATCTTGGTTTTTTTCTTAATTCTTAATTCTGTATTCTTAATTCTCAAAATTGAACTAATAGCGCTAATTAATGGTTCAATTTTAAGCGCCATCCCAGGCCCTCCGCCAAAAGGTCTATCATCTACTTTATGATGCTTATCCTTGGTAAAATCCCGTAAATTATGGATTTTAATGTCAATCAATTTATTTTTTTGGGCGCGTTTCAAAATAGACTCATTTAAATAAGAATCAAAAATTTTCGGGAAAATTGTGATAATATTAAATTTCATTTTGAAACCTTAACGGAAACGCATTCTTTATTTATTATAACCAAAAACCCCACTGTTAAAAGATGGGGTTTTCAGTGTCTAAGTTTGAATTTAAAAATTAATATCTCCTATCGCTTTATTAGCGGCAGGTCTATCAGACCCGATAGGTCTTTGTCCTCTAGTTGAACCTTCCGGTTCGGCAATTTTCAAATTAACTCGGGCGTTATTTTTAAGCCCGACAATTCTTAAAAGCGATCTAACCGCTTGAGCGGTTGCTCCGCTTCGGCCAATTACCTGAGCCATATCGGCCGGATTGACATGAAGAGTAAGCAACACTCCCATTTCATCAACCTTCCTTTCAACCTTAACGTCATCCGGATTATTAACAATGGATTGAACCACAAATTCAAGAAAATTCTTGTCTTTTTGATCTGTCATAGGATTTAACTGATTTTTTCCTTGTTCATTTCGACCTTTTTACAACTTATCAAGCCGTTACCGGCTTTTTTGATTTCTTGTGAACGGCTTTTTTTTGTCCGGAAATAATTTGCGTTTTTACTAATAAATTATAAATACTGTCCGTCGGCTGCGCGCCTATTTTAACCCAATACTCGGTTCTTTCTTTATCAATCTTAGATTCTTTGGTATGCGGATTATACCAGCCCAAATCTTCGACAAAACGGCCAAAAACTTTGGATCGTTTTTCTATCACGATTATTCGATAACTGGCTTGTCCTTTTTTTCCTATTCTTTTGAATTTAATCGCTAACATAAATAATGGTGATAGTATAATTTAAATTTGATTTCAATGTCAAGGATAAAAAATGGCCATGGCGTGATAAAATCACGCGCATGGCCAGTGGACTACTTACTACTCGCGAGATTTTGTGTCCCCCCCTTTATCCTCCTTTATTTTGTATTTTAAAAAATTTTAGCTAAAGCGGCCTCAACATCTTTAATTGAAGTCCCCTCAACGACAATATAAGGATTAGAAAATCCATTATTGCCATTAAGATGATATTCAATGGCTGAATCCACAAACTTTAGACCACTCGCCGTGGAAACAGCCACAACCGTATCTTTTTCTTCTATGAAACCGTTTTCGCGCGCCTGCAAAACAGCGCTAAGAGCTACTGCTCCCTGCGGGCAAATATCGGCCCCGGCAGAATTAAACAGCGCCCGCGTATTGTTGATATCTTTCTCGCCCGCATCATAAAACAGCATTTCAAACTGCGAATGCAATTTTTTAATGCGAGGAAAACTCACTGGCGATTGGATATTCATCGCTGACGCAATGGTTGATTTTAAAACACCGGGCTGAAAATCTTTACAACCTGATTTCCCCCACCTCACTATCGTATTCGCCGCTTTTGACTGGGCGACAATAATACCGGGTAAATCGTCTATTAGCCCAAATTGCTTTGCCCTAAGACATGAAAGCATTAAAGCCGTAAGATTGCCGCCATTTCCAGTCGGTACAGAAATCCATTTCGGCGCTTTCCAGCGTAAATCCTGGAAAATTTCCAAAGCAATGGTTTCCTGCCCGATAATCCTAAAAGCATTTTTGGAATTTACCAGTGCCATCTCGGGATGAGCGACGCAAAATTCCTCAATCAATTTCATGCACCCATCAAATCCTTGGGGATGCTTTATGGCAACAACAATTGCTCCGGCCATCATTGCTTGGCTGAGTTGGCTGGGAGAAATCTTTTCATACGGCAGAAATACAACACACTTCAACATGTCGCGATAATAAGCTGAATATGTCGCCGCTGCCGCTGAAGTATCGCCCGTACTGGCGCAACATACATACTTTATTCCAAGCTCCGGCTGTTGAATTTGAAGTCTTCTGGCCTCTGAAATAGCAACGCACATCCCGCGGTCTTTAAAACTGCCGGAAGGCCCTTGCCCTTCCATCTTTATGAAGAGTTTTTTCAAACCAATTTGTTTTTTAAGCCACATCGGCGGCTCAAAAAGATCAGTAAATCCCTCATGAAGTGAAAGAACCGCCTTATTCGGAAATCCCGGAAGAATAAAATCCTTCCACATGAACACTCCGCTACCGTAAGGATATTCCACAGCTTTAGGGCCAAAACGAATTGAATCAAAATACGCTTTTGCCCCTTTCCCAAATCCAACCCTCATCTGGATAAACTGTTCATCCCTTTTCGGAAGAAACAACCCTCTGCATTTCGGACAGATATAAAAGTTGTGGTTTTCCACAACCTGATATCCGCAACCAATACATTTCATGCAATAACGCATCCCTAATCTCCTCTTCTATTTTTATTTTTTAAAATAAAACCATATTAAATTATTAAAAATAAAGCTGATTTAAAATAACACTCTTTGACGATTTATGCAAGTTTTATAGTGTCAAGTTTTAACGACAATATCTTTGACGTCCCGTCTTCGTTCATTGTGACGCCGTACAAAACATCCGCCGATTCCATTACCGCCCGATTATGAGTGACTATAATAAATTGGGTTTGACTGGAAAAATCTTTAATTAAATTTGCGAAACGCTTTGAATTTTTTTCATCTAAAGCCGCGTCTATTTCATCAAGCACCAAAAACGGCGGCGGACTGACGGAAATTAAAGCAAATAAAGCCGCTATTGAAACCAAGCTTTTTTCTCCGCCGGAAAGCATTTCCAAACCGGTAATTTTTTTCTTCGGCAAATTTAATTCTATTTCAACACCCGATTTAATTTCTTTTTCTTCTTCCTCATCTTCTCCAACTCCTTCTTCCTCTTCCTTAATTTTTGCCTGATAATTTTTAATTTTAAGCTTTGCGCTTCCGCCGCCAAACATTAAATGAAAAAAGTGATTGAACTTTTCGTTAATCGAATGGAAAGCGGCGTTAAAATCGCTATTGATTTTTTCTTTTAATTCTTCAATGAGCGTTTTTAAATCCTGAACAGCTTTTTCCGAATCCTGAATCTGCGTTGACAAAAAATTATAATGCTTTTCCGTTTCTTCCGCTTCTTTAATCAAGGAATGGTCAATTTCGCCGATATTAGAAAGTTCCGCCCTTAATTTAAAAGATTTTTTTTCAATTTCATCGAGTTCTAAAAGAGCTAACTCAATAGTTTGAAAGTCGCGGAATTCAGTCGATTTTCTTCCCGCCTGACGCAATTGATGTTCTAAATCTTGAACCTTTAAACCGATTTTTTCCCTTTCAAAAAGAATTTTTTGCTTTTGGGATTCAAGATCGGAAATTTCTTCTTTTTTTTGTTCAATATCTTTAAAAGATTTCTGAAAGCGTTTATTAAATTCTTCGAGCGTCGTCGCCGCCGCCATTTCTTCTTTATTCAATTTTTCCAAACCCTCTTTAATCAAGCTCATTTCTTTTTCTAAACCATTTTTGGCTTCTTCTAATTCGCGATGCGAACCGGATTTTTTTAATTCACCCCCTCCGGCCAAAAGTTTATTAATCCTATTAATAACGCCTTCAACTGCCGTGATAATATTTCCCAATTCTCTGTTTTTTAAACTTTGATTTAAAGAATCGCCAATCTCCTTAAGAAGACCGATTGTCTCGTTAATTTCAAAAACATGATTACCGTTTTTTTCTTCTTCCCCTAAAATTTCCATCCTTGCTTCAAGCCGGCCGCATTCAGACTGTATTTTCATTTGCCTGCTTAAAAATTCATTTTTTTGTTTTCTAATTTCATTGAAATCCGATTGGCCTGATTTTTTTTCCAATTCCCCGACTTTCCCCTCTAAAAATTCCAATTCTTTTCTCTTCTCGGCAATTTCTTTCCCGATTTTTTCCAAAATTGGGATTATTTTTGATTCTTCTTTTTCAATTTCCCGAATCTTAAAAGAAAAATACTTGTTCTCCAAATCGTTCAGCTCCTTTTCCACTTCCGCCCTTCTTGACCATTTGACGGTCTGACGCTTGAGCATTCTCAACCGCGGGATCACCTCTTCTACCATCGCTTTTACTTTTTCCAAATTGATATCGACATTATCGAGTTTTCTTTCGGCTTCGGATTTTTTTATCTGAAATTCCCTTAATCCCAAAACCTCCTCAATCATTGTTTTTCTTTCTTCCGCGCTAACTCTGACAAATAAATCGCTTGATCCCTGATTAATGATTGTTAATCCTCTTGTTCCCAAACGGGCTTTGGCAAAAAAATCAATTATATCTTTTAACCTGACTTCCGATTTATTAAGAAAATAATTAGAGATGCCGTCGCGGCTCATCCGGCGAACAACGGAAACTTCGTTAAAATCAACCGAGAAAAAACCGGAAGCATTATCAAAAAAAAGGCCGACTGAGGCCATGCTTCCGCGCGATCGCTTTAGAGTGCCGGAAAATATTAAATTTTCCGCTTTGACGCCGCGCAAATTTTTTGCCTCCCGCTCTCCTAAAAGCCAACGGATTGCGTCAATAATGTTGGATTTCCCGCTACCATTGGGACCGACAATGGCGGTAATGCCTTTTGGAAATTCCAAAACAATTTTTGAGGCGAACGATTTAAAACCGTTAAGTTCTAAAGATTTAAGAAACATAATCCATTTCTTTCAACGCGTTCTTCGCCGCTTCCACTTCGGCTTCCTGTTTTGATAATCCCTCGCCTTCGGCCGCCAATTTCTCTCCTAAATACACCCCGACTTTAAAAATCTTGGCGTGATCGGGCCCTTTTTCGGAAATTACCGCGTAATTCGGCGTTAATTTTAATTTTTCCTGAATAATTTCTTGAAGCAGACTTTTTGAATCCTTATAAAGTTTTTTTTCAATGACTTCATCCAAGCGCGGAATCACGAATCGCTCGACGAAATTTTTCGCCGTCAAATATTCCGCGTCAAGATAAATGGCTCCCAAAACCGCTTCAAAAGCGTTTGCTAAAATAACCTCGCGAGCTTTGCCAATATCCTGGGCTTCGCCCCTTGAAAGCAAAACATAGTCATTCAATCCCATTTCTTTGGCAATGGCGGCCAGCATCTGGTAATTTACCAAAGCCGAACGGATACTGGTCAAATCCCCTTCGGAATAATTCGGGTATTTATTAAAAAGAATTTCCGTAGTTGCCAATTCTAAAACTGCGTCACCCAAAAATTCCAAACGCTCATTATTAGGCAACTCCCACGAAGGATTTTCATTGAGATAAGAACGGTGAGTCAATGATTCCTTGAGGAAATTTTTATTTTTAAACTCTATTCCGAGTTTTTGTTCTAATAAAAAAAAGTCCACTATTTTGATTATATTTCTTTATATATCGTTCCCAAAACGCCGTTGACGAATTTTCCGGAATTCGCTCCGCCATAATTTTTGGATAATTCAATTGCCTCGTTAATCGCCACTTTTCCCGGAACTTCATTTTTATCGGCGTAAAGAAGCTCGTAAAGACCGATTCTTAAAACATTTCTATCGATGACGGAAATCTGATTGATCGGCCACTCGGGCGCGGCTTTTTCTATTATTTTATCAAACTCTTTCAGATGATCAATCACTCCTTTGACGATTTTCCAAACAAATTCCGGCTCATCAATGCCAACGCCGAATTCTTTCATATTCCGCTCGATAATCTCCGTCAAATCCGGCTTTTTATTATAAAAATCCCATTCGTAAAAGGATTGAAGAACAATACTTCTTGCTAAATGCCGAGTAGCCATTTTTATTTTTTGATTTTCAATTTCGGCTCTTTTACCACCCTCCCTTTATAACTGCCGCAATTAGCGCAAAGTCGATGAGGCAAAATCGGATGCTGGCAATTTTGGCAAACAAAAATCTGACTCGGCTTTAAAGCCAAATGAGATCTTCTCCGACCGGTTTTCGATTTTGTATGATGTTTTGTCGGTACGCCTCCCATAATGATTTAGAATATAGAAAATTAAAATATAAGTCAATAATCTTGCTTTTATTATTAATTTCTGGCTTAATTATAACAGCAAAAATTCCAACAAAAACAAAATAAGGAGGATAAGGAGAGAAAATGGCGTTATCAAAAGTAAAAAAAATAGCGGAAGGGAAAACGAAGATTGTATATGAACATCCCGTTAATCCGCATCTTGTTTTAATCAAAAGCAAAGACGACATTACCGCCGGCGACGGAGCTAAAAAGGATTGTTTTGACGGCAAAGCCGTTTTTTCAACCGAGACAATCTGCAATTGTTTTAAATTGCTGAATTTACGGGGATTACCGACCCATTATCTCGGTCAAATTGAACCAAAAATATTTCTGGCCCGCAAAGCAAAAATGATACCACTAGAACTGGTTGTCAGACGGATTGCAACTGGTTCTTACCTTAAGCGCAGCCCAGAAATCGCAGAAGGGACAGTTTTTAATTCTCTCGTCTTTGAAGTTTTTTTAAAAAACGACGAGACACATGACCCATTAGTCGTGTACGACTTTACGAATGAAATATCTCTTTTATACGATCCAAAGAAACCACTAAGCAACGGTTTCTTTCAAAAAAGATCTCTTGAAGAAGGCGGTATTCTAATGACGCCATATTTACTTAACGACTTAAGAGATCTCGCCGTCAAAACCTTCGAAATCCTTGAGGGGGCTTGGGCAAAACAGAATGTCAGTCTCGTTGATCTCAAGATTGAGTGCGGATTTGACGAGGAAACCGGCAAGCTAATGATCGCCGATGTCATCGACAACGACAGCTGGCGCATTTGGCCCGCCGGCGACAAGACTCAAATGAAAGACAAACAGGTTTATCGCGATCTTCTTCCGACAATGACGCCGGAAGCCCGCGAACTATTAAAGAAAAACTATCAGTGGGTAGCAAAAGCCACTGAAAAGTT
>JBBTVE010000003.1:0-2812 GCA_038063395.1 Patescibacteria group bacterium
CAAGACGCGGCTCGTATTTCGCGCTTTTTTTCCCCTGTAAAATTAAGGCTATTTCAGAAGCCAATCGTCCGATTTTTTTATTTGCAGCGTCAATAATATAATCCATAAATTTATTTTTTTCCTTCTATAATCATCTGAGTAATGCTATTAGGCGCTTCTTCATATTTGTCAAATTCCATTGTAAAACTACCTCGGCCTTGCGTCATTGACCTTAATTTAGTCGCGTAACCAAACATCTCGGAAAGCGGCACTTTAGCATCGATGACTTTAACGCTGCCTCGCTCCCCCATTCCTTCAATTCTCCCGCGTTTCCCTTGAAGATCTCCTGTAATATCTCCTAAAAATTCCGCCGGCGCGATTGTTTGAATTTTCATTATCGGTTCAAGCAAAATCGGTTTGGCGCGCTTAATTGCTTCGCTCAACGCCATTGCCGCCGCGATTTTAAAAGCGATTTCCGAAGAGTCAACTTCATGAAAAGAACCGTCAAAAAGCGTCACTTCCATATCAATTATAGGATAGCCGCCCAAAACCCCTTTGTCCAGCGCTTCTCTAACACCTTTTTCCGCCGCCGGAATAAATTCCTGAGGAATAGTTCCTCCTTTAATTTCATTAATAAATTCAAAACCCTTTCCTCTTTCCAATCCCTTAACCTTTAACCAAACATGACCGTATTGTCCCCGTCCGCCGGATTGCTTGATATATTTTCCTTCAGCCTCGGCTTCTCCTTTAATAGTTTCTTTATAAGCCACTTGCGGTCGACCGACATTAGCTTCAACTCCGAATTCCCGCTTCATTCTGTCAACAATAATTTCCAAATGAAGTTCTCCCATGCCGGAAATAATTGTTTCTCCCGTCTCCTGATCACCGCCGACTCTAAAAGTCGGATCTTCCTGAGCCAATCTTCTCATTGCCAAACCCATTTTCTCTTGATCAGCTTTGGTTTTTGGTTCTATCCTAACTGAAATTACCGGTTCGGGAAAAATTATTTTTTCCAAAATTATAGGATTTTGAAGATCACAAAGAGTGTCTCCCGTAAAAGTATTTTTAAGACCAACTAACGCCCCGATTTCTCCGGCATAAAGTTTTTCAACTTCTTCCCTTTTATTGGCGTGCATTTTAACAATACGGCTGATTCTTTCCTGTTCTTCTTTTGTGGAGTTTAAAACATAACTCCCCTTTTTAAGAACGCCTGAATAAATTCTAAAATAAGTCAACGCTCCGACATAAGGATCTGAAGCAACTTTAAAAGCTAAAGCGGTAAATGGTTCTTCATCTTTTGGCTGACGAATAATCTCTTCGCCTGTTTTAACATTTAATCCCTTAATCGGCTTAAATTGTTCAAGGTCAAGCGGCGAAGGAAGATAATCAAGAACCGCGTCAAGCAAAAGCTGAACCCCTTTATTTTTCAAAGCCGAGCCGCAAAAAACCGGAATAAATTTTCCGCTAATCGTCGCCTCTCTAACAGCTTTGCGAATTTCTTCCTTGGAAATTTCCTTGCCTCCAAGATATTTTTCCATCAAACTATCGTTGTATTCAGAGACTTTTTCAATTAAATTATGCCTCGTTTTTTCGGCTTCAATTTTTAAATTTTCCGGGATCTCTTTGACAATAATTGTTTCGCCGCGTTCGCCCTCAAAAGTCATCGCCTTCATCTCAATTAAATCAATTACTCCTTGAAAATTTGATTCTAAACCGATCGGCAACTGCAAGGGATAGGCATTCGGCGTTAAACGTTCGATAATTGAGCCAAAAGATTTTTCAAAACTAGCCCCCGTTCTATCAAGTTTATTTATAAAAGCTATTCTCGGAACATTATATTTATCCGCTTGGCGCCAAACAGTTTCCGATTGCGGCTCTACGCCGGCAACGCCGTCAAAAACAACCACTCCGCCGTCCAACACCCTTAAAGACCTTTCAACTTCTACCGTAAAATCAACATGGCCCGGCGTGTCAATAATATTTATCTGGTATTCGCTGATATCCCTAATATCTTTTTTCTCTTTTTCGTCGGAAATTCCCTGAAGCAATCTCGTTGAAGTCCAGAAACAAGTCGTGGCGGCGGCAGTAATAGTAATCCCTCTTTCCCTTTCCTGTTCCATCCAATCCATGATCGCTTCTCCTTCATGAACTTCACCAATTTTATGAGAAACGCCCGTATAAAAAAGAACCCGTTCGGAAACGGTTGTTTTACCGGCATCTATGTGAGCGATAATGCCGATATTCCTGTATTTTTCAAGAGAATATTGACGCATGAATTATCGGGCGAAATGAGCGAAAGCCCTGTTAGCTTCAGCCATTCTATGCATATCGTGTTTTTTCTTAATTGCCGCGCCCTCATTTTTAAAAGCGGCTAAAATTTCTTCCGCCAATTTTTCCGCCATTGATTTGCCTTTTTTCGTCCGAGCGGCCCTGATAATCCAATTGCAAGCCAAAAAAAATCGTCGTTCGGGTCTGACTTCTCTCGGCACCTGATAATTCGCTCCGCCCACTCTTTTTGAAAAAACTTCTATCTGCGGCGAAACATTCTCAAGCGCTTTTTCAAAAATCGCCAAAGGTTCTTGTTTTGTTTCTTTTTTTATATTTTCCAAAGATTTATAAAAAACTTTTTCAGCAACCGATTTTTCCCCTTTTCTCATTAAATAATTAATAAACCGGGAAACAACGGTGTTATCATAAACCACATCGGGTTGATATTCTTTTTTGAATTGTCGTTTTTTTCTCATCGCGTTATTTTGGTCTCTTTACTCCGTATTTGCTTCTTTCTTGTTTTCTACCGTCCGTTCCGGCAGTATCAAGCACTCCCCTGACAACG
>JBBTVE010000003.1:2822-14240 GCA_038063395.1 Patescibacteria group bacterium
ACCTGACGCCCGGCAAATCTTTAACCCGACCGCCTCTGATTACCACCACCGAATGTTCCTGAAGATTGTGGCCAATTCCGGGAATGTAAGCCGTCACTTCCATACCGTTGCTCAATCTCACCCTGGCGACTTTTCGCAAAGCGGAATTTGGTTTTTTCGGCGTTGTGGTAAAAACTTTTACGCAAACGCCGCGCTTAAAAGGCGAAACAGAATAAACCGGTTTGTTTAAAACGGTATTGAAATAAAAACCCAAAGCCGGAGATTTGGATTTTTTGCCAATGCTCTTTCTCCCTTTTTTAATTAATTGATGAATTGTCGGCATAAACTAAAAAATCCGATTGGGATTTGCCTATAGATTAACAAACTAATAGTTGATGTCAACCCTTAAAATCCAAAACTATGGCCTACAACAACTTTGAAAATAAATTGAGCGATCGGCGAAATAAAGAAAAAAGCAAAAAATAAAGCGATAAAAATTCCCAAAAATCCTATTTGTTCAAAATATCGCCAAAATTTCGGGAATAAATTCATAATAACTTTCGATCCGTCAAGCGGAGGGAAAGGGATTAAATTGAATAAAGCTAGAAAGATATTGATATAAACTATTAATCCAATAAATTCTAAAAAAATAGGCTGACCCGCGTAAAACGTGAAAAATTCGAAAAATCTTAAAATCAATCCCAAAACAATCGCAATTGCCAAATTAGTTAAAGGTCCGACAATCGCCACTTTTAAATCGCCATATTTTTTATCTCTTAAATTATGAGGATTGTACGGTACCGGTTTTGCCCAACCAATGAACATCCCCGAAGATAATAATAAAAAAAGGGGTAGGATCACTGTGCCAATAGGATCCAAATGAGCCAAAGGATTTAAAGTTAACCGGCCTTCGTTTTTAGCCGTTGAATCACCCAGTCGATATGCCGCGAATCCGTGAGCGTATTCGTGAAAAACCGCCGAAACAACAATTGTCAGATATAAAAATAATTTAACGATAATTTGATCCATTATTTTTATAATATCAGATAAATTTCATAAATAAACAGCCACGCCTACGAACGTGGCTGTTTTCGTATATTCGTCGGGCTGCCGGGAATTGAACCCGGTCTACATGCACCCCATGCATGCGTACTGCCGGTATACTACAGCCCGGCTAAAAAACTATTTCGCTTTCTTCGCTAAAGTCCTTAAACATTGAGCGCAAATCAAAACTCGTCGGCCATCAGGCAACCGACTTTTTTGGAGATTGGGATATTTTCTTTTTTTGGGAGTAGGATTATATTGTCCGCGGAGTTTTTTTCGCGCTCCTCTGACAATCGATCCTTTTCCGCAAAGTTCACATTGACGCATAAGTTTAATAGTACCTTAACGCAAAATCCATCGCAATGATGGATTTTGAGTGAGCCTTAGTTGTTGGATTGTTACGACTAAATTCAGGTGGATGGACTCAATTTCAGCCCAAGAGCTAAAATACTGTTGTCCTCCCGTAAAAATCACTTTGATCGACAATCACGACCAAGGCTCAACTATATTATATATCAAAAAAATAAAAAAAGCAATCCCTAAATCCCCTATTCGCAAATTTCGTCTTTTTTAAACCAAAGCTCAATTTCCAATTCGGCTTCTTCCGGCGTACCGGAAGCGTGGACCAAATTCCTAACGGCTTTTTGCTCAATATTGGCGACAATCGGAGATTCAATGGCATAATCGCCCCTGATTGTTCCGGGTAAAGCGTCCGAAGGATAAGTTGACCCCACTATTTTTCTAATCGCTTCAACCACGCCATAACCCTTCAAAATTATCGCCACCACCGGACCTTCTTGAAGAAAATCTGCGTTCCATTTTTGGATTAATTGACCGACTTCTTTGTTGCTTAATTTACTAAAATTTTCTCCAAGATCAAAACCTATTTTAATATAAAAATCTTTAACTTTCTGCCCAACTTTTTCAAACCATTCGTCATTGTAGCCGTAATGTTTGAGGGCCATCTCTTCACTAATCTTAACGGCTTTAAGTCCGATAATTTTCAATCCGGTTTTTTCAAAACGGCTGACAATCTCGCCAACTAATCCCCTTTTAACTCCATCGGGTTTAATTACAACTAAAGTTTTTTCTTCTTTAATATTCATTTATTATTTATTATTTATGGATTTTATATTTAATTCTTTTAATTGTTTTTCTTCAACTTCACTCGGCGCTTTCATCATTAAATCTTTTCCATCGCCGGTTTTTGGAAACGCGATTACTTCGCGGATATTCGGTTCATCTAACAAAATTGCCAACAATCTGTCAAGGCCTAAAGCAATGCCCCCATGAGGCGGAGTCCCCAAATCAAACGCTTCAAGCATATGGCCAAATTGCTCTTTGTAAATTTCCGGTTTCAAGCCGAGAATTTTAAAAATTTTTTCTTGTAAATCTCTTTGATAAATTCTAATTGAACCGCCGCCGATTTCTTCGCCGTTCAAAACAATATCATAAGCTCGGGCTCGAATTTTTATCGGCTCTTTTTCCAATAAATCCAACTCTTCTTGATGAGGCGAAGTAAACAAATGATGCATTGAAACCAATTTTTTCTCCGTTTCCGAATATTCAAAAAGCGGAAAATCTTTTACCCACAAAAAAGCCAATTCGTTATTATTGTTTTTATCAGATCTTAAATCCGGCTTATCACTTTGATATTTTTCCATAACCTGACCGTATAATTCTTTTGAAAACGGCCTTTGCAAGATTTTTTTTCCGGGAAAAAACTTTCCAGCCAAGGAAATCAACATTTCTTCTATTAAAGTCATTACTTCGTTTTCGTCGGTAAAACTCATTTCCAAATCAAGTTGAGTGAATTCCGGCTGGCGATCGCCGCGAGTGTCTTCATCCCGAAAACACTTGGCAATCTGAAAATATTTTTCAAAACCGGCGGCCATTAATAATTGCTTATATTGCTGGGGCGATTGAGGCAAGGCATAAAATTTTCCGGGATGGAACCTGCTGGGAACTAAATAATCACGGGCGCCTTCAGGCGTAGATTTTCCCAAAATCGGCGTCTCAATTTCAATAAAATCCCTTTCCGCCAAGAAATCACGGATGAATTTAATAATTTCAGCCCGCATTTTCAAATTTTTTTGAAGTCGCGGCCGGCGCAAATCAAGATAACGGTGTTTCATTCTTGATTCTTCGCCGATTTCATAACCATTGGTGTCAATGGCAATCGGCAATGCTTCCGCCTGATTCAAAATTTCTAATTTCTCCGCTTGAATTTCAAATTCACCGGTTTCAATTTCCGGATTTTCCATTCCTTTAGGCCGGTGATTGATTTTGCCAATAATTTTTACAACCAACTCCGAACGCAACTTATCCGCTAAAGAATGAAGTTCTTCCGGTTTTGGCAAAAAAACAATCTGACACGAACCGCTTCTGTCTCTCAAATCAATAAAAATCAATTTGCCATGGTCGCGACGAGTTGCCACCCAACCAATCAATTCAACTGTTTCGTTTTCTTTATTAATTATTTCTTTAATTAAAGTCCTCATTATTAAAAAAGATTTTTTATTTTCACCTCGGTCGGTCCTTTTTGTTTTGAATAAAGAGATTTTTTTCTTTTGTTGTAGGGAGTTTCCGCCGCTGACGATAAATACTGAACCGCTATTTGGCAAATATACATTTCCGGATATAAAGTAACGGCTAAATTAGATTGATTGCTGATTTCCAAAGTAAGCGTTCCTTCAAATCCCGGATCAACGAAACCGGCGGTATGAACCAGAATTCCCATTCTTGCCAAAGAACTTTTTCCCTCAACTTTGACCATCATATTGTCGGGAACTTTTATATGTTCAATGGTACTGGCTAAAACGAAATTATTTGGATGAATAATAAAATAATCGTTCTTGTCTTTCATTTTGTAAGTTTTCATAAATTCTTTAGGCAATCCCCTTCTGATATCCAAAAGACTTTGCTTTTCCGTGTGAAAAACCTTAAAAACCGGACTCAATTTTAAATCAATTGAAGCCGGTCCAATTTGGTCTTTATCCAACTTCGGTTTAAATATTAATTTTCCTTCTTTTATAACTTTTTTTAAATCTCTGTCCGAAAGAATCATTCATTCAAATTATCATTTTCTCTTTAAAATATCAATTTTATTTTCGCCTATTACCAATTTAATTGTTCCGTCGTTGTCTGTGCGGAAAATACGCGAACCAACCGAAGCCAATCTGTTCAACGCCTGACCTGTCGGATGGCCGTAAGAATTTTTGCCGACTTCAATAACCGAAATTTTCGGATTTACTTTTATTAAAAATTCCTCGTCCGAAGAATATTTTGAGCCGTGATGACCGACTTTCAAAACATCGCTTTTAATATCAAAGTTTTTCACTAAATAATCCTCCACCTTAAAACCGATATCGCCGGTGAATAAAAATTTCGCTCCCGCGCTCCACAGACTTATCACTAAACTTGTATCGTTTAATTCTTTACTTTGCAAAAAATCGGAATTGGGAGAAATAATATCCAGCCAATTATCTTTATATTTAATCTTATCTCCTTGAGCTAAAACAATTGTTTTAATTTTGTTTTCCTCTAAAACTTTTTCTAAGTCGCTAAAAGCTTTAATTTCTCCTCTTCGGCCGTTATGAATAAAAGCGCCAACCTGATATCGCTTTAAAACATCAATCAAGCCGGCAAAATGATCATATTGAGGATGAGACAAAACAATTAAATCAATATAGCGGTCGGTTATCGGTAAAATAGAAGCCAACTCATCCAAAACTTTTTTATTCGGCCCGCCGTCTATCAAAATCTGAACTCCGCCGGCCAAGTTTATCAATTCGCTATCGCCCTGGCCGATATTTAAAAAATAAACTTCTGAATTTTTATCTATTCTTACATCGCCGAAAACAATCTCTGACCAAACAAAAAAATCAAAAATCGCCAAAAAAACCAGCAATAAAATTAAATGGCGAGAAGAAAACATATTTTATTTTAATATTGCTCCAACAACTTCCCAATTAATTATTTTTATAAACGTCTCAATATAATCCGCTCGCTTTATCCCGTAATCAAGCATATAGGCGTGCTCAAAAACATCCATTACCAAAAGCGGTTGACAGCCGGCAAAATGACCGACATCGTGCTCATTAATCCAAACATTGAATAATCTGTCCGCTTCTTTGTCATAGTAAAGGATAATCCAGCCAATTCCGCGCATCGCCGCCATCGCCTTAAAATCCTTTTCCCACATTTCATAACTTCCCCATTCTTTTTCTATTTTTTTGAATAATTCCGAGTCCTTACTAATCGCTTTCGGCTCTTTAGTTAAATTACCAAAATATAATTCGTGAAGCCGCATTCCGTTAAATTCCCAACCAAGCCGCCTGTTTAATTCCGCAAATTCCAGCGTTCCAAATTTTCCTTCTTTTTCCATCGCCGCCAAAATATCGTTAAGCTTATTAAAATTATTCACATACCCCTGATAAAGAGTAAAATGATTTTTAAGCAATTGTTCGCTTAAACCGGCGATGCCGATTAAATTGTCGTAATTTTTTGCCTCGTACATCTTTTTATAATACAATAAAAACAATGAATAACAAAGAAATGGAAGATGGGGATTACTTAAAAACCCTCAGAGAACGAGCCAAAACAAGCCATGTCTACAAAAAATACCAGTTTACCGGCCTTCTGATTGCCCAACTTTTAAACGACGAAAAACACAAATCGCTTTACATTAAGCTAGCAAAAGAACACGACCAAAACCATCTTTTAAGCATTGCCAAAGACGTTGCCGAAAGAAAAAATATAGAAAACAAAGGCGGATATTTTATGAAAGTGCTGATGAAAACCCATCCGTATCTTTTAAGAAGTTCTAAAAAGAAAAAGTAAAAGCTGCTACCGCAATCGGTAGTAGCAATATTTTTTATTTCTTCTCCAGTTCCTTTTCAAATTCTCTGTCAATTAAATTTTGCCTATAGATTTTAAACGCTTCTTCTTGCAATTCATCGCCGGCGAGGAATAATCCTTTATTTTTCAAATTTTCGGCTATTCCGGCAATCTCATTCGCATCAATTCCCTCTTCTTTTATTTTTTTGTCGATTTTTTCCTCAATAATCAGCATTAATTTTTCTTTATTCAATTTTTCTGGCGGCGTTCCCTCTAAATTATTCATAGCTTATTTATTATTCCTATTTTTGTAGATTTTAACACCTGTTTACGATATAATTTAATTATACATATTTATGCAAATTTTTACAATTAATAACAAAACTGAAGAAAAATTCCTGCGGATAAAAACCGCTAATTTTGATTTTTCCAAACACTCTAAAAAAGATATTGACGAACTGATTAAAAAAATGAAAAGTTCCATGATTAAGGCCAATGGCATTGGTCTTTCAGCTAATCAAATTGGTTTAGATCTTCAATTATTTGTAGCGCAAATTTCCGATGAACCGTTAAAAAGAGGTAAAAATAATAAAATAATTTTACCATCGTCAAAATCAATGAAATCCTATATTATCTTTAATCCCAAAATTGCTAAATTTTCCAAGAAAGAAACGATTATGGAAGAAGGATGTTTAAGCGTGCCGGGAATTTACGGCGAAGTTGAACGACCGGAAAAAATAACTTTGGAAGGATATGATCGCTATGGCCGAAAAAAGAAAATTAAGGCCGAAGAACTTTTAGCTAGAGTTTTCCAACACGAAATAGACCACCTTAACGGGATTTTGTTTATTGATAGGGCAAAAAATCTCCATAAAACGGAAATTAATAGAAATTTATAGAAAATGAAATTCATTTTTTTCGGCAGTCCCGAATTCGCCGCCATTATTTTGGAAAAACTAATTAAAGCCAGTTTGCTACCGCAAGCGGTAGCATGTAATCCCGACAAGCCCGTTGGCAGAAAAAAAATAATTACCCCTCCGCCGACCAAATTAGTAATTAGAAATCAGAAAATAGAAAATGGAATTGAAATTTTACAGCCGGAAAAGTTAGATAATCACTTAATCACTCAATTGCTCAATCACAAGCCCGATTTTTTCATCGTTGCCGCTTATTCCAAAATCATTCCTAAAGAAATTTTAGAAATCCCCCATTTTGGAACTATCGGCATTCATCCCTCATTGCTTCCTAAACACCGCGGTCCAACGCCAATTCAAACCGCTATTTTGAACGGCGATAAAGAAACCGGAACAACGCTTTTTTTAATGGACGAAAAAATTGACCATGGACTAATTTTAGCCACCAGCCATTTGCCGATAACCACCAACGATAATTATGAAACTTTAATGCGAAAACTGGCGGAGTTAAGCGCGAACCTTTTAATTGAAACGCTCTCAAATATAAAAGAAAAAATCAAAAACGCGAAACCGCAAAACGAATCTGAAGCCACTTATACGAAAAAATTCAAAACCGAAGACGCTTTTATAAATCCGGAAGATTTAGAAAAAACTCAAAAAGGAGAAGGAAAAACTGCCGCCGAAATTGACAGAAAAATCCGAGCTCTTAACCCCGAGCCCGGAACTTTTACCGTTATTAAAGGCAAACGAATAAAACTTTTAGAAGCCAAAATTAAAGACAATAAATTAAAACTTGTTAAAATTCAAAAAGAAGGCAAAAAACCTCAAATTATAAATAATTTTATCGAGTCGCTCTAATGTCTTTTCCCAATTCTGAAGAAGTGGCATAAGCCGTTATTCTATTATTAGCGCTTCGAGAAATCCAATAACCCGTGCCTGAAGCCGAACCGCAACCGCTTGTTGAACATGACGGATCAATGGGCAAAGAAACCAAATAAAGTTCATTATTAGTCAAAACCGAAAGGTCAATGAGATTAGAACAACTGGCGGCGTCGGTCATGCAAATTTCCTTGAAAGTGCTTGTGGCCAGTCCGCTAATAGCCGACGGAAGGCTATTGTTATTGTCCGTCATATATTGGCTGACTGAATTAAGTATAGTCATAATATGGGACAAACGCTGATTATTACGCGCTTGAGCAAATTGCTGGAAAGGATTGATTATTATCAATACCGAAGTCGTCAAAATAGCCATAATGGCCATGACAATTAAAATTTCCATAAGAGTGAATCCTTGTTTAATCATTTTTTTAATATTCTTCCCATTTTAAAATTTCAAAAGGAGAAGAGGTTACCGCCGTTATTTTTAGATTAGTGACCGCGCCGCTAAAATTAGCTCCGGTTTTAATAATTTTATAAGTGGAAGATATTTCCGTCGGCAATATTGAACAAGTGCTGCTGCCCACCGCGATAATTTCATTGCCGGTGTAATTAATATTTTGAGCCAAACTAAGAAGGGCTTTATCAACGCAGGCCTCGGCGAGCGCGACGCTTGTTTCTTTTAGATTCGCATCCTGAATATCCGATAAACCGAAATAAGAAGAAAAGCTCAACCCTACGGCCAAAACCATCGCGATTATTGAAAGAATGATTGCCGAAGTAATGGCGAGATAGCCGTTTTCCATATAATTTTTAATTATTTCCTTAACCCTATTTTCACCTTAATCGTTGTTGAAGCGTTTGATTTTGGATTTGAATGTTTAACCGACAATTCAATACCGACTGACGACGGCAAGCCGGATTGGAAAATATTTTCAAACTCCGCTTTTTCTATTTTAACATTAACATTATTCAAAACAATCGGCTCCGCGCCTGCCAAAGAAATTCTGAGATTTTCGCAACTGACATCAAAGGCTATTGGATTTTGAGAAAATCCTTCTTTATTTACGGAAAAAATCGTTGAAGTGCCGCCGGATGCCGGTTGATTAATTGAATAAGCTCCCATCAATGCCCAATTTATTTTTCTCATTAAAAAATTAGTTTCACTCTCAATATCCAATCGCGCCTGACTACGATAATAATTGTCTATTAACGGATAAACCGAGGCAATGGAAATAGTCGCAATCAAAGAAACCAAAGCCAGATAAATAAGAATTTCTATTAAAGTGAACCCTTTTGTCATTGAGAAGTGATAATTCTTAACGCGTCATTGCTGCGCACGGACATATAAATAAGATTATTCAAATAATCGACACCAGTCGCTTGCTGAGGAAAATTAAAAGAAGAATTAAGAATTGGATTACTTGAAGTGGCGAAATTAATTACTTGAAATTCTTTAGTGGAATTACCGGTTGCCAGAAAAGCTAATGTTCCGGCTGTTACCACATCGTTTACTTTTCCGCCGGTGGCGATTGAACCAATCACATTAACGCTGGCCGGATTAGAAGCATCAGTAATGTAAAATTTCGTTTTTCCGCCGACAAATGCCGAAGATTCAGCGGTAAGATACGCGCCGTAAACATGTTCACCGACATTTAAAGAGCCGATTTTGGAAGGATTCGCCGGATCGCCGACATTAACAATGGTCAAACCGTTATTATCATCTTCGGTCCCCAAATAAGCGCGGTTATTAAAAACAAAAATGTCGTTTATTTCTCCGCCCACGCCGGATAAGCCGGAATAATATTGAGGACTGGAACGATTGAAAACGTCAATAATAACAAATTCCTGCGCCGCGCCGCTGGCCCGACCAACATAAGCGAAATTGTTTTTATAAAAAACCGTTATTCCGTTGCTGCTGCCGGAAAGATTGACTGAAGAAATTTTGGTCGGCAAAGCCGGATTAGAAATGTCAATAATTAAAAATTCCTGACTATCGTCATTGGAAACGGCGTATAAATAATTGCCGGAAATATTTAAGGAATTTAATCCTTTAATTCCAAAATTTGTTTGGCTTGTTAAAATCGGCGAAGAAGGATCGGAAACATTAAAAATAAACAGATCCGGCTTATTAACATCCGAAGCCTCGCTCGTTAAATAAGCGTAAGAACTCTTTACCTCAATATCCGTGCCTTCATTGCCAGGCCCGATATCAACACTTGTTAATGTTCTCGGATTAGCCCAATCCCCAGTTGGCGGTGAACCGCCTCCGCCAGCCGCGCCACCGGCGCCTGAAGAAACACTCCGCCAATTAGTCAAATAAGTGACAAGCTCTTTTTTTGAATTTCTTAACGGCGTCGGATTCCAAGAAACACGGCTGATTATTTTTTTTGTATCCCCCGCCGTTTGCTCAACGATTAATTCTTTTAAGAAACCGTTCTCCATACTTGAAGAACTTTGCAGACTATTAAAATTAGAAATAGCGCCGAGCCGCGCTTCTTCCATATTTTGCCGCGCCAAATACAGCGCTTTTTGATTTAAACGGGAATCAATTAACATTGATTGGCCGCTGAAAAATAAATAAATCGCGGCTGATAAACTCATTGCCAAAACCCCCAAAGCGATTAAGACCTCAAGAATAGATTGTCCTTTTTCTTTAATTAATTCTGCCTTCATAATTAATTTCTATCGTTTTTGTCTTATTAGTGAAAACATCCGTTAAAATTATCGTGCTGGAAGCGGAAGAGTTACCGCGAAAGCGTTCAAAAACAATTTCGTCTAAACCACTGGCTGAAATTCCCGACGCCTTGTCAAACGCCTGATCATATTCCGTCGTTCTGCTTAAATAAGAACTCCCTTGAAAAAGAATATATTGATTTTCGCCCACATAAACGCCGTGATTCGATTGATTAATGTCAGCCATGGCTCGAGAACGGGCTTTTTTTAAAATTGTCGTCAAATCGCTCTTTGATTGTTCTCTTAAATATTGACGATAAAAATTTAATCCCATATTACCTCCTAAACCGAAAATCAAAACCAAAATGGCAACCGCGATTATAATTTCAATGAATGTAAACCCCTTATTTGTCATTTCAATTAAAGGCCAAGTCCGCCGGCAATCTTATAAATCGGCGTAATGACCGAAACCGCGATAAAACCGACTATTACTCCCATTACCAATAAAAGAATCGGTTCTAAAACAGTTGAAAGATTTTTAAATACTTCATCCGCTTCCGCTTCGTAAAAATTTGCCAAGTAAGTGAGGTTTTCATCAAGATGGCCGGTAGTTTCTCCCACCTCAACCATTTGAGAAAAAATCGCCGGAAAAAATTTTTCTTCTTGAATCATGTAATGAGACATCGATTCTCCGCCCCTAACCCTTTCGGCAATTTCTTTCAATTTTTTTCCATAAACCAAATTTGGGATAGTGTCCGCCGTGATTAAAATCGCGTCAACTATTTTTATTCCGCTTTTCAACAACGAACCTAATGTTCTGGCGAAATTCGTCATATTGATGTTGCGCGCCACGCCGCCGATAAAAGGCATCATTAAAATAAACCGATGATACAAAAATTTCACCCGATTAATTTTAAATAAAAACCACATTAGAACCGCCAAAACGACAAAAATGATAATCAACCACAAAAAATAGTTCGTCATAAAATTGACGAAAGCGATTAAAATTCTCGTACTCAAAGGCAGTTGAGCTTGAAAACCCGAAAAGATAGAAATGATTTTGGGAAACACGAAAAATATTAAAAGCCCT
>JBBTVE010000004.1:0-873 GCA_038063395.1 Patescibacteria group bacterium
AAGAATATCCCTATTCCGATAATAAGTACTATAAGAATAATAATCGCGCTCTTTTTCATATCTGTTTAAAGATAGGCGGTTTATAAACGTTTTTTATTAGAACTTTTGGGTCGAATACCCCACAGCTTGCTCCGATTTGGTAGGAAATTTAGCGATTTTCTTTATTTTTTTATGTCACGAACGTTAAAACCACACATCTCAAGAATGCTGACAATTGCATTCTTGATGGCATTCAAAAACTAAAAGTTTTTGATGAGTCCCACACAAACCTCGTCTCATCAAGAATTGAGATTCTTGACTGCAAGAAAATCCTTGTTAAAGGGGATTTTCTGCACAGAGAATTGAACGTGTAATCAATTCTCTTGTGCCATCAAGAACCATTGGTTCTTGAGGTTTAAGCCGAGGTGAACTCAAGGACTTTTTGATTTTTCTAATATTTTTCTCATTGTTTTTAATAAAGGCGGCCCCTTATCACTAACAACTTGTGAGATTCTTCTTCTATCAGAGTCTGGAACATAAGGGCTTTTGCCAAAATAGGAGAAAAATGCTTTTAATATGTTTTCATCTTGTGGAAAACCTTCTCTTTCAAGCCGTCTTCCAATGTCAAACGCCGCAAGATATCTTTTCGCGCTGTAACTTGTTAAAACAGGCAGGTCTAAAAGATAATTGATTGCTTCTCCGTCAGACAATCCGGCCATTCTTCCTAATCTTGTTTTTTGTCTTACAACCCTTTCATGGTCTAATCCTGCAAATTGAGGATGAATTAGTATAGCTCTCTTAATCCTATCTTCATTAGCAGCTCCATAAACTTCTATTCCTTGTCTTACAACCCTTTCATGGTCTAATCCTGCAAATTGAGGATGAATTAGTATA
>JBBTVE010000004.1:973-1276 GCA_038063395.1 Patescibacteria group bacterium
GCTCTCTTAACCCCTTCAAGGTCACACCCATAAACCTTTGATATTTGATTAAATAAATCTATTAATTCTTGACGAGTTTTTCTTTTATGATGAAAATCCCTGCTTCCAGCTAATTTTTGCGCTTCTTCTCTTTCAAATCCGATTGAAATCAATTCTTCTAATAGCATCTTAAACAGGAGGCAAGAAGGCATTTTTAAAGCTATCTTTTATATAGTAACTATTTCGTAGTAAAGGTTCTTTAATTTTTGATTTGCGTTATTTAGTAACTTTAGAGTAATACTATCAGGAAGATTTATAAGCCAA
>JBBTVE010000005.1:0-1552 GCA_038063395.1 Patescibacteria group bacterium
ATGAAGTTCCGGGAGTCTCCCGGGTAGTTTACGATATAACAACAAAACCTCCTGCGACAATGGAGTGGGAATAATTTATTTTTTTCTTGAAGATTCTATTTCTTCTATAGCTTTTTCTGTTAATTCTACTGCAAGTCCAATATATGTTTCGGGTGTTAGACATTTAAGATCTTCTTTTTGCTCATCGGAAAGAGGTAGCTGTTCAACAATCTGAGTCCACTCTTCTTTCCCAACATTTCTGCCTTGGATTATTTTTTTCATTATGGAATAAGGATCATCCACTCCGTATTTTCGCATTCTTGTTTGAGCTGCTTCTGATAGAATTGACCAATCTTCGTTTAAAGCTCGAGCTATGAGTTTAGTATTGGGAGAAACGCGTGCAAGTCCCCTTCTTGTATTTTTGTATGCCAGAAGCGACCATCCAAGGGGAGCCCCCATCTCTCTTATAACAGTACTGTCTGATAAATCACGGGAAAGCCGGGAAACAGGCAGTTTTCTGGAAAAGAATTCAAATATTGCATTTGCTTTTCCCAAATTACCCTCGCTATTCTCAAATTTTATTGGATTTATTTTTTGCGGCATTGTGGAAGAACCAACTTCACCTTCTTTAAGTTCTTGCGTAAACCAATGGTCACTGATATAACGCCACACGTCTTGATCAAAATCTAAAAGTATATTATTAATACGGGAATAGTGCTGGAAATATTCAATCATGTCTTCATAAGGGGCTATTTGAGTAGTAGTGAGATTGGGGCTAAAACCAAAGGAGCGGACAAAATTTTGAGCAAAAGAAATCCAATCAATATCAGGATAGCTGTCATTTAATGCATTAAGATTACCAACTGCGCCTGTAAGTTTTCCCTCAAGCGGATATTTTTCAAGTTGGCGAACCTGCTTATTGAGTCTTCTGGAAAAGACTGCAATTTCATGACCTAACGTTGTCGGAACAGCTGCTTGCCCGTGCGTTCGGGCGAGCATTGGAGTTTTTTTGTAGGCTTTGGCATTTTCCAGAAGATCATCAAGAAGTCCATCGAGCGCAGGAAGAGATACATCTTGAGTAACGCGCTTTAGTATAAGGCGGTATGCTATATTGTTAACGTCTTCGGAGGTTAATCCAAAATGAACCTTTTCTGTTAAATCTTCCATGGATGTCCCCGACAGCATAGCTCTGAATGCGCGTTCCATTGACTTGACGTCGTGATCGGTTTCCTCCTCGATTTTTTTGATTTTTTTGGCATCGGAAAATGAAATTCTTTCTCCGAAAGACAAGAGTTTTTTCTTTTCAACAGGCGTTAAGGGTCTTACTACTCCGACGTCAGATAATGCAACAAGATATCTTGCCTCAACCTCAACCCTAGTTTTGATAATACCGAATTCTGAAACATAAGGAGCAAGCTCTGCGACATCCGGTCGATTCCGTCCATCCAAAATGGTTATGGCTGTTAATTCCGTAAGAGGCAGTGGCTGCCTTTGTCTTTTTTCCATAATAAACGTTATATTTTTATAATCTCGGTTCTTTCTCCTCCGGTTGAAACATATTTGATTTTTACTC
>JBBTVE010000006.1:0-1263 GCA_038063395.1 Patescibacteria group bacterium
TCAATATATTTTTCATTATTTTCAATTCCAATAAAGTTCCTAAATAATTTCTTACAGGCTACAGCAGTTGTCCCGCTTCCCATAAAGGGATCAAGAACAATATCATTTTCTTTTGTATGTAATTTAATTATTCTTTCGATAGCCTTTAGAGGTTTTGGTGTATGATGTAATTTATGAAATGTTTTCCATTCTTTATTATTAGCAAATGTTATTTCATTAATATCCGTCCATACATTAGTAAACCTTTTAAATTTACTTTTCATTTTCTCAGAAAGAGATTTTCCATCTTTATAAAATCCTTTTAATTTTCTTTCGTCATCGCTATATTGTTCTTTTTCATTCCAAATAAATTTTTTATTATCTTTAACAAACCACATTATTTCTTCTCTTGTATATAACCAACCTTTACGCATACCAATTCCTCTATTCTTTTTCCAAGTAATTAAATCTTTAAAACACCAATTATTAGAAAAAATAGGAAACCATCTAATTAAACTTTGAGATTTTTCTCCTATACCACACCAAACATATAAAGAACAACTTTCTTTGGCTATTCTAAATAATTCCTCTGATAATTTCTCTGTAACTATTTCAATTTTATCCCATTTTTGATTAGTGGTTAAATATGGAGGATCTAAAATAATTAGATCAATAGTATTATTAGGAATAGATTTTATAACTTCTAAACAACCTCCTTCTATTATTTGATTTAAAAAATTATCTGGATATTTCATAAGTTATTTAAAACCTCTTCGTAAGTTATTTTAGGGAAAACTGTATATAAACTATCTTTCGATGTATTAAATACTTTTGGTATATATCCCAATGTTTTCATCATTAAAGATTCATAACTTGAATTTATGTTGCAACTATCGCCTATTATATTATAACTTAAATTTCCACATAATTCTTTATCTATTTTAACTAATTCGGATTTATAATAACTTTCTATCAAATTCCCATGTTTTCCGCCTCCATCGGCTCCAAATAATATAATTTTTTTAAATCCTAATTTAGATAAACATGCTATATATAAATGCAAGGATACACAAAAAGGCTTTGGATCTATACCTATATCTTCAGTATATATTATCTGGTCTTTAAAATTATTATTAAAAGTTAATCTTAATCTATTTCTCAAATTAAAAAGATTATTTTTATCTGTTTTAGTACAAATATAAATATTAGTTTTATTATCTGATAAATAATTTATAAGTCTAGGAATTCTTAATAATATTTCATAGTCTTGTTCATTTTTAACAG
>JBBTVE010000007.1:0-1128 GCA_038063395.1 Patescibacteria group bacterium
AGTTTAAGGGCGTTGAAAGTCAGGGAATGCTTATGGCAGTTGATGGAGAGGATCAACCAATACTTCTTGAGCCAGCGGGAAATACAAAAGCTGGAGATAAAATAGTTTAATATGAGCGAGGATAAGAAGCAGTCAACGATTGGAGTGCTGAGAGAATCTAAGAGAGGGGTTGAAAAATGGTTAAAGGCAGAAGAGAGAGCCGTTAAATATGAATATGGAATAAAAGGTGAAGTCTGGAGCATGTACGGAGGCTTGGTAGAGCACTATGATAGAGGGTTTCAGGATTTGCGAGTTGGGCTAGGAATTCCTTCTTTTCGTGATTATCTTCTAGAAAGAAAAAAAAGTGGGCGCACTACTAATGTTTTAGATTTGATGGGAGGAGATGCAAGCTTCCTGCGCGATTTAAAAAATCCCCGAAGTAAGGATAGCCCTCCGTCCTCTGTAGATGCCGGTCTTTGTGTGACTTTGGTAGATGGCAGAGAGAAATATTTAAAAGAAATGGATAAAAGATTAGGAATAGATGTTTTGAGTGGTGATCTAACCTCCAATGGCACATGGAGAAAAATTGACGAATGGCAAAGAAACAGAGGAGTTGAGACATTTGATTTAATTATTTGTAGAGGAGGAGATGGGTTAGATACTGTACCAGAAATTCTTTATCCTCATTTATTCAAGAGGATCTGGAAGAGATTGAGTAGAAATGATGGAGTTTTTTTAACACAGTTGCCTATAGCCGTAGCGGAGAGAATAGATCAATTAGCTCAACCGCTTAAGTCTCTTCCTGGAACAAAATCTTACATTCAGCCGCGTATTGTTTATGATCCAAATAATTTTTATCCGTCGGTTGGTGTAATTAAAGCATTAGACGCACCAGAAAAATTAATATAAGTAAGCTACAAGGCGAAGTAAAGTTCGGGGGAAAATAGTTTAATATGCAGATAGGATTTATAGGACTTGGTAAAATGGGCAGCCGAATGGCTGCAAAATTAATAAAAGAAGGGCATGAGTTGGTTGTTTGGAACCGAACACAAACAGCATTCGAACTTCTTAAATCTGAACTACCCGATAGTAAGTTTGATATCGCAGTTTCATTGAAAGAGTTAGCGGAAAAACTACGAACACTGAGAA
>JBBTVE010000008.1:0-3961 GCA_038063395.1 Patescibacteria group bacterium
GATTTTGGAGCCGAACAATCTGGACACCATTATTTCGCTTTCAAAAATATTAGCGGGGGAAAGGCGTATTTTGACTCGGGAATTTTAGCAGCCATCGAAGTTATCAACGCCGTTTCAAAACTGCCGTATTCTCTGGCTGATTTTAATAATATGCTACCTCAATATTATAGAAGCGAAGAAATTAATATAAAAATTGAAGAATTAAAATTTAAAAATTTATTGAAAAAAATTAAAGAAAAATATAGAAATAAATCAACAAAAATTTCTCGTTTGGATGGGTTAACTATGGAATTTGACGATTGGTGGTTTAATTTAAGGCCGTCAAACACAGAACCGCTGGTTCGCTTAAATATTGAAACAACGAATAAAAATTATCTTAATAAAATAATTAAAAGTTTGTCTTCTTTGATTAAAAAATATAAGGAAGAAAAATTATTAAGCCGATGATGGCGGCGCCAAAACTGGCAATTAAAACTATGGCCGCTGATAAATCTTTAATTATTTTTACCCGCTCATCATGTTGAGGCTGGAGAAAATCCATAATTTTTTCAATAATTACATTCATCAACTCTAAAATTAAAACGGAGAATATCATTACTAAAAGAACTGCTTTTTCCAATCTAATCAAAGGAAAATAAAACATCCCCCCAACTACAATTAAGGAGATTAAAATCATTATTCTAAAATTTCTCTCAAAAATAAGGATGTCTTTTATGCCGTTAAAAGCAAATTTAAAACTATTTAATAAGTTTTTCATCTTTATTTAAATTATAAAAATTTTCAAATAATTTCGCAACTAATATCGGCCCAGTGCCGCCGGGGGTGGGAGTGTAAAATGACAATTGACCTTTGACATCTCCTGCCTGCCGGTAGGCATGGGACATTTGGCTAACATCAAAATCGCCGCGAATTTTACCGTTTTCATCCATTGAATAACCGAAATCAATAATTCCGGCGCCATCTTTCAGCATTTCTGGCTTTATCAAACCAACTTGACCAACTCCGGAAATAACCAAGTCATATTCTTTCAATTCCAACAAGTCGCTCCCTTTTTCAAAAATTTTCAACTCTTTAATTTTATTATCCATCAGCCAAACCGCGATTGGTTTCCCGATTAAAAAACCAGCGCCAACAACGGCAATTTTTTTAGTTTGTAGCCCACAATTTATGGTTTGAAGTATTTCATCAAGCGTTGCTACCGCTGGCGGTAGCACCGGATTTCGACCGCAATAAAACGCGCCCAGCGCCCGTTCGCCTAAAACATCAACATCTTTTTCGCGGGGAATAACATTTAATATATAATGTTTATTAATGTGTTCCGGCAGAGGCAATTGGACTATCATTCCGCCAACTTTTTTCAACAAAGCGATTTTCAAAACTTCTTTCCGCAAATCGTCGTTTTTAATCTCTGTGGAAAATCGGTAAATCCGAAAATCAACGCCCAGCTCTTGAGCTATTTTTTCTTTTTGTTTTAAAAAACTAATTGATGCCTGATTTTCACCAGCCAAAACCGCCGCTAGAATTTTTTTTGGCGTCGGCTGATTTTTAAGATTATCAATAATTCTTTGAGCGATTTGCCCACCGTCAATTTTCCACATAATTTAAATAATTTAGTTGGTGCAGTTGAATGCACCTTTTATTCTAGTCTCATCTTTTTGTCTTTTTATTTCTTTACTTGGTTTTCTTTTTTATTTTTTGCTTGGTTTTCTTTTTTCTTCTCTTTCTTTTCCCTGTTGCTACCGCTTGCGGTAGCAACAACATTTCTTCTTTTTCTTTTTTTTATTTCCTTTTTTTTCTTTTTTCTTTTTCCTATTTCCTTTTTTTTGATTGATTTATTATTTTATTTTTATTTCGAATTTACTTTAATTCCCGTTGGTGCAATTGACTGCACCGATAAGGATTATTCGTCCATATCGTATAAATAAATTCAAGAAAATGTTCATCTTAATAAATTCAAGAAAATGTTCATCTTAATTATAATCGCCTTTTTAATTTTCTTTTAACAAAAGTAATTGTATGAGAAGAAACATCAAGAATCCTTTTAATTTCATTATGCCGAACGCCGTTAAAAAGCAAATAACTGATCGCCAGGCGTTTTTCTAACATCACCACTTCTTTGGGCGTCAGCCAACGAGTTAAATTTTTTTCCAGATTGTCAGCTGATTTGCCATTTTTTATCCGCTTTAACAAAATATTCCAAGCTTTTTCTTTTAAATTTTTATCTAAATATTTTTTATTGACATTAACCATTTTATTTATTTTATTTATTTTTAAACCATCTTATTTATTTAAATAATTTTACTCTATTTGTTAGTGCAGTCAACTGCACCAAGGAAACGCCGCGCCGATAAAATTTTGTATCGACAAAATGCAAACCAAAACAACCAAAATCAAATAATTAAAATCAATGAAACGCCGCGCCGATAAAATTTTGTATCGACAAAATGCAAACCAAAACAACCAAAATCAAATAATTAAAATCAATGAAATAATTATTATTTAGTTATATTTTCATAATATTTAACAGCGCAATCCCCCTCTTTTATTGTTAGAGCGAGCAGATCTATCCGCCACCCCTTTTCATTATTTACCAATTCTTGATTGTGGCCAGCGTATAAAGAAGCGGTTCTTTGGAGTTTTTGAAGTTTAGCGCCAGTTAATTGATCTTCAGCTGAAACATTTGTTTGTTGACCAACACTTTGAACGGTTTTTACCTCCACAAACACTAGGGTTTTGTCTGGCGCCCTGGCAATTATGTCTATTTCACCCCATTTTTGTCTAAAATTCCGCTCAATTATCTTATATCCTTGTTTAATAAGATATTCACAAGCGATATTTTCACCAAATTGGCCTATTTCTGATCTGTAAGTCATTTTATATGATTATAAACTAATAAATCCCCAAAACCAATGTTTAACAACCAACAATATATGTAAGAATCTCGAGTATTGTTTATCAACAAACATTATTTCTATTAAATTATAAAAATGTTTGTCGGCAAACAAATGTAACAAAGTTTTACAAATTGTTTGCCGGCAAACAATGTTTCACACTTTTTCTCTCTTTTTGTCAATAGTAAATCAATAAAAAACTTAGATTTTATAAGGAGTTTTTATTATTTTACGCTCTGTTAAACAATATTTTGCGACAGATTAAAAAGTTAAAAAAAAGGCGACCCCGGTTGTTACCTTGGTCGCCCTAGATTATGATTTATCGCGCGAAAGTTCAACGATACTGATTGATCATATCGCGAAGCTTTAATGTTTCACGGCGAGCCACTTCCGCGAAGTCCGCGCCTTTGGAAGCGAAAATAATACCACGCGACGAATTGATGATCATGCCCTGTCCGCGGTTGTTCTTGCCTGCTAAAACTGTCTTTTTTACATCGCCGCCTTGCGCGCCAATACCTGGAATAAGGATTGGCATGTCGCCGACGATTTCCCTCACTTTCCGAAGTTCATCTGGATACGTCGCGCCGACGACGAGCGCACAGTTACCGTTCTTATTCCAATCCCTTGCGACGCGGCGCGCCACAAAGCAATAAAGTGGTTCGCCATTCACGGACAAGTCCTGAAATTCGTCCGAACCCGGATTAGAAGTGCGACAGAGGACGATAATGCCCTTGTCCGTACAATCCAAAAACGGCTGAAGCGCTTCGGCGCCGAGATACGGATGAACCGTGATTGCGTCCGCTTGTAAATATTCAAACGCCGCTTGCACATAACCGGCATTGGTGTTGCCGATGTCCGCGCGCTTTGCGTCGAGAATCACCGGAACATCAGGCGCAACTCTATGAATGTATGCAATCGTGTCATAGAGCGCTAACAATCCGTCTTTGCCGCACGCTTCGTAAAACGCGATATTTGGTTTGTAGGCGCAAACGATATCCTTGGTCGTATCAACTATATTGGCGTTAAAAATAAAAAGAGCGCTTCTAATCATATAATGTTCGCGTATAAAC
>JBBTVE010000009.1:0-1369 GCA_038063395.1 Patescibacteria group bacterium
GTGTGTATCATAGGGAAACAGGACCTGAAGAACCCCACGCTTGACGTGGTTAGTAGGATAGACGGACCTCCTTACCCTATGCTGTTTTCTTCAAAATTTAAGTTTTATATGTCCAGTCTTTCAATGTTCAACCAATTGTCTAAAATAAGGCTTATTTGATATTCAACTGTTCCGATTTTCAATTCGCTCTCCTTTATGACCTTTATATTCTGTCCATCAACAATCTTAACAAAGTTTTGGAAGTTGTTATACTGTTTATTGTCTATTGAGGCAAATATAAGACAGTTGGGGTTGTTTTTGATAAATTCTCCAATATCAAGAAATATTTCCATGTTTTGTCGAGTTTCTCTTATTTTATGTTTTAAAAAATAACTCAACAAATTTTCTCTTTTAAAAGTGTTTTTAACATTCTTCAAATAGAGCCTTTTATCTCCAGATTCTCTATAATGTCTAAACCTGAATATTTTTGGTAACAGGTCTTTTATTTTGGCTTGTTCAATTATTAAATATCCAATTAAATTATCAGAGTAGTCTACGAAAATGTAATAGTCAAACTGTTTTGCACCCATTCATGTTCCAAAACTCAAAACTTCTTAATCTTTTCTGTTCTCCCTCACTTCTTTCTCCATAAAAGATGTGTTTTTTTCAAAAGCTTCTCAACATCTTCGGGGTAGAATATCCATCCTATTTTTCCTTCAGAGTCTACAGAAACCTTGTTTGAGACTATAAGATAGTCTAAGATTAAAGAAAAAGATTGGTATATCATCTTCTTAGGTAAGGCTGTCCAAAGTTGCTTCTTTTTGAATTCACCGTCATGTTCTTTTATGAATTCTTCTAAAGAAAGTACGGTGTCTAGCCTAGGGTATCTTGCGGTAGGGTTTTCTCTTCTTAATAGTCTAGATATCATGGGTGTATCAATTGATATACCTTTATAAATTTTGTCTTTTTAGAACTACTTCCCCTTCCTTCCCTTCTTCGTCCCTGAGAACAAAGAAACAAAATAAAAAATAAATAAAAAAAGAAAAATAAAAAAGATTTATTTTTTCCCGAACCAGCCTTTCATCTTTTCAAAAAGTCCTGCTTTCTTGCCTTGGCTGTTTGCGTTTGCTTGTCCGTTAGAACTTTTGTTATCAGAGGCTTTGGTTTTGTTTTCCTTCTTGTCTGCTTCATTTCCTTTGTTATCTGATTGGTTTATTCCTTTTACCTTGCTGTTCTTTGTTGCTACATTTATATCATAGCTTTTTCCAGAATCAAGGACTAAAGTTCCAGACCAAACAGTGAAACCGACTAAGGATTTTCCCATGTTCAAGGTTAAAGTTCCTGTTGTCTTATCTTTTTCACTCGTTGCGCTAAATACCATTGCATTAGC
>JBBTVE010000010.1:0-15202 GCA_038063395.1 Patescibacteria group bacterium
TTTCCCAAAGCGTTTTGTAAATTATTTATAGAAATAGCCAGCCATTTTATATTGTAATAAACGGGATTGTCTTTTGCCGATTGCCATTGTTCGAATTTTTCTCCAAGATAATATCGCGGACTGCCGCCGCCAAAATAATCAACGGCGATTTTTTCGATATTTTCGCCAATAGGCGGATTTTCAACGAAATTTTTAAGCCGTTTTAAATCCTGTCCCCAGTCGTAATTAGAATCAACGACATAAGCATAACCATTGTTAACACCGCCGCCCAATTGGTTAAAATAAGATAAATAGTGAGGAGAGACCGTCAGTGTTTCTACGGAATACCATAATATCAAAATTACAACTAAAGCGGTTTTCAAAAAAGTTTTCGAAGTCCATTTTTTTAAGGCGCCGGCGGTAAGTATATAAATAAAAGGCATTGTTGGGAGAATGTGCCGAATGCCGATATTGAGCGGACTTTTAATGCTGTAGACCCAATAAAAAATTACGAAAGCAAGCATCGCAAATTCAGGGGAATGAGTATTAAGGTAATCGCTTAACGCGGAAGCTGATTGGCGTAAATTTAAAGAAACAGCGCGGATTTTTTTAATAATATTATAAGAACCGAATAAAGCGGCGAGAAAAATTAAAATAAGAGAGGGAATAGGTTCTTTTATTGAAAAAACTATTGGGAAATAATACCACCAGCCGCTAGCCGAAACTTCTCCTAAAAAATAGCCGGTATTACCGCCGGATGAGCGTTGCATAACCATTAAAACTCCGAGCATATATTCTCCCATTGGCCTTAAAATTTTATTTCCGGCCATCCAGATATTAATATTAGACAGATTGCCCGAGAAAGAAGTTAAAGTGTATTTTGTGTCGGCAATTTGTTTTTCAACGGGATAATTAAGCGTTATGGGCAAATAAACAAGATAGACCAATAAATATCCGATAATAAATACAAAAATCAGCGTTTTGGCGTAATAAAACGCTTGAAGAGAAATTTTTTTGAATCGATTGGCGGAGATTTTATCCCAATCGTAATAAAGTTTCCAAAAGAAAAAAACGGCAATAATGAATATGAAAAATGGAATGAGCAAAACGGCGGAAAATTTCATTAATTGAGCAATGCCGAAAGCAAGACCGGCAAAAATCAAATGTTTTGACGACGGCTGATGAAGAAGTTTAATAAAATAATAAAGAGCGATAAAAATTCCCAAAGCCGCTCCGAGGTCGGTTGTTACATAATGTCCGTGCGCCAAAGTTGTCGGTGAAAAAGCGAAAAGAAACGACGGAAACAACGCCCACCAACCGCCGATAAGTTCTTTCCCCCAGACATAAATAAAAATAATTAAAATCAGCGTTAAAAGCATCGGGCCGAACCGCGACCATTGAATAATTTTATCCGCGTCATTGCCGGATTCATAGAGAAATTGAGCGCCGGCTTGCCATTGGCCGTTGACGTCGGTTTGCCAAGCAGATTTATCAATCGGAAAATTAAGATTTTGGAAGAGGAGTGGGATGGCGGATAATATTTTTACGAGTGGTGGATGTTCCGGATTTAAGCGATAATCTAAATATTTGAGATAACCATAACCGGCCGGAATATGAGCTAATTCGTCCATAATGGCCGATTCCTGAAAAGAGGCGTTTAGCATCAAAATAAAAGATGCTAAAACAATTAAACCGAGAATAAAACGATGAAAGTATTTGACCATAAATCGTATGTTATAATTAAATTATAATGCTTTTTATCAAATCTGCCAACAGAATGATTCATTGGACTAGTCACGCTCAAGCCAAAATGCGTTTTTATCGTTTGTCCGAGCAAAGAGTGTATCGAGTTCTAAATTCTCCCAAAAGAATAGAAGAGGGAATCGCGCCAAATACTGTGGCGATGATGCAGCCAACAACCATTAAAACTAAAAATGGCAAACAAATTTGGAATCAGGAGATTTGGGTGATGGTTCAAAAAAGCGACAAAAAAACGAAATTTATCAGCGCTTGGCGGTATCCGGGGATGACAAAACCCGGCGACTCGTTACCGGAAGAGATATTAAAAGAGATTAAAAGTTTAATTTAATGATATTCGCATTTGGCGAATTTAGCTCCAAGTTTTTCTATATTTTCAGAGGTAATTGGAATTTTATCAACAATTTTTGCTTTTCCTTTATAAATTTTCCAGCCGAAATTCTCATCTATCATTAAATTATCAGGGCCGCCTTCTATCACGTATATAAAACCCCCACCGGGCCGGCCATATAAATTTTTAATATCTTGGCTATAAAATAATTTTCCTTCTGCTTCTGGGGAGGGAATCAAATAAGAATCAATGGGCAAATCTATTTTAGAAACATGATATCCTCTTATTGATTCGTATCCTAAAGTACTTCTTTTTTCAACGACTTTTTCAATATCTTTCAAGGACGCGTTTTCCCATCGTTCTTTTAACTCGTGAGGCAGAGACAGTAAAAGTTTTTCTTTTTTGGCCTTTTCAATCGTTTCGTTATTTTTATTTAATGATTCAATTTGTTTATTCATGTTAATCAAGGTTTTAATGGCGATTTTTATTAGAATAGCATAAAATAAGATAAAATTTAATACGCTTTAAATTTTAAATAGCCATTTCTTTTATTATAAGAAGCTGTTAGATTATATAAACTATGAAATTATCAATCGGTATCGTGGGTTTGCCTAATGTCGGTAAATCAACATTATTTAAATTTTTAACAAAACAGGAAGTTAACATCGCTAATTATCCTTTTGCCACAATTGACCCTAATGTCGGCATTGTGGCGGTACCTGACGAACGGCTGGGAAAATTGGCTGAATTAAGTCATTCGCGAAAAATCGTTCCGGCAATGGTGGAATTTTATGACATCGCGGGTTTGGTCAAGGGTGCGAATGTTGGAGAAGGACTGGGTAATAAGTTTTTATCTCACATCCGCGAAACAAACGCCATTGTTCATATTATCCGCTGTTTTGAGTCGTCGGAAATTATTCACGTTGAAGCAAGCGTTGATCCATTAAGAGATTTGGAAATCATCAATACGGAATTGATTTTGAAAGATCTGGAAACGGTTGAAAAAAGATTTATCAGCCTTGAAAAAGAAGCGAGAACCGGTGATAAACAAAAAATTAAGGATTTTGAATTGCTTAAAATTATTCGCGATGGATTGAATAAAAATATTTTAGTCAATAATTTGGATTTTCCCGACGAACTTACGGTAATAAAAGAATTAAATCTTTTAACCGCAAAAAAAACGATTTATTTATTGAACGGCAATCTCAATGATGTCAGTGAAGAGTTAAAAAATAAAATTAAAAATTTAAATGCCGATTATCTTGTTATTGATTTATCAGCCGCTGATAATTTAAACGAATTAATTAAAAAAACCTATGAGATTTTGGGATTGATTAGTTTTTTTACCACTGGTGAAGACGAAACTCGGGCTTGGACTATAAAAAAAAACGCGAAAGCGCCGGAAGCAGCTGGCGCCATTCATAGCGATTTTGAGAAAAAATTTATCAAAACAGAGGTAATAAATTGGCAAAAACTTTTAGAAGCTAAAGATTGGAATCAAGCCAAGCAGAAAGGCTGGCTTCGCTTAGAAGGAAAAGAATATGAAGTTCAAGACGGCGATGTAATGATTATTAAACACGGTTAAATTATGATGTTTAAAAAAACTAAAATTGTCGCTACCATCGGGCCGGTTAGTGAAAAAAAAGAAATCATAGAAAAAATGATTGAAGCGGGAATGAATGTTTGCCGTCTTAATTTCTCTCATGGCAACTACGAAGAACATTTAAATCGGATAAAGCTGATAAGGGCGGCGGCTAAAAAATTTGCTAAACCAACCGCTATTTTACAGGATCTCTGCGGTCCTAAAATTAGAATAGGCGACTTTTATAATAAAAGCATTATTCTTAAAGAAGGACAGCATTTTGTATTAACAACAAAACAATGCGTTGGCGATGAAAAACGAGTATATATTAATTATAAAAATTTGCCCAATGAAATCAAAAAAGGCGCGAAAATAATGCTTAACGATGGGAAAAATGAATTAATCGTTGAAAAAATTATTAAAGGAGAAATTTATTGCAAGGTTTTAGTTGGCGGAGAAATAAAAGGAAGGAGGGGAGTGAATTTTCCGGGTACATTTTTGAAAATCAGTTCTTTGACGGAAAAAGATAAAAAAGATATAAAATTCGGCATTAAACATAAAGTCGATTTTATGGCGATTTCTTTTGTGCGTACGGCGGCTGATGTTTTAGAACTTAAAAATATTTTAAAAGATAAAAAAACAAATATTCGCGTTATAGCTAAAATAGAAACGCAAGAAGCAATAAAAAATATAGACGAAATAATTGAAGTTTCGGACGGAATACTTGTGGCGCGCGGTGATTTGGCAGTTGAGGAATTATTAGAATATGTGCCGACATTTCAAAAAATGATTATAAAAAAATCTAATGCCGCCGGTAAACCGGTTATCACCGCCACTCAAATGCTTGAATCAATGATTAAAAATCCTTTACCGACAAGAGCTGAAGTTAATGATGTGGCTAACGCCATTATCGACGGCACGGACGCCGTAATGCTTTCCGAAGAAACAACACTTGGCGCTTATCCCGTGAAAACCGTTGAAATTATGACGCGTATTGCTCGCCATACGGAGGAAGAATTAAATTATGAAAAAACGCTTCTTCATAATCATCTTTTGTCAAAATCAATAGGAGATTCTATAAGTTTTGCGATAGTCAATGTTGCTCATAATATTGGCGCTAAAGGCATCGTAGCTTTAACGGAAACCGGTTTTACGGCCCGCATTATTTCAAAATACAGACCAAAACAGCCGATTTTAGCTTTAACGCCAAATGCTAAAACTTTTAATCAACTGGCTATAAGTTTTGGCTGTCATCCGCGGCTGATGAGAAAATTTAAAAATGTTTCAGAAGTGATTGAAGTTGCCAAAAAAATGTCGATAGAACACAAAATCGCCAAAAAAGGCGATAAGATAGTCATCGCCGCCGGCATCCCATTTGGCAAAGCCGGTACGACAAATTTGCTTATAGTACAGGTAATTTAGTCCTTCCTTATTATTTAAGAATTATAGCGTATCCATTTTCCGGAATCTGATTTTTTTGTTCGGGCAAAATGTAATAAATATTTTTCCCTTTTTGTTTTTCCGGAGTAAAAGTGTCAGTTATAAACATTATTGTTTGAGCTGGCATTGGAATTCCGCGCACATCAGTCCCGCCCGCTTCTACTATTACGTATTTCGGCGTTTCTTTCGGCAAGTTATTTAATTGCCTCCCCATTTTAACATAATCAGCGGAAAAAGCGCCTTGAACATTGGAATTTTGCCCCCATTTAATAAAGTAGGAATTGTAAGCTTCAAAAATCAATAAAATAAGAAGAACAGCGATAAAAGTATTTAATATTTTAATTTGTATTTTTTGATTACTAACCGAATTGGTGCAGTCAACTGCACCAATTTTTAGAATTAGATTTTTGATAAAATTATAGAAACGGGCACCGCCAAAGCCGGCTAGAATAAAAATTGCCGGCGTCATTAAAATGGCGCGAAGGGCGTGCGGCTGGCCTTCATTGGAAATAACAACCGGCAGAGCGGTAATAATCAACCAAGAAATTAGAATGAAGAATACGGAAGCTGGCGTGGTTGACTGGGCAGATAAATTATTTGTTTTGTTGAAAACTTTAATCAAAGTTTTAATAGTGAGAAAAACACCAATTAAAAACAAAACACCAATAGGCCAAAACAATAACGGCTTTCCAGCGTAATTGTGCCTCCAATTGAAATCGCCGGAAAAATTAAACATTGCGGCGGTTTTAAAAACATTAATTGATAAATCTTTAATTGGAGTTGGCGAATTAAAGATGGAAATTTGAGAAGTGCGGCCCAAAAAGTCCTGCGGATTTTTTAAGAAATATATCCCTAGGGGGAGAGCAATAATAAAAGAGAAAAGTAAAAAAAGAAGCATTATAAGAATAAATCTTTTTTTTAAATCTGTCGGTGCAGTTAACTGCACCGGTATAATTGATTTTTTAAGAGTTTTCCAATAAAGGATAAAAATAATTAAAATCAATAGTGGGGTGGCTCTATATGCTATGTAAGAATGAAATCCGAATCCGTAAAATACCCCGCCTAAAATAGCGGGTATTATAAATTTTAGATTTGAAAGGTTTTGAATTTTATTGAGAGCGGACAATAAAAAATAAATTCCCCAAACTAGAAAAAACGGCGCCATTATCGCGCGGAAGCCAATACGGGAAAAAAGAATATGCCAAAAGCTCACGGCGAGAAAAAAAGAAGAAAATAGGGCGATAGCCGGCCGTTTAAATAATTCTTTTGTTAAAAAATACACCCCCAATACCGTTAATATCCCAAAAATCGCCGCCACACTCCTTGGCACCCACGGTTCATGGCCGAATTTAACAATGAAAAAACCGATAATATTCGGCCATAATCCTTCCCGCCCATTATTTTCCGGATAAAAAATCTTGAAATTTCCGGTTTCCCACGCTTCAACGCCGTTATTGGCGTAAATCGCTTCATCGGGATAAAGTCCGGGCGGCAAATCGGTTATATTGTAGAGTCGGAAGAAAGCGGCTATAATTATCACGATAATAACCAATGACCAACGATTGACAATCAATGATATCAATTTATTCATAAATTTATCTTACCATTTATTATGACAGAAATAAATTATCAAAATCCTGAATCCGTTAAGGGTAAGCACAGCGCTTTAGAGGCGGATATTGAAAGATTAAGCAAAGAAATTGTTGAAAAGCGGAATTTATTGGAACATAAAAATTTGTCGGAGCGAGAATTGGTTAAACAGATTTTGCATCCCTTGATGGAACAACCATTGGATCAACAGGCACAGACCTCGGTGGCGCAGTCAACTGCACCAACGGGAAAAACAATTCTGCCCGACTATTTAAAAGATTCACCCGAGGAAATTAAGCTTCAAGTTGAGGAACTGGTTGATTTAGTTTTTCATCAGGGGATTATGAAAGCCGTTAAAGAAGCTCAAAAAGCCGGAGGTTTTGTTTTAGACGCTTTTCATGACGCCTTAACGGATAAACTTCACGAGGAATTAAAGAGACGAAAGTTAATTTAAGATTTTATGCCCCTTTATTTGATTTTAATAATATTCATTCTCATTGTTGGAACGCTTTTATTTTTTATTTCAAAAAATTTGTTGAAAAAGCGCTTAACCCAGGCGCTCAATTTAAAGCTTGTTTTAATTCGTTTGCCTCAAAAACAGCAAAAAGACGCTTCTGTCGAAGGCAGGCAAATTTCCGATTGGAAAAACGAAATAAATCTTTCAGCCCAGCTTTTCAGCGTTTTATCGGGATTAAAATCGCCGTTTGGTTTTGAAGCGGCGGTTCATCATATTGGCGAAGAAATTCATTTTTACGCGGCCGTGCCGAGAGAATCAATTGAATTTGTCAGTCGCCAAATAGAAGGTTTATGGGAAGACGCGTCAGTTGAATCAATAGACGATTATAATATTTTTAATTCGGCCGGCGCTTTAACGGGAGTTTATCTTAAACAAAAAACTTCTTATTCTTTGCCCGTTAGAACTTATGTGGAAGCCGAAATAGATACTTTCGCGCCGATTTTAAGCGGACTTTCCAAAATTAACGAAGTGGGAGAAGGAGCGGCCATTCAAGTTTTAATAAAACCAGCGCCAAAAAGCGCCAAAAAATCCATTTCACAAATTATTGAAAATCTTAAAAAAGGCAAAAAAATGGAAGAGGCGTTGGGAGCAATGACTATTAAATTTAAAGACATTTCCGATGCTTTAAATCCAAAAGCCAAGGAAAAGGAAAAAGAAGAAAAGAGAGATCAAAAAATCGTTGACGAAGAGGCGGTTAAGGCCTTGGAATCGAAAATCAGCAAACCGCTTTTATCGGTTAATTTAAGGATTTTAGTTTCCGCTCCCAGCCAATATCAGGCGGATATTATTTTGGAAAGCATTGCCGGCTCATATTCTCAATTTAGCGCTCCGAAACGCCAGGAATTAAAAGTCGTCAAGCCGCGCAATTTGAAACAATTGGCTTATCAATTTTCTTTTCGGGAATTCGACGATAGCCAAACGATAATTTTGAATACCGAAGAATTGGCGAGTATGTTTCATTTGCCGACTTTGAGCAGCGAAGTACCGAGAATTAAATGGCTTAAATCCAAGGAAGCGTTCCCACCGGTTAATTTGTCAAAATCCGGGATTTTAATAGGCGAAAGCGTATTTAGGGGAGAGCGTAAATCCGTTCATATCGCGGAAGACGACAGAAGGCGCCATGTTTATGTTGTGGGACAAACCGGTACGGGAAAATCAACTTTGATGGTTAATATGGCAATTAATGATATTCAACAAGGAAAGGGGGTAGCGGTTATTGACCCTCACGGCGATTTGATAGAAAAAATATTAACTTTGATTCCAAAAGAAAGAAATAATGATGTTATTATTTTTGACCCGGGTGATTTATGGCGGCCCTTGGGAATGAATATATTGGAATACGATCTTGATAAGCCGGAGCAGAAGACTTTTATTATTAACGAATTGTATAATATTCTCGACAAACTTTATAATATGAAAGAAGTCGGCGGGCCGGTCTTTGAGCAGTATATGAAAAATGCCGTCATGCTTTTAATGGAAGACGCGGCTCATGAGCCGACGACTTTAATGGAAATACAGCGGATTTTTACGGATGACAATTATCGCAATGCTAAGTTAAGCAGAATAAAAAATCCGGTAGTCGTTGATTTTTGGGAAAAAGAAGCGACTAAAGCCACGGGCGAATGGTCGCTGGCCAATATGGCGGTTTATGTTACTTCAAAATTCAATCAGTTTACGGCTAATGATTATATGCGACCGATTATCGGACAGACAAAATCGGCGTTTAATTTTCGGCAAGTGATGGATGAAGGAAAAATATTACTGATTAATTTGTCAAAAGGCAAAATCGGCGACGTTAACGCTAGTTTATTGGGCATGGTTATTGTCGGAAAATTACTGATGGCGGCTTTATCCCGCGTTGATTTGCCGGAAAATAAGCGTCGCGATTTTAATCTTTACGTTGATGAATTCCAAAATTTTACCACGGATTCGATTGCCACGATTTTATCCGAAGCCAGAAAATATCGGCTTAATTTGATAATCGCGCATCAATTTATCGCCCAGTTAACTGAAAAAATCCGCGACGCGGTTTTCGGTAATGTGGGAAATATTATCGGTTTCCGAGTTGGAGCCGCCGACGCTGAATTTTTAATTAAGCAATTCGAGCCGACATTTAATCAAAATGACTTGCTTAATATCGATAATTTCAACGCTTACGCGAAAATTTTAATTAATGGACAAACCGCTAAACCGTTTAATATCAAAACTTTGTTTTCGGAAAAAGGAAGTGAAGAAACAGCTGATAAAATCAAAGAATTATCCCGTTCAAAATACGGCTGCGACAGAAACGAAGTGGAAGAAGAGATTATAAAAAGATTGAGAAGTTAACAATAATCCGCTAGATTTTAAAAACACCAATAACTTGGTTTATTTTTAGTAAAATTTAAGGTAATATTTTGCTATTGCCAGCGTAGCTCAGTCGGCAGAGCAGTGCTTTCGTAAAGCAAAGGTCGGGAGTTCGATTCTCCCCGCTGGCTCAAAATCTTAAATAAATATGATTAAAAAAGTCATTATTCCGGTTGCCGGGTTGGGAACGAGATTTTTACCGGCCACCAAAGCCCAACCAAAAGAAATGTTGCCGATTATTGATAAACCGGTAATTCAGTATTTAGTTGAAGAAGCGGTTAAGTCCGGAATTACAGATGTTATTTTTGTTACCGGCCGGGGCAAGCGAGCAATTGAAGATCATTTTGATTACGCGCCGGAATTAGAATCTAGCTTACTCCAAAAAAATAAAAAAGATGTTTTTAAAAAGGTAAGGGCAATTTCCGAGTTGGCAAATTTTGCTTATGTTAGACAAAAATCTCCCAAAGGCGATGGCGATGCTTTGCTTTGTGCCAACCATTTAATTAATAATGAACCAATAGCGGTTCTTTTTGGCGATGATGTTATTGATAGTAAAACGCCTTGTCTTTCACAAATGATTAAAATTTTTGAAAAATATAACGATTGCGTAATTGCTCTTGAAGAAATGCCAAGACGGGAAGTCAAACATTATGGCGTTGTTAAAGCAATTAAAATTTCCGAACGAATTTTTAAAATTCAAGACATTATTGAAAAACCAAATTCTAAAGAAGCGCCGTCAAATTTAACTATTGTCGGCAAATATATTCTTATCCCCGAAGTTTTTGAGGAATTAAAAAAGATTAAGCAAATAGAAAAAGGTGAACTTAAGCTGGCTGACGCTTTGAAATCTTTATTAAAAAAACGGCCGATTTACGGTTATAAATTTGATGGGAAAAGATACGATTGTGGAAGCAAATTAGGATATCTTAAAGCTACTGTTGATTTTGCTTTAAAACACCCGGAAGTTAAAAAAGGTTTTAAAAAATATTTGAAAAAACTTAAAATATAAATATATTATGAAAGAAAATTTACTCCAACGATTAAAAGAACTTCGAGAGCGAATTCAGCGTCTTGGAAAGCGGATTGATATAGAAGAAAAAAAGAGGCATATGAGAGAAATTGAAACTGAATTGACGGACCCAGATTTATGGAGTTCTGGTGAGCGGAACCGTCAGTTGGCGGAGGAAAAAAATAAAGAAGCCGGCAAGCTTCGCGATTTAATCAATCGTTATGACGAAATTGAAAAAGAGTTGATTGATGAGGAAATTTGCGTTAGCGAAGCGCTTTCAATGGGGAAAGAGTGGGTTAGCCAGCATGAAGAAATTATTGCTTCAATTGGAAGGCAATTGAAAAGGATTGAAGTTGAGCAATTATTCACGGGAAAATATGATAAGCAGAACTGTTTGCTTTCCGTTTACGCGGGCGTTGGCGGAGACGATGCGGAAGATTGGACCTCAATGCTTTATGAAATGTACAGAAGGTTTGCCGAAAACCGCGGGTGGAAAACAAAAGTCATTGATGAAAGTTTGGGAACTTATCAGTCAAAAACCGGCCGTCATTTGCTTAAAAATGTAACAATTGAAATATCCGCCAAAGGCGGAGGGGATTACATTTACGGTTATCTTAAAAATGAAGTCGGAGTGCATCGTTTAGTCAGAATTTCTCCGTTTTCGCCTAAAAAACTTCGCCACACTTCTTTTTCTTTAGTTGAAGTTTTACCGGAATTGCCGGAAGTTGAAGCGGAAAAATTAGAAATCTCGCCGGATGATTTAAGGATAGAACTTTCTCGGGCCGGCGGACCCGGAGGTCAAAACGTCAATAAAGTGGAAACCGCCGTTCGAATCGTTCACTTGCCGACGGGTATTGCCGTCGCTTCTCGCGCCGAACGTTCCCAGCATCAAAATCGCGAAAAAGCGATGAATTTACTCAAATCCAAACTTATTAAATTAATGGAGGAAACCAAAGCCAAAGAATTGGGTCAATTGAGAACTAAAATAAAGCCGGAATGGGGAAATCAAATTCGTTCCTACGTGCTTCACCCTTATAAAATGGTAAAAGACCATCGGACGAATATTGAAACAAGCCAAGCAGAAAAAGTTTTGGAAGGGGATTTGGATTTGTTTATAGAGAGTGATATAATGAATTAACAAAGCGATGATTACTTTTCAAAACGTTTCTAAAATTTACGGCAACAACAGCCATCAAATGGTGGCTTTGGAAGATGCGAATTTTATCATTAATCCGGGAGAATTTGTTTCCGTGGTGGGTAAATCCGGCGCGGGGAAATCAACGATTATCAAATTATTAATCGGAGAAGAAAAACCAACCAAGGGGCGAGCGATTTTCGGCCAATATGACGTTAGTAAATTAAAATCTCGGGAATTGCCGCAGCTTCGCCGCCATATCGGCGTCATTTTTCAGGATTTTCGCCTTTTGCCGAATAAAACCGCTTATGAAAATGTGGCTTTTGCTTTGGAAACAGCTGGCCGTTCGCAGGAGGAAATCAGGGAATTCGTGCCTCAAGCGATGAAAATGGTCGGCTTGGAAGATAAAATATCTAATTTTCCCAAAGAACTCTCGGGTGGTGAAAAACAAAGAGTGGCGATTGCTCGGGCGATGATTAATCATCCCGATGTTATTATTGCCGATGAACCGACTGGAAATTTAGACCCCATTAACGCCGCTGAAATTATAAAATTGCTTTTGAAAATCAACGAATTGGGAACAACCGTTATTCTGGCAACCCATAATAAGGACATTGTCAATGATTTAAATAAAAGGGTGATAAATTTAGAAAACGGCAGAGTTATAAGAGACGAAGAAAAAGGGAAATATATTTTAGCCTAATATGTTTACAACACTTTCTCGCATAATTAAATACGGTTTGCTCGGTTTTTGGCGGAATGGCTGGTTATCAACCGCTACGATCGCGGTAATGATTCTGGCTTTGATGGTTTTTGAGGGCTTGATTGTTTTTAATGTCGTTACCAAAACCGCGATGGAGTCGCTTAAAGAAAAAATAGACATCAGCGTTTATTTCAAAACAGACGCATCCGAAGATGAAATTTTAAACATTAAAAAATCATTAAGTTCCATGACGGAGGTTAAAGGAGTGGAATATATTTCCCGGGACAAGGCCCTTGAGATTTTTAAAGCTCGCCACGAAGGAGATGAGACGATTGTGGCCGCTTTGGGAGAATTAAAAGAAAATCCGTTGGCGGCTTCCCTGAATATTAAGGCCTACAATCCCCAAGATTACGCCGTTATTGACGCTTATTTAAAAACAGAATCTTTCAAGCCGTTAATTGATAAAATTTCTTACGCTCAAAATGCGATGGTTATTGAACGATTGGTTAAAATTATAGATACTGTTAAGCGGTTGGGATTATTTTTAACGATAATGTTCTCTTCAATCGCCGTGCTTATCACTTTTAATACCATTCGTCTGGCTATTTATTCCAATCGCGAAGAAATAAGCATTATGCGGTTGGTTGGCGCTTCTAATTTTTTTACCCGAGGACCTTATTTAGTTGAAGGAATAATTTACGGATTAATCGCTGGATTTTTAAGCTTTGGAGTTTTTGTACCCGTAATTTATTTTATCGCTCCTTATATTAAAACTTTTATTCCGGAAATGAACTTGTGGGTTTACTTATATTCCAATTCGCTGATTCTTATCGGTTATCAAATTCTTTTCGGCGTTATTTTGGGAGTTATTTCTTCAAGTATCGCGATAAGAAAATATCTTAATATATAGACTTAAATCTGGTGGTTCACTTTTTCCATCAATTCCAAATCTTTTTTTCTCAAAGATTCCAGAATTTTCATTTCCAGGTCAAGGGTAATGGTTTTTCCGAGATATTGACCGGCGGTAAAATGAGGGAGTAAAACATAATCGGCTCCTCCGCCACCCGGCGGATTGTATAAAATTTTCGCTTCATCTTCGGTTCTAGCTCTAACAATAATTTTCGGTTTTGTCGCGGCATTTTTTATTTCCGATAAAAGCGTCAAATTATCTTCTAAATCGGGACTGGTGGAAATTATCAATTTTGCTTCATCTAAATTGGCTTTTTCCATAATTTCCAAATCCGCAATATCTCCGAAAAGATAATTAAAACCGCGTTTTTTAAGTTGAGCGATTATTTCAGGGTCAAAATCAATAATCAATAAATCGTCCTTGGGCAAGTTATAAGCAATGCTTTGACCGGTTCGGTGGCAACCGATAAGTATTATTGGCTTGTGGAATTCCTTGATAAATGATTCGTCTTCTTTGGTTTTTCGGCGTTCAAAAATTAAAAGATAAGGAGAAAATTTTTGGAAAATTTTTTCAGCATAAATAATTAAATAAGCGGAAAGAGTGATGGTGATGATGCCGACTGCCGTAATTAAAGCCACTGTTTCTTCGGTTAAATGTCCCAGTTTTAATCCCAAAGCCGCCAAGATTAAACTAAATTCCGAAATTTGGGCAACCGTTAATCCGCACATAAAACTTGTTCTTTTTTTATAGCCCATCAGCCCCATAATAATTAAAACAATCAAAGGATTACCGATTAAAACAAAAAGAGAAAAAACGATAATCGGAATTATTATGTCGGAAAGATTGGAAAAAATAAGAGAGGAACCTAGAATAACGAAGAAAATCAAAATAAAGAAATCTCTCAACGATTTGATTCTGGCGGAAATTTGAAAATGTTCGGAAGAATTAGCCAGCGCTAAGCCAGCCAAAAATCCGCCGATTTCGATTGAAAAACCTAGTTTTGCTGTTAGCGTCGCTATGCCAAAACACCAGGCCAAACTTGTCAAAAAGAGAAGTTCTTGAGAACCGGCAATTTTATCAAAAATCAACGGAAGAATCTTTCTCCCCAAATAAAGCATAGCGATAAAAAGTCCGATTCCCTTTAGAATTATAAAGATAGTTTCGTTTAAAACGATTTTTTCTTCGCCAATTCCCGCTAAAAAAATTAAAAGTAAAATTGCCGCGAAATCCTGAACCAAAAGCATCCCGATGCTGATTTTTCCATACAAGCTGTTTAAATCTTTTTTTTCAGAAAGCAGTTTGACAATAATAATGGTGCTGGAAAAAGTTAAAGCAATGGCGATATAGGCGCTGGCAAGATTATTAAAACCGAAAAGAAGGGCAATTAAAAATCCGATAGTCGCGGTAAAAATGATTTGTCCAAGGCCGACTAAAATTGAAATTCTGCCGACCAATCTTAAGGAAGTATAATTAATTTCCAAACCAACCAAAAAAAGCAAAAACATTATGCCCAGTTCGGAAAAAACCCTAAAAAGATCTTTATTGTCTAAATGGAAAAAACTAAAAATACCGATAATAATGCCGGTAAAAATATAGGCCAAAATAATCGGTTGTTTAAGTAATTTCGCCGCGGCTCCTAAAGCCGCGGCGATTAAAATAACGATTGCCAGTTCCAAGAGTCCACTGGTCATATAAAAATATCAAATTTATTATTCCGTTGTCTTTCCGTCAAAATGCTCATTATCAGCTTCCGCTTCAATCTTGGTTTTGTGAATAATACCGTCGCGATGATTTGGAGGAGAATACAATGTGTAAAGTTTCATTTCGTCGCTCTCTAAAGCGTTTATAATATTATGTTTTACGCCCGCGGGAATAACTACGGCAGAACCGTCTTCAATGGCG
>JBBTVE010000011.1:0-12558 GCA_038063395.1 Patescibacteria group bacterium
GATTTTCGCGCTAATGGCGTCGCCGGCGTTAAGTTTTTTAAGAATATCTTTGGCATTCATTAATTCCGAGCCATAAACAACGCCCGTGCCAAATTTGCCCAAATCAAAATAAACCATTTTCGGCTTTCTATTTAAAAATTTCGCCTCAATCAAATCTCCTTCCCTCAAAAAAGAAATCGCTTCCGGATCGATTTTAATTAATTGAAGCATTGGCGATAATTTTTCATCATCAATGGTTTGGGTTGGCGCAATCGGCATAATGGGAGAATATTAAAGCAATGCCCGTTGAAAATCAAGAGGAAGAATGATAAAATAAATTCTATCGGTTTTTATGATTATTACTTTTTACGGCGAAGGCTGTTTTAAAATTCAAAGCGGAGAAACGACAATCTTAACCGATCCCTTCGCTTCTTCAAGCGGCTTAACTCCGCCGCGTTTTAAATCCGACATTATTCTTAAAACCTTAACTGCTTTGCCTTTAATTAGCCAATCAATAGATGGGCCGGGCGAATATAATATCAAAGGCGCTGACATCATCGGTCTCGGACTAACCGAAGAGTCCTCGGAAAAATTCATTAAAACCGTTTATTTGGTTAAATTGGAAGACCTTAAACTTTGTTTTCTGGGACATATTTCTAAAACACCAAAACCGGACATTATGAAATACCTAGAAGAAATAGATATTTTATTTATTCCGGCCGGAGGCAAACCGTTTTTAGAACAAAAACTGGCAACCCAAATCATTAAAGATATTAGACCTAAAATTGTTATCCCGTCATTTTATAAATTGACGGGATTAAAAAGACCGGCCGGGGATTTAAAAATTTTTCTGGAAGAAATAAATCACGGCGCAACGGGCCAAGCCCAAGAAAAATTGACAATTAAGAAAAAAGATTTAATTGGTATTAAAAAAACCGAAATAATAACGCTAAAACCATGAAAAAATGGATTGAGAATATTCAAAATTCCGATGAAGCAACCAAAAAAAAATGGCTAATGGGACTTTCCGTTATTTCAATGACAATTATCATCGGATTATGGCTGATTTATCTGAATTACTCTATGGATATTTCTAAAATTGGACTGAAAAATTTATTTTATAAAATGATGGGAGAAAGAATAATTACGATAGAGTAATAAATTAAAAATTTAAAATTGAATTCATGAACGATAAAAAAATTTACAAATCCGGCAAAATTGAAAAAAGAGATATTGCCGACGAACTGCAAGAATCGTATTTGGATTACGCGATGTCCGTCATTGTTTATCGCGCCTTGCCCGATGTTCGGGACGGATTAAAGCCGGTCCAACGCCGAATTCTTTGGGCAATGTGGGAAGACGGTTTGACTCATGGCGCCAAATTCCGCAAATCAGCCAATGTCGTCGGCGCGGTTTTGGGCCGCTATCATCCCCATGGAGACGTGGCCGTATATGATGCTTTAGCCAGAATGGCTCAAGATTTTTCTTTGCGTTATCCATTAATTGAAGGCCAGGGAAACTGGGGTTCGGTTGACGGAGATTCTCCGGCGGCAATGCGTTACACCGAAGCGCGGCTTTCCAAAATTGCCGAAGAAACGCTCACTGATATTGAAAAAGAAACCGTAAATTGGCAGCCCAATTATGATTCCGCAAGAGAAGAACCAAAAGTTTTGCCTTCAAAAATTCCCACCCTTTTAATAAACGGCGTCTCGGGAATCGCCGTGGGAATGGCGACAAATATTCCGCCGCACAACTTGGGAGAAGTGATTGACGCCGAAATTCATCTTATAGATCATCCAAAAACCAGCACTGAAGAATTGACGCAATTTATTCAAGGTCCGGATTTCCCGACCGCCGGCATTATCCACGACAAAAAAGCGATTATTAACGCTTACATGTCCGGACGCGGACCGATTACCATGCGCGGCAAAGCCGAAATCCAAGAAAGAGGCAAGGGGCAATTGAACATCGTCATTTTTGAAATTCCTTATCAAGTCAACAAAGCGGAATTAATTATAAAAATGGCCGAGTTGGTGACCGAAAAAAAAATCGAGGGAATTAGAGATATCAGGGATGAAAGCGACCGCGAAGGAATGAGAATCGTTATTGAATTGAAAAACGACGCGCCCGCTCAAAAAATTTTAAATCAACTCTATTCCCATACTGATCTTCAAAAAGATTTTCATCTTAATATGATCGCCCTGGATCACGGCATCCAACCAAGAACAATGTCTCTGAAAGACATTTTAATGGCCCATTTGGAACACCGCAAAGTCGTAATCAGACGCCGAGCGGAATTTGACCTCAAAAAAGCCAAAGAAAGAGCCCACATATTGGAAGGATTAAGCAAAGCCTTGGATCATATTGACGAGATTATTTCAACCATTAAAAAATCCAAAGATGCCGAAGAAGCTCTTCAAAAATTAATAAAAAATTTCAAACTGACTCCCGTTCAAGCCGCCGCTATTTTGGAAATGAAATTAAGAACTCTGGCAGCTCTGGAACGCCAGAAGATAGAGGATGAACTGAAAGAAAAGAAAAAATTAATCAAAGAGTTGGAAGAATTATTGGAAGACCCTAAAAAAATCCTCAAAATCGTCAAGGAAGAACTTTTGGAAATTAAGAAAAAATACGCCGACGAAAGAAAAACAAAACTTATCGTCTCCGGCCTCAAAGAATTCGTAGAAGAAGATCTAATCCCCTCGGAAGACGCCGTCATCGCGTTAAGCCAAAGCGGCTATATTAAACGGATTCCGCCAACGGCTTTTAAAACTCAACGCCGAGGCGGCAGCGGACTGATAGGTTCCGAACTCAACGAAGAAGATTTTATTTCCCATTTTCTTTCGGCAAACACCCACGACAATATTCTATTTTTTACGGACAAAGGCAGGGCTTTCCAAACCAAGGCCTATGAAATCCCGGTCGGTTCTCGTGTTGCCAAAGGAAAACTTATCCAAAACTTTTTAGAAATTCCGGCCGATGAATCCATTAGCGCCATTGTTTCTTATAAAAAAGCTTCCGAAGGCTATTTAATCATGGCCACCAGAAACGGCGTCATTAAAAAAACTTCACTCGAAGATTTTGCCAATATCAGAAGAACCGGCATCATCGCCATCGGCCTCAAAAAAAACGACCGGCTCAAATGGGCAAAACTTTCCTCCGGGAAAGACGAAATTATTATTGTCAGCGAGTTGGGACAATCAGTCAGATTTAAGGAATCGCAACTGCGACCAATGGGCCGAACCGCTTCCGGCGTCAGAGCCATTCGGCTTAAAAACAATGATTTTGCGGCTGGAATTGATATAATAAAAAAAGACGGCAAATTATTAGTGATAATGGAAAACGGATTTGCCAAACAGACGCCGCTCAAAGAATACAGAATTCAAAGCCGCGGCGGCTCGGGCATCAAAACTGCCAAAATCAACGCCAAAACCGGTAAAATCGTTTCGGCAAAAGTCATCAGCGAGGAAGAAGAACTTTTAGCGCTCTCTGCGAAAGGCCAAATAATCAGAACCGACATTAAAAGCATAAGGGTTTGCGGCCGCTCCACCTCCGGAGTAAAAATAATGAAACTCAAAGAAGGAGACAAAATAGCGGGCATTGTTATTTTATGAACCCCCCAAATTTTTCAAAATCTCAAATAATTATTATCGGGATAGTTGGATTGATTATCTTATTTTTTGTTTTGGTATTTTTTGGAATTATCCCGGGCTTACAAAAAAACGGTCTTAATCGGCCGAAAGAAGCGGAATTGGCTTTTTGGGGAATTGAAGACGAAAGCGTGATGCGAGAAATGATAAATTCTTACTCTTCCGCCAATCCCAACGCTAAAATCCGCTATCAACAATTTGATGAAACTGATTACGAAAAAACCTTAATCAACGCTTTGGCCGGCAACAAAGGGCCGGATGTTTTTATGATTAAAAACAGTTGGTTGATCAAACACTACGATAAAATTTTTCCGGCTCCAGAAACTCAATTCTTATTAACTCAACTTCGGCAATTATTTCCCAAAATAATTGAAACCGATTTTTCCCTTCGGCAAAATTCTGAACAAGCCACGATTTACGCCCTCCCTCTTCATCTCGACACTTTGGCCTTCATCTATAATAAAAATTTTTTCGACCGCAAAGGCATTGCCTTGCCTCCGAGAACCTGGAGCGATTTTCAAAGAATTATTCCAAAATTGCGGGAATTTGATTTAAGCGGCCGATTAGTTAAAACAGCCGGAGCCATTGGCGGCTCGGAAAAAAGCATAAATAAAGCAACGGATTTATTAAATTTAATAATGCTTCAAAATGGCAAAAAAATGGTTGATGAACAATCTCTTAATTTTTACCTTCAATTCGGCAACCCCGGCAGTATTTACTATACTTGGAATAATAATTTGCGTTCTTCGTTGGATAACTTCAGTCAAGAAACAAACGCCGCGATTTTCAATTATGCCTCCGCCATTAAAATAGTAAAATCCAAAAATCCTTTCATTGATATTGGTGTCAGCCCAATGCTTCAATTTAATCTTGAAAATCCAGTCAATTACGCCAATTATTGGGGGCTAACGGTTTCCAAACAAAGTAAAAATCCGGAAACAAGTTGGAATTTTATAATTTCCCTGACTGCCAACCAGCAAATTGCCGAACAATATCTTCAGTTAAGCGGCCGACCGCCGGCTTTAAGAACTTTAATTCAAAAATATTCCAATGACCCCGATATCGGAGTTTTCACTCAACAGGCCTTAACCGCCGAAAGTTGGCTTCAACAGGATGACAATGAAATTAGAAATATTTTTTCCAATATGATAGAATTTATTTTAAGCGGAAAATTAACGCCAAAAGAAGCGCTGGAAGAAGCGGAAAATAAAATAAATTCTTTATGAATTTTAAAAAAATAATTTCAACGACCTCGGTATTTGCCGCCGGTTTGGTGCCCTGCGGACCGGGATTGGCTAAATCCTCTTGTTCTTTTTGCGATTTTTTGACATTAGGCCAAAATATTATTAATCTTGGAATTAAATTGGCGATTCCGATTGCCGTCGCCATTATTATAGCCGGCGGATTTATGATAATGTTTTCCGCCGGTTCAACTGAAAGAGTAAGCACGGGGAAGAAAATTATCACTTCAGCGGTTGTCGGTGTGATTATCGCTTTGGCGGCCTGGCTGATTGTTGACATCACCTTTAGGGTTTTAGCCGGCCAAACACCGGCTGGTCTTGAAAACCCCTGGTATCAAATAGGTAAAAATATAAATTGCCAATGAAAAATTTTCTATTAGCGACAACTATAATCTTATTAATCTTTTTATCTTCTAACGGCGCTTTTGCTTTAGATCTTGGAGGAAGCACCCGTGGCGATGGCGGCGTTTCCATTACCAGCCCCATTGGCACCGATCTCTTGGGAATCATCAAAAGAATCATCGGCTGGCTGATTGGTTTGGCAATTCCAGTTGCCGGATTATTAATAGTTGTTGCCGGCTACCAAATAATGTTTGCCGCCGGCGAACCGGATAAAGTCAAAACCGGCAAACAAACCATCCTTTACACTATTGTCGGCCTTGCTATAATAATATTGGCATGGGCGTTTATCGGAATCATTCAAAAATTACTGGGATTAAAATAAAAATAAAAGGTCGATGTTCACAATAAATATATTTTATGAAAATTTTCAAAAATAAAGTTGTTTTGGCGGTTTTAATTGGTTCAGTTATTCTGCCGATTTTAGCATTAGCGCAAGGAGGCATCACTCCCGTTACCCCCCTCCAAGATGTCAGTTTAACAAATATTATCAATACCATAGTTAACTGGATGCTGGGGCTTTTAATCGCTTTGGCCGCGGTTTTCATTATGGTGGCCGCTTTCTATTATCTGACTTCTTCCGGAGACGAAGAGAAACTAAAATCCGCCAAAAATCTGATTATCTACGCCGTAGTTGCCATTGCCGTGGGAGCAATTTCCAAATTAATAGTAACTATCGCTACCAGACTTTTAGGATTATCAGGTTAAATTAATTAAAAATTCTTTCGTTCCGTTTATAAAAAACCCCGTTCGGCAGTTGCCGCAACGGGGTTTGTGTTTCTATTCTCTTTTATTTTGGCCTTAAAGTTATGACAACCCTGGCCGTTTTTGTTTCTTCCGTAGACCGAAGAACGAAATTCGCGTGGCGAATCTCATCCCCAAGCCAGGTCGTATCCTTATCCCGATATATCCGGCCATCCCAGGTCTTTGCTTCAACCCGGTCATCCGAATGAATCCGAAAAAGGTGCCGCGGCGGAACGCTGTATTTCATCTCTTCGCCTGGACGAAGATTTAAAATAACTATTCTTTCCGCCGTCCGCGCTGACGCTGACTGACCACCTTCTATCCACTTTCCTATTCCAAATTCCTTATAAATGATTATTGAAATAAGAACGATTGATAGAATCACGAAATGAGCTTTGAGGATTTTCCTCGCCGGACTTCTTTCCCACTCCTGTTTAACTCCCAACAACATTGCTCCGGCTACCATCGCCACCACAAGAATTATTACTTCCTTGTGATACTTTACGATGAATTCCGGAACAAGCGCGTAGAGAAGAGCCAGGAAAATCGCTCCAGCCGCAGAGATTTTGATCATCTCTGATATTTTTATCTTTGACGGAAGCGGGGGAGAGGTAAGCGTTCCCGGCTTGTTTCCGTCTTCTTTTTCTTTTTTTTGTTTCCATTTCGGTAACGGTAATAAAGATAAAATCACCGCTACGGCAATTATGATAAAAAATATTGCCGCAAAAGAAATCAAGATGCTCATTTGCCGCCTCCTTCTGTCTTTTTAGGCGTAAAGCCTGTTAGTTCTTTTAAAAGCGATTCCAGGCCTAAGGGAATAATCATATTCCCTTTGCCCCCAGCTGTTTCTATGGCTTCGGCGTACCTAAGAAATATGGCCTGAGATCCGTATTCGGCAATCGCCTTATTGACTGTTGTGATTCTATCCGCTTCAAGCTCTGCCTCTCTTTTCTTGGAGAGCGCCTCTTCATAGCGTTTTTCGGCGTCTACGCTTTCTATCTTAACCGCTTCCACCGTAATCCCATAAATCTTTGCAAGAAATCCCAAAACTCCGAGTTCTTGTTTGGCGATTTCTGTTTTAACATCTTCTCTTTCTAAAGCTTTTTTTAAAGCTTCCTCATTATCTTCCCCTGTCAATTTTTTTGCTATTTCCATTTTCTGGTCTGGATTCAGTTCCTCTTTTTCCCCCAAAAACTGATAGATACTCTTACTTTCTTTTTCTTCCCCGCCATCTTTGCCTTCTTTCTTTCTCTTAATACTGCCTTTAATCTGAGGAACCATTACAAGCTCCTCAAAAGAGTGTTTTGCCTGGAACTGTCTCAGATGAGGAAGCAATACATTGATCGTGAATTCAAACCATTGGTGTCCGCGGAAAAGCGCCCGATAAGGATTAGTTATCCTTATCACAAAAATGAATTCACTATCCGCCGGAAGCATTCCCTTGGTTTCAGCTTTTTCAAGCATAGCAAAATACGTTGAGGCTTTTACGAATATGAAATCCAGAGTTTCTTCCCTTGCCTCAACTTTTTTTACCATTTTTTTTCCTTTTTTTTCACCCTCTTCCCCTTTCTCTCCTTCACCGAGCTCCCTTTTTAATACTTGCCAGCGGAAATCATAAGTATAGACCTTAAAAAATGGCCAGAGGCCTACCCACGATAATCCACCCCAATACTTCTCCAACAAACTCTCTTTCTCCTTTACTTTTTTCTCCTTATCTTCCTTTCTTTTGACTTCATCTCCGTCTAAATAAAACCCTTTGTATCTCATTAGGGTTTTATGATACTGGTTATTGAGAATGACTATCTTCGCGGTTCCTTCTTCAACGATCGTGAAAAAAAGATTGAATCTGGCAAGAGCAAGCGCCAAAAACGGAAGAGCAAGAGCTAATCCAACCAATCCGCTAACAACCATCAAGATCTTATCCATTTTATCCTCCTCGGCCATTGGCCTTAGTTTTTATTGTTTTTAACCTTGTTTATTTATTTTTCAAAGTCCTTTCCCTATATTTCAAAATCTTGATTTTTCCAAGATTGCCAATAAGATAACATAGATTTATTTAAAAGTCAATAACTCCGTCGTAGGCGAGCAAGTTTGATTTTCGTCAAGAAATCGATAGAATAGATGAATTGCCGAGGTGGCGAAATTGGCAGACGCACTAGCTTTAGGAGCTAGCGCCGCAAGGCTTGTGGGTTCAAGTCCCACCCTCGGCACCAAACCATGAAATTTATTGCCGACCTCCACATCCACGCCAAATATTCCCGCGCCACTTCTCCCAATATGGTTTTGGAAGAACTGGACCGCTGGGCCGACGATAAAGGGATTTTAGTAATGGGAACAGGGGATTTCACTCATCCGCAATGGTTCAAAGAAATTAAAAAGAAATTAGAACCGGCGGAATCAGGACTTTTTAAATTAAAAAAAGAATACAAAAAACCGACGCTTAAAGGAAATTTTAGCGACACCCGCTTTATTTTAAGCGTGGAAATTTCCAGTATTTTTTCAAGAAAAGATTCTTCAACCAAAACCGGGAGAAAAACTTACAGAATTCACAACATAATTTTCGCGCCTGATATTAAAACCGTTGAAAATATCAACACCCAACTCGGCTTAATCGGCAATCTAAAATCAGACGGCCGGCCGATTTTGGGATTAGACAGCGAAAAACTGGCGGGAATTATTTTTAATATTAATCCAGAAGCCGCGATTATTCCGGCGCACGCCTGGACTCCTTGGTTTTCCATATTCGGCTCAATGTCCGGCTTTGATTCCATTGAAGAATGTTTCGGCCAATACGCCAAAAATATTTTTGCCATTGAAACCGGACTTTCCAGTGATCCGGCAATGAACTGGCAATTATCAAAACTTGATAATATCTCTTTTATTTCCAATTCCGATTCCCACTCGCTCCAAAAAATCGGCCGCGAAGCCAATGTTTTTGACACGGAATTATCTTATCAAGGAATTATGAAAGCCATAAAATCTCGCAATCCGAAAAAATTCGTTGCCACTATTGAATTTTTCCCGGAAGAAGGCAAATACCATTACGACGGTCATCGCAATTGCCAAGTAATTTTTCCACCGAAAGAAACTAAAAAACATAAAGGTATTTGTCCAAAATGCGGCAAACCTTTAACTATCGGCGTGATGAACCGCGTTGAAAAACTGGCTGACCAATACAATCTAAAAATTAAAATCCAAGGGAACTATCATCAATACGACAACCGCGTTCCTTATTACAATCTAATCACTTTGCAAGAAATTATTGCCGAAGCGTTCGGCATGGGAGTGGGAACAAAAAAAGTAAAAGCTGAATACGAAAATTTAATTAAAACTTTCGGCAACGAATTGAAAATTCTTTTGGAAACAAACGAAAAAGAACTAAAATCCTCAGCCGCTCCTTTAGTGGCTGAGGGCATTAAAAAAGTAAGAGAAGGGAAGGTTAAAATCCGTCCCGGCTATGACGGCGAATACGGGAAAATTGAAATTTTCTAAATTTCAATCACCACCGGCAAAACCATGGGCCGACGCCGAGTTTTACGGTATAAAAATTCTCCCAACTGGTCCCTAATCAAAGATTTAATATAATCAGCTTCCATTTGCTGAGGCCGCGGCAAATGAGAAATCAAATGGCGGATTTTACTTCTCGCCTCCTCAACTAACTCTTTGTTTTCTTTTAAATATATAAAGCCACGGGAAATAATATCCGGATTTTTCAAAAACCGACCGGTGCGCTTATCCAAAGTGGCGATCACCACCACCATTCCTTCGGCCGCCAAAACGCGACGGTCTCTTAAAACCACTTCTCCAACATCTCCGACCCCTAAACCGTCAACCATCACGTAATAAGCGGGAATCGTTTCCTTGGAAATTTTCGCCGAATTCTTGGTTAATTCCACTATTTGACCGTTATCAACCAAGATCGTCTCCTCCTCGGGCTTAAGCTTTATGACTTCTTGAGCCAAAGCCGCGTTTCGCCAACGCATAAAATAATATCCATGAATGGGAATAAAAAATTTTGGCTTGATCATTTTCATCACGGCTTTAAGCTCTTCCTGCGGCGCGTGACCGCTGGAATGAATGTCAACCATTTTATAATGATAAATTAAGGCTCCTTGCCGGGCTAAATCGTCTTTTAAAATTTGAACGCTTCTTTCGTTTCCCGGCACGATTGATGAAGATAAAATCACGGTGTCTCCTTTTTTAATCCGAATTTGCTTATGGTCGCCATTGGCAATTTTCATCAAGCTAGCGTTGGGTTCGCCCTGCGCTCCGGTTGAAAGAATCAAAACTTTATCGTCGCGATATTTATTTATTTCTTCAACCGAAATAATCGTCTCTTTTTTTATTTTCATAAAACCGAGATTTCTGGCAATCTGAATATTGGTTTTCATCGACAAGCCGCTAATGGCCACTTTCTTATTGAGCCGTTCGGCGATTTTGATGATTTCGCCGAGCCTATCCAAAAGAGAAGCGAAAGTGCCGACAATAATTCGTCCGCTCGCTGACTTGAATAATTTTTCAAGCTCTCTCTCCACCACCCTTTCCGAGAGAGAATATCCGGGCGTTTCCGCTCCGGTTGAATCAAGCAAAAGAGTGTGGATTCCCTGCTCGCCGATTTTTGCCCAAAGATCGATATCAATCGGATTACCGTCCTTGTCGTAATCAAACTTAAATTCTCCGGGGTACGCGATGTTACCTATCGGAGTTTCTAAAATCATGCCAATTCCTTCGGGGATATTATGAGTAACGCTAAAAAACGGACGGAGAAATTCTTGGAAATCTGGCGTGTTTCTCCTCCTTTAACAATTTCAAAATCAAGTTTCGGAGATTTGGGAAATTCTTCATTGCGCTTGGCAATAATTTCTTTAGTTAGCGAAGCGGTATAAATCGTCGGATTGCCGATTTTATCCATAATGTAAGGAATGGCGCCGATATGGTCCAAATGACCATGAGTAATAATCAAGGCCTTAACATTTTTCTTTTTTTTCTCCAAATAAGAAATGTTTGGGATGATATAATCTATGCCCGGCGTAGTTTCTTCCGGAAATTGCAAACCCGCGTCAATCACGATAATTTCATCGCCGCACTCAAGGAACATCATATTGCGACCGATTTCTTCAAGCCCGCCAAGAGACGCAAAACGAATTACTCCTTCTTTTGTTGTTTTTGTTATCATTTTATTTTTTATTTAATATTTTCGGTGCCCCTGAGAGGATTTGAACCTCTACGCCTTTCGGCACACGGCCCTGAACCGTGCGCGTCTGCCAATTCCGCCACAGGGGCGAATTAAAAACTATTTAAAAACTCTAACTGTTTTAACATACCACTTTTCAACATCTTTAAAACGATCGCTGATAGAAGCGATTGAATCTCCCTCAACGCCGAAAAGCTTCTTGTCGCTGATATAAAGATAATTAGGCGAATAAAGAAAAATCGCCGGCAAATCCATAATAATCAACGATTGAAGGCTGTTTAATTCCGCTTGGCGCTTTTCATCGTTAAAATTTTGCCTAATCGTTTCAATCAATTTATCCGCTGTTTTATTTTCATAAAGCGCCAAATTCAAACCAGGATAAAATCTTTCCGAAGAATGCCAAAAAGAAAAAAGGTCTTGACTATGGCCTAAAATATTGCCGAAAAGAATCATTTGATAATTTCTGGATTTAATAATTTCTTCATTAATTTTTGCCGGCGAAACAATCGAAAGATTTAATTTTACGCCGATTTTCGCCCAATCCTGCTGAATAGCATTCGCGGTTTCTACTAAAAAATCTATTTCCGGAACCGTTAAAGCAAACTCCAATTTTGTCAGCTCTTTGCCGCTTTCTTTCTCTCTGACATTTTCTTCGCTATTCCAACGCCAACCGGTTTTCTCTAAAACCGAATTTGCTTCTTCAATTGAAAATTTCTCTTCGCTCTTGTCGCTTAAAATCAACGGGCCATTAACTGTTGATGCTTGATTATTAAAAATCTTTTCAATAATTTTCCGCTTATCGGTCGCCAAACTCAAAGCCAATCTGACATTTTTATCTTTAAGCGCCGGATGAGAATAGGGGTTCAAAAAAACCGCGTAGTATTTCAGCGTCCGGAAAACGGCTGTTTGATAAGAAAAATTGATTTTTGATAAATTTTTCTGATTGGCCGACAAAAAACCGTCAACGCTGCCGGAATTGAAAGCGTTAATCAATTCCAATTCACCCCGATAAAAAGCGAAGCTTATTCCCTTAATATACGGTTTTTTCGGTGAATTTTCAAATGCTTTCAAACGATAAAGATTAATATAACCACTCGATTCTTTCTGAAAAGAATCAAATTCATAAGGACCGCTGCCGATTGGCTGGAGATTATTATCGGAAAGTTTAAAATTAGCCGCCGGAATATCGCCGAAAATATGCTTGGGAATGGGCCGAAAATCTTCAAGTGTGTTTTTAAAAAAAACATAAGGGCCGGGTAAAACAAATTCAACTTCCCGTTCACTGATTCTTGAAACTAAAATCCCTTGCCAATTTTTAACGAGCGGCGAATAAACATCCGTGTTCAAAACC
>JBBTVE010000012.1:0-7886 GCA_038063395.1 Patescibacteria group bacterium
AAAGCGAAGATCGAGTGATTGTTAAAAATGCCGGCAAGATTTCGATAGGCGCCAAAAAAATGGATCAGAAAATTTATTATCGCCATACGACGCAAATAGGCCACTTAAAAGAAGAAACACTGAAAATGTTGATTGAAAAAAAAGGATCAGGCGAGGCTTTACGCCGAGCGGTTAAGGGAATGTTGCCCAAAAATAAATTATTAATAAGAAGAATTAAAAAATTGACTATAGAACAATAATGGATAAAAAACCCTTAAAAGAAAAAAAGATTAAAGAAGAAAAAGACCGTTATTTTGAGGCGGTTGGCCGGCGTAAAACCGCCATTGCTCGCGTTCGGATTTACACAAAAATAAAAAGCATCACTGTCAACGGCAGGGATTATAAAAAATATTTTCCGATTTTACGCATGCAAAAAGCTATTGTTTCTCCGATAGAAAAAATGAAAATAGACGATAAACTCGGCATCAGCGCTAAAGTTAAGGGAGGGGGATTATTGGCTCAGGCGGAAGCCATTCGTCATGGCGTTTCTCGAGCATTAGTTAAATTCAATCTTAATTTTAAAAAACGGCTGCGCCGCATTGGTTATCTTACTCGCGATTCGCGGATGGTGGAACGCAAAAAATACGGGCTTAGAGGAGCAAGAAGGGGAAGACAGTGGAGAAAAAGATGATTTCTTCAAAATTACTCATTACTTTTTTGGTTTTCGTTTTAGTTTTTCACGCGATTGCCACTATTAATTTTTGGTACTGGCAATACTTTTGGCTTGATATTCCGATGCATTTTTTGGGTGGTTTTTGGGCGGCGATGTTTTTCATTTGGCTTTCATCTAAATATTTTCCCAATTTATGGCGCGGCGGCGAGAAATTATTTTTTCTAATTTCAGTCCTTTCTTTTGTCGCTTTAATAGGCGTTTTTTGGGAATTTTATGAGTTTATTAACGACGTCTTCTTTTCTCCAAAAGGTTATTTGGGAATTGCGCAACTTGGCGCCGCAGACACGATAAAAGATTTATTTTTTGATCTTTTCGGCGGATTGGCTTTTTTATTAATTTATCGGTTGGTTAAGAAGAAAAATACAATTTAGCGTCTTTAAGGTAATAAGTGAAGCCCGATTTCCAGTCGTAGTAAAAATCTTCAATCTCTTTGACAATCGGATAGCGGTTAAGCGGCAGTCGTTCGTCTATTTCCATAAAATCTACTGATTTTTGTTGGACGAATAAATGGGCGGAATCTTCATACCAATAAAAACTTTTAATTAATTCCTTGTTCTCCGAATTAAATCCGATTGTTTCCCCGTATTTTTTGAAAATATTTCTCGTCCATTCTTCTAAGAAATAAATATTCAATTTACCGTCGTTGTCTAAAAAGGCGATTTTTTTCTCATCGGGCGAGAAAGCAAAAAATTTTGCGTCATGAGCGATTTGTTTAAAAATTCCTTTGCGAGAATCGAAAAGATAAATATTTCCAAGCGTATTCAGAACGGCTAAAAATCTTCCGTTAGCGCTGGATTTAACGGCGGTATAGGAATCATTATCGCTCGGTAAATTCGCGATTTTACTTTTAGTTTTGGCGATTAGATTGAAGTCGATTAGTTGATAATTTTTAATTTTTAAGCCGATATTTTGTTCAATATAATAAATATTTGAATTTTCAGCGCTCCAAGCGATTAAGGAACTTTCTTTGGAATTTTTTAAAATAATTTCCGATTTGAGACGATTGACATCAATAATATAAAGAGCGTCGGGGATATTACTTTCAATTATTAATTTATTTAATTCCAGTGGATGAAAAGCGATTTTTTTGATGTTTTTCCCGGTCATATTTTCAAACAGATTGGAAATATTCAAAGATGATTGATTGTTCAGATTATAAAGATAATAAATGTTATTTTTGGAATTTTTGATAATGATTTTTGAGGCGTCGGCGCTGAAATCAATAAACTTTTCACCTTTTAGATTTTTGGAGATTTTAAGTTCGTTTTTAAAATCCATCGGAATTAAAACAATTTCAACCGCTTCCGTCACCAGAGACGGCTTTACGGTTATATTTTTGTGATAAAGAAAATAACCGTCTTTTTGAATTTCTATTTGATAATTTTTTGGCAAAAGATTGGTTATAAGAGTGCCCTTTTGGATTATCCCGGACTTATCGGTAAAAAATTTTTGGTCAATTTTTATTAACACGTCTTTTGGTTGGGTTTCAATATAAATGGCGCCGGTTTTTTGAATCGCAAAAGTTTCAAAATTAAAACGCCACCCTTGAGAGTAAAATATTATCCCCGCGCTTGAGGGGATAAAAACGGCTAAAAAAATAAAAAATAAAATGCGGCGGGTTTTAAGAGTCATTATTAATAAGTGTCGGGCGTCAAATGTTAAGTGTCAAGTGAGATTGACAGAGAATATGAAAAAAACGATAATGGGGTCAAAGAGTTTTATGTTTATCCGCAAAATAGGCATTGATTTAGGAACAGCCAATACAATTGTTTTTGTGCCGGGAAAAGGTTTTGTAATTAATGAGCCGACAATCGTGGCTTTAAGCGTTCCCGATAATACGGTGATGGCCGTTGGCAAAGAGGCCAAGGAAATGGTTGGCCGAACGCCCGATGATATAAAATCATATCAGCCTCTTAGAGACGGCGTTATTGCCGATTATTATATTACCAAGGCGATGTTGAGATATTTTATCGCTAATGCCATTGGTTCTTTTAATATTTTTAAGCCCGATGTGGTTGTTTCGTCTCCGGCTGGTATTACTCCAACGGAAAGACGAGCCGTAATCAACGCCGCGAGAGAAGCTGGCGCTAAAGAAGCATATATTGTTAGAGAGCCGATTTTAGCGGCTTTGGGCGCGGGTATTCCGATTAACGCCAGATCGGGAAGCATGATTGTTAATATCGGCGGCGGCACTTCGGAAGTGGCGATTATATCTTTGGGCGGAATTGTTTCTTGGGCGAGCGTGAGAATTGCCGGTAATAAATTTGACGCCGCCATCATCGATTTTTTAAAGAAAAAATATTCTCTTGCCATTGGCGAGCAGACGGCGGAAATAATAAAAATTGAGATAGGCTCGGCTTTATCTTCTAAAAATAAATTATTTTATCGAGTGCGGGGACGAAATTTAATTTCCGGTTTGCCCAAGGATGTCACCATTAATTCCAATGAAATCGCTGAAGCGCTCAATCCTCATTTGATGGAAATCGCTTCGGCAATTCAAAAAGTTTTCAATGAAACGCCTCCGGAGCTTGTCGCCGATGTTATGGATAAGGGAATTATTCTTTCCGGCGGCGGCGCGCAAATCAGAAACTTGGCGGAATTTTTTAAGGGCCTTTTCGGCGTTAATACTTATGTGGCCGAAGAACCGCTTTTTTGCGTTGCCAAAGGCGCGGGAATGATTTTGACGCATTTAGATGTTTATAAAAGAACGTTACTTAATAAAAGATAATGTTTGGCCATAAAGATAAAATTAATCTTTTTAAAAAGTTGGCAGATGAAGATAAAATGTCGCACGCTTATCTTTTTTTTGGCGAGCCGCAAGTCGGAAAATTTTTGTTCGCTTTATCACTTGCCAATTATTTGGAAAAAAAGATTTTTGGATTGAGGGAATCGGATAAACAGCCGCTTGAAGAAGCGTTGATAATTGAGTCGGGAGAAAATGGTTTGATAGGCATAGATGAAATAAAAAAAATAATCAATTTTTTGTATCAAAAACCGGTGTTTTCAACAAGAAGAATCGCGATTATTAGAGATGCCGAGAATCTGACCGACGAGGCCCAGAACGCGGCCCTTAAAATAGTTGAAAATCCGCCTTCTCAATCGTTGATTATTTTTACGGCGTCTAATTCAGATTCTCTTTTTTCTCCGCTTGTTTCGCGTTTGCAAAAAATTTATTTTTCGCGATTAACCATGGAAGAGGTTAAAGAATTTTTGATGGATAACGGGGCAGATTCCAAAAAAATTGATTTAATTGCGGAAGAATCTTTTGGCAGACCCGGTTTGGTTTTTAATTTATGGAAAGACAAGAAAAGCGAAAAAATCAGGAAATTAGCGAAAAATTTCATGAGTCAAACCGGGAAATCTCCCGTATCTTCGCGGGAGTTGGAGGAAATAATAGAATCTGATATGGATAAATTTTTTGGATTTTTAATGATTGAAACGAGAAAAAACGGATATAAAAATTTATCTTTTGCCAAAGAAATTTTGAAGAGGTCGGCTTTAATTAAGATGTTTAATGTCAATAAAAAATTACAGCTTAAAGCGATTAATTTATGAATGGTCACGGAGGCAATGTTATAGTGATGGTGGTTATTTGGGGATTTTTTATTTATTTTTTTTATAATTATTTACCGCACCTCAGTTCCGATCTTTTAATTAGTTCGGTTTTAGACGCGGTAAATTCGTTATTTTAAAAATGAAAACAGCGGAAATAATAAAATATTTTAAAGATCAAATATCTTCAATACGAAGTGGCCGACCGACGCCTAAATTGGTGGAAAATTTGCCGGTTGATTATTTCAATCAAAAAATGACAATCAAGCAATTGGGTTCCATCAGCATTATTCCCCCGACCACTATTCAGATTTCCGTCTGGGACGCGCAAGCCGTTTCCAGTGTTTCCAAGGCGATTGAATCGTCTAATTTGAGCGTTGTTGCCAATATTGATGGCAATTTGGTAAGAATTAATTTACCGCCTTTGTCTTCGGAAAGACGGCAGGATCTTATTAAAGTCATTAAAAAAGAGGCCGAAGAAGCGAAAATAAAAATTCGGCATATCCGCGATGAGGAAAATAAAAAAATCAATCGCCAGGAAGAAGAAGGCGAAATAGGCGAAGATCAGAAATTCAAATTAAAAGAAGAAACGCAAAAAGAAATTGACAAAGTGAATGAGGAAATAGAAAGAATTTTAGAGAATAAAATAAAAGAAATAGAAGAATAAACATGCTGATTGGTATTATTTTTGTCATAATTTTCCTTTCAATTTTAATTCTTGTCCATGAACTGGGACATTTTTTGACGGCTAAAAAATTTGGGCTTTTAGTTGAAGAATTTGGTTTTGGTTTGCCTCCGAGGATTTTTAGAAAAAAAATAGGAGAAACGACTTACAGTATTAATGCTTTGCCGTTTGGCGGATTCGTAAAAATTTATGGAGAAGATAATTTGGAAGCGGGAGCGGTTAAGGAAAGAAGTTTTATAAGTTTGAAAATTTGGCAGCGGGCGACAATTCTTTTTGCCGGAGTTTTTTTTAATTTTATCCTTGGTTGGATGGTAATTTCATTAGTTTTCGCCATAGGCACTTCGCCGGCAGTTGTTATTACGGATATTAAAGCAGGCAGCCCGGCGGCTGAAATCGGGCTTATGGCGGGGGACAAATTAGTCGGTGATAATCTTACAACCCAAAAAGTCATTGATTTTATTAACGAGCATCGCGGGCAAAAAATTGATTTAAAAATAGAAAGAAACGGACAAATTATTGATTTTTCCGCAGTCCCGAGAATCAGTCCTCCGGAAGGTGAAGGCGCTTTGGGGATTGGATTAATCGACGCCGGTTTACCGAGAAAAAGTATTTTAACGAGTTTTTGGGAAGGATTAAAAACTTCTATAGCGATGACTAAAATTATTGCGTTGGCGATTTTTGATTTAATTGCCAAAGCTTTTATTGGGAAGGCATCGTTGGAGCAAGTTACCGGTCCGATTGGCATTGTTAAAATTACGGCTCAGGCCGGCGGTTTGGGATTGGTTTATTTGCTTCATCTTTTAGCCTTAATTTCTTTGAATTTGGCGGTAATCAACATTTTGCCTTTTCAGGCGCTTGACGGCGGCCGTTTGTTTTTTCTAATGATTGAAAAAATCAAAGGTTCGCCGGTAAATCCGAAAATAGAGAAAGCGGCCAACGCTTTTGGTTTCGCTTTGTTGATATTTTTGATGGTTATTATTACGATTAAAGACCTTATCAGATTATGAATTTAATCGATTATAAATCAAAGAATATTTATAAAACTTGGCTGTTTTTCGCGGTTTTTTTGGTTTTTGTTATTTTTATCGGCTGGTTTTTCGCCGGAATTTACGCCAATCCGTCAATTTTGTATTTCGCCGTAATTTTCAGCGTTTTAATGAATATTATCGCTTATTGGTTTAGTGATAAAATTGTTTTGAAAATGGCTCGAGCCGTACCAATTGAAAAGAAAGACAATCCGGAATTTTATAATATCGTGGAAAATCTTTGTATTGTCGCCGGTTTGCCGATACCGAAAATTTATTTGATTAAAGAAAAACAGCTCAATGCTTTTGCCACGGGTCGGAATCCGAAACATGCGGCAGTGGCGGTTACAGAAGGGCTTTTGGAAAAACTTGATAAGCGCGAGCTGGAAGGAGTAATCAGCCATGAACTTTCTCATATCAATAATCGGGATATGTTATTGTCTACGGCAATCGTAGTTTTAGCGGGTTTTATTTCCATTATCTCAAATTGGTTTTTGCGGTCGCGACTTATGGGTTTTGGGAGTCAAAGTGGCAAAAGAGAAGGGAATCAAATTCAGGGGATTTTAATGATTATTGGAATTGTTTTAGCGATTTTGGCGCCAATCGCGGCTTTATTGATACGCTTAGCAATTTCAAGAAAAAGGGAATTTTTGGCAGACGCTTCCGGAGCTTTACTCACTCATTATCCTGAAGGGTTGGCAAGCGCTTTGGTAAAAATTTCTTCAGATTCAGCGCCGATGGCGATTGCTAATAACATCACGGCCCATTTATGGTTGGATGATCCTTTCAAGGAAAAAAATAAAACTCATTGGCTACATCGTTTGTTTATGACTCATCCGCCGGCTGAAGACAGGATAAAAACACTCAGGGGAATGAAAACATGAAAGAAACAATTAAAAAATTAAAAAAAGAAATAAGCCGCCTCTCTTCTTTGGTTGATTACGATTTTTTAACCGGTCTTTACAATAGGCAGGGATTTGTCAGGGAAGCGGAAAAATTTTTTGATGAATTGAGGGGCGAAGCAAATAAGAAGGAAAGAAGAAAAATTGCTTTCAAAAATTTTTCAGTGATATTTGTTGATCTTGATAATTTGAAAGTGATTAATGATAAGTATGGGCACAAAGCGGGGGACAGAGCGTTAAAAGCCGCGGCCCGGATTTTTAAAAATTCTATTAGGCATTTTGACATTATCGGCCGTTGGGGAGGGGACGAATTTGTGATTGGGTTAATCGGCGTTGGCGAAAAAGAGGCGCTGGAAGTGGCGCAAAAAATGAAGAAGAATTTGAAATTAAGGAAGATAAACGGTTTCGGTTTAAGCGCCAGTTTTGGAATTATTACCGCGATAAATAAACAAAGAGAGAACATTTTGAACCTTTATGAATTGATTGAAAGAGCCGATATGGCGATGTACGAGGCCAAAAAAAACAAAGGGAAAGGATTGATAATAGTCCATTAAAGATTAAAATGTAAAAATGGAGATTGAAGGCGGTTTTGAACAATTAAATAGCGCCGAAATGTTATGTCATCAGCTACAAATTGAGATGGCGGGCGACCCTCATTGGGGAGATATAGACTGTCATAAAATAGAAGAGCAAGATGCTTTATTGTTGCAAAAGTTTATGGGAGGCGAATTAATGGAAGAAGACCTTAATAAAAGAATTGAAGAATTGGAAGAATCGGGAAAATGCGACCCCGGAGATTCGAGTTGCGCCTTAGCGGCTTTATTAAGGAATAAAATAATCGTTAAAAAGTATCGTAAAGAAAAAGGAGGGTTCGCATAGTGGTCTAGTGCGTTCGCTTGGAAAGCGAATATGCCGCAAGGCATCACAGGTTCAAATCCTGTACCCTCCGCCAAAATTGGAAGTCTGCATTGGAACCCGAAATGGGGTCGGCGCGAAGCGCCGACACTAAT
>JBBTVE010000013.1:0-4986 GCA_038063395.1 Patescibacteria group bacterium
GTTCGCCTCCCTGTCACGGAGGAGATCGCGGGTTCAAATCCCGTCCGGCCCGCCAAAAGAAAATTTAAATATATTATTTTATATTATTTTTCGTAAAATTGTCCGATTCCCAAAATATCCGCTTCGCGAAAGGGTTTACCTATTAATTGAAACCCCACAGGTAAGTTTGTAATTTGTTTAATTGGAATAGAAATTGCCGGCAATCCCGCTAAATTTACCGGAATGGTAAAAATATCACCCAGATACATTTTTAACGGATCATTTATTTTCTCCCCTATTTTGAAAGCCGATGTCGGATAAACCGGAGTTAAAATTACATCAACTTCCTTAAACGCTTCGTCAAAATCATTTTTAATCAATTGCCTGATTTTTTGCGCTTTGGAATAATATGAATCATAATATCCTGCCGATAAAACAAAAGTTCCTAAAATAATTCTTCGCTTTACTTCATCCCCAAATCCTTCTCCTCTATTTTTAAAATAAATATCTCTTAACGACATCTGATTTTTAACATTTGACATTTGACCATAGCGGATGCCGTCAAAACGGGCAAGATTAGCGCTTACTTCCGCCGGCATAATAATATAATAAACCGATACCGCGTATTTCGTGCGCGGTAAACTGATTCCCTTAAATTCAAATCCCAGTGATTTTAATCTATCGATTGCTTCCTCAACGGCTTTAGCAATATTTTTATCAAGGCCTTCGGCGACAAAATATTCTTTTGGAATTCCTATTTTTAATTTTTTAACCGCGTTGAAATCCGGATTCAAAAGTTCATCGCCGTATTTTGAGTCAACGCTAGTTGAATCAAACTCGTCTTTACCGACAATCGTTTTAAATAAAATCGCCGCGTCTTCAACGGTTTTAGCCATTGGCCCGATTTGATCTAAAGAAGAAGCCATTGCGATAAGTCCTGAACGCGATACCGCGCCATAAGTGGGTTTTAACCCCACGATGCCGCAAAAGTTGGCCGGCTGCCTTATAGAGCCGCCTGTGTCCGAGCCTAGTGCCGCCACAGCCATATCAGAGGCAACAGCTGCCGCCGAACCACCTGAAGAACCGCCGGCCACCCTTTCTAAATCATAAGGATTTTTAGTAATTTTGAACGCCGAATTTTCCGTGGAAGCGCCCATCGCAAATTCATCTAAATTGGTTTTACCTAAGAATATAACGTTTTTTTCTTTTAATTTTTTTATAACCGTCGCGTCATAACTCGCTCGATAATTTTCCAAAATTTTTGAAGCCGCCGTAGTTGATTCACCTTCAATTAAAATATTATCTTTAATGGCCAACGGCGCGCCGGCGAGAATATTAATTTCTTTACCGGCCGCAATGTCAGTATCAACCCGTTTAGCTTGGTTTACGGCTAAATCTTTTGTCAATCTTAAATATGAGCCAATCTCTCCATCTTTTTCTTCAATAAAATTAAAAAATGCCTTAGCGGCTTCAGTTGCGGAAAATTCTTTATTCAATAAACCTTTATGAAAACGCTTAATTGTTAAATTTTTTAAATTCATTTTATTCTCCGCCAGAGGCGGATCCGCCTTCGGCGGAAAACACTTCCGGCACTTTCAAAAAACCGTTTTCTTTTTCAGAAAATTGTTCTATTAGCTTGTCGCTTGTCGCTTGTTGTTTGTCGCTTATTTCATCATTCCGAAAAATGTTTTTTTGTATTGTCCCACCGGCCATCGGTTCAATATTCTCGGTATTAACTTCTTTAAGTTCATCAAAATAAGCCAAAATCTTTTCCATGTCCTCCAATAATTTTTCTTCTTTTCCCGGCTTTAATTCTATTCTGGACAATTCCACTAAGTGTTCCAATGTTTTTTTGTCAATAATATTCTTCGTCATTTGAAATTTTTTTATTTTATATCCGCTATTTTTTTCTCAATTTTTTCGATTTTATTTTTAATTTCCATCAACACCTTCATCTGAGCCCGCTGTAAATCCAACTCAATTTCTATTTCCTCTTGTTCTTTTTCTTCAATTTTTTTCTCTTGTTTAAGGCCGGAGAAAATAATATAGTGGCCGATAAAAAACGAGACAAAAAGGCCTGTTAATAAAAGTATAATAAGACTTACTAAAATTGAAGCCGGCCCGTTCAGAAAAGGAAACAAATCGGCCGTTAACCAAACTCCTCTCCAGAAAAGCACTATCCCCACTCCCCCGACAAAAGCATAAATAATCGGCCGATGACTCAATTTCGTCCTGATTTTATCTTCTAATTTATCAAAGAATTTAATAATTTTATAAATCATATGTTTTATTTATTATTTAATAATTAAGCCCGATTTTATTTTTAGCTTCTTTGAGAGTTTTTTCGGCGATTACGCCGGCTTTTTCAGCGCCGTTTTTTAAGATTTTTTTTACTTTTTCAGGATTTTCTTTTAATTTTTTCAATTCTTTTTGAAATGGCGTCAAAAAATTAATAACCGCGTCTGATAAATCTTTTTTAAATTCTCCGTAATTTTTGTTTTGATATTCTTTTTCCAATTGTTTTATGGATTTACCTGAAAGCAAAGAATAAATCATTAAAAGATTGGAGATTCCCGGTTTCTTCTCTTTATCATAAATTATCTCATTTCCGGAATCAGTAACCGCTCTTTTTATTTTTTCTTTTATTAAAGACGGCTCATCCGTTAAAGCAATACAATTATTGAGATTTTCCGCGCTTTTAGACATTTTTTTCATCGGGTCGTCTAACCTCATAATTCTTGCTCCTTCTTTTAATATGATTTCTTTCGGTTCAATAAAAGTTTTGCCGTATAGACTATTGAATCTTCTGGCAAGCATTCTGGCGAATTCAATATGCTGTTTTTGGTCTTCTCCAACCGGCACAAAATCAGTTTTATAAAGCAAAATATCGGCTGCCATCAGAACGGGATAATCAAAAAGCCCGACATTCACTTTATTTTTAAATCTTTTCGCCTTGTCTTTGAATTGAGTCATTAATTCTAATTCCGGAATTTTTGTGATTGCGTTTAATATCCATGCTAATTCTGTATGCTGAGGAACATCAGATTGCACAAAAATTGTTGATTTTTTTTGATCAATTCCGGCGGCCAGATAAATCATCGCTGTTTCCAAAATTTTTTCGCGAAGTTTTTGAGGTTCTTGAAAAACCGTTATGGCATGATAATCAACAATGGAAAAAACGCAATTATATTTATCTTGAAGCTCAACCCATTGTTTTATGGCCCCCAAATAATTGCCAATATGCAAATTTCCACTTGGCTGAGCCGCGGAAAAAACAGTTTTATTTAACTCGTTTACCATATTATAAGCTTATCTTATTTTTCTAAAATTTTCAAAAATTCTTTTTCGTTTAATATTTTTACGCCTAATTCTTTCGCTTTTTCGTATTTTGAACCGGGTTCGTTACCCGCCACCAAATAATCCGTTTTATTGCTTATTGATTCTGAAACATTCCCACCCATCTCGCGAATTTTTTCTTTGGCCTCATCACGGCTCATTGATTCCAGCGAACCGGTTAAAACAAAAGTTTTTCCCAATAACTTTTCACTTTTCGCTTTTCCCTTTTCACTAATAATTTTTATGCCAACTTTTTCCAATTTTTCCAGAAATTTGATATTGTGTTCATCATGAAACCAATTATAGATACTTTGAGCAACTTTCGGCCCAATATCGCGGATATTTTGTAAATTTTCCAAAGACAAATTTTCGTATTTTTTGATAAATTCTTTTATTGAAGAAACTGGATATTGTTTAGATAAGAGCAAGGCAGTTTCTTCTCCAATGTGTAAAATTCCCAAACTATAAATAAATCGTGCCAAACTTATTGTTTTATGCGATTGGATTTCGCGAATTATATTTTGAGCTGATTTTTCGCCAAAATGCTCCAATACCGCAATATCGCCTTCAATAATCTCAAAAATATCAGCCGCGTCGGAAATCAATCCTTCATCCAAAAACCGATTAATAATTTTTTTACCTAGACCGTGAATATCAAAAGCCGCTCGCGAAACAAAATGCTGTAAAGATCTTTTAATTTTAGCTCCGCATTTCGAATTTGAACAACTCCAAATTGCCCCCTCGTTCACAACTTTTGCATTATCAATCGGGCAGTGCGTTGGAATTTTAAATTCTTTTTCATAACCGGTTCTAAATTCTTTTAGAACTTGAGTAATTTGAGGAATAACATCTCCGGCGCGGCTCACAATCACCGTATCGCCTATTTTTAATCCAAGGCGTTTAATTTGGTCGAAATTATGGAGCGTGGCATGGGTTATTTTTATGCCGGTTAATTCTACCGGCTTTAGAGTCGCTACCGGAGTTAGCGCGCCGGTGCGTCCGACTTGCACTTTGATATCTTCAACAATTGTCGTTGTTTCTTTTGGAGAAAATTTATAAGCAATGGCGGCTCGCGGCGCTTTTCCGATAATTCCAGCTGTTTCAAAAATTTTATTATCATTAATAATCACGACTATCCCATCAATTTCATAAGACAATTTATCGCGATATTTTTCTTTTCCCCAATGATTTCTGAATTCAAAAACTTCTTCAAGAGATTTTGTGAATTGATTATGCGGATTTATTTTAAATCCAAACGCTTTAAGCAATGAATGCTCTTCTTCGTGAGTTTTTTGTCCAAGAACCGTAACTATATTATATTGAAAAGAATCCAATTTGCGACTCGCGGTTATTTTGGAATCAAGCTGGCGAACAGAACCAGCCGCTATATTGCGCGGGTTAGCGAATATTTTTTCTCCTTTTTTTTCTTGTTCTTTGTTTATTTTTTCAAAATCTTTTTTATTAATGAAAACTTCGCCGCGAACAATAAGACGATGAGGGTTTAGGGTATAATCATTGGGGTTTAAACCTATTTTTTTTAAATTTTCGCCCACTTCGTCAGGCGATAAAATTTTTAATGGAATTGCGTCTATAGTTTTTAAATTTTGAGTAATATCTTCGCCAACTAAAACGTCGCCGCGCGTTGAACACTGAATAAAAACGCCATTTGCA
>JBBTVE010000014.1:0-2261 GCA_038063395.1 Patescibacteria group bacterium
TTTTGATTTTAGAAGATTGTTTTAGGGGGTGACATATGTCATGAACCTATACAGTGGTCACTGTTTTGGAAAGGCTTAAATATTAAACTTTCATGAGGAATATATTATGAACAAAGAATGTAGATTTTCATATAGCAACTTGGATGATAGTTTGATTATTTCTTGTAAAGAGCAGAATGAGAATGTAAAGGAAAGATTTAATTTTGGTAATTTTATTTTTAATCTTACAGGAAAGGGAAAGATTGTAGGTATTCAAATAATGAACGCTTCTGAGGTTTTACCGGAGTATAATATAAACTCTGATGTTTTAAACGAGTTAGAAAAGATAAGTTTGATAACATCAACTAACAAAGGATTGTTATTAGTCGCCTTAGTCATTGTCCCAAAAAAACTGCAAGAAGTGAGGATACCAATTCCAATAATGAATTTTTCCTCAATTACAAATTAGATAAATTTGTCTCGATAATTTTTCTTTAGACTTTTTTCGAACTCTTTATAGTTTCTTTTTGCGTGAAAACCGTTTACTATCAAAGGAGGTATTTTGTCCAAAGCTAAAGAGATAATGACAAAAGTTCCATCTTGTAGTTCATAATTAAAGCTGTAGTGCTTCTCGCTTTTTTCGTTTTCCCTAAGCTCAACTGATTTTATATCCTCAAATTTTGGAAAAATTTTGCTCAAAAAATCTAAATCTGTAGCTTTTTCTACAAGTGAAAATTCAAAATGTTGATGTTTATTAAAATCGCTAAAAGTGTAGTTTTTTATTTTATTAGTTAGTTTATTTATCTCATCTTGTGTTTTATAAATTTTAATTATTTTCGTTTTCATCTTCAAATTGAAATGAGGGTTTTTAGTCCATACATAGTTAGCAACAGTCTTTTGATTTAAATAGATTGTTTAAACAAGGTTTAAATGGCATTTAAATGAATATCCACCAAGAATACGCTCACATTTCTTCTTTTCCTCGGCGAGAATTTCAGCAGACAACTACTAAAAGCTTTATTTATAGTATGTTTTTACAGCACACAAAGCGATTCAATTCGTGTCAGTGAGTTTCTCTCGCTTATCAGTTGTTTTTTTATGTGAAGAATTTTAAGGTTTTCTACTACTTCTGTTATAATTTCTCATATATTCTCTGCATTTAGAACATGCCTTAAAGTTTGGATTCTCTTTTTCCTTAAAACAACGATTACAATTTCCAATACTCATTGCAACTTCTATCATTTCTTTTCTCCAATTTCTTTCAGAGACGTGTAATCTTTCTTTATTTTTCTGGCGGTATTTCTTAGCTCGTTTTAGAGAATTTTCATAAAGTTCTGGATTACTTTTTATTTTTTCCCATTTTCTTTTTCCACTTTCATATCTTCCCATTACCCCCTTAGCCATAACTCACTAAAGTTTACCACAATTTTAAGGTTTTCTGAAAAGGGAAGATTTTTAATAATCTATAAAACTTCATAGTTCATGAATAATCCAAGTGAAGCTCAAACTCGCAAAGACAATATTGATCCTGTTTTAGAGAGAGTAGGTTGGAAGATTAAAGGAGGTTATGTAAAAGAGGAAGTTAATTCTATTAAATCAAATTTTGATACTAAAGAACTAAAATTTTCAGAAGATGGCATTGAGAAAGGGGTAGACCGCTTTATTGATTATCTCCTTTTAGCCGAAGATGGAAGTCCCTTAGCAATTATAGAAGCTAAGAGAACATCAGTAAATATTGAAAAAGGAGAAATTCAAGCAAGACTTTACCGAGGAGATATTGAGAAAAAAATTGGAATTAAAGTTCCCATATTTTTGACGAATGGAGATAAATGGTTTTATGTAGATGATTTAGATAGGAGAAGACAAATAAAATTACCCTTTTCACAAAAAGACTTGCACAGAATTGTTAGTTTGATGCAAAAAAGAACAGACCCCACAAAAGTTAAAATCAGTTCTTCAATTCTTGATAGAAAAAGAGGAGTTGAGGCAGTTAAAACAGTTCTTGAACATTTAGAAACTGGAAATAGTGAAAACGGGGGACATAGTGAAGCGCTTGTTAATATGGCTACTGGAACCGGAAAAACAAGGGTGGCTATGGCTTTAATTGAAGCACTTAGAAAATCAAATTATGTTCAAAAAGTTTTATTTGTGGTGGATAGAATTTCTTTAGGAAGTCAAGCTAAAGAAAAAGGTTTTAAAAAATACTTTGATGACCCTGTTTGCGAATTAAACACAGAAGGTTATTCTGATAGTGCAAGATTATAAGTTTCAACAATTCAAAC
>JBBTVE010000015.1:0-6574 GCA_038063395.1 Patescibacteria group bacterium
GGGCAAGTTCTCTGGAAGAGCAAATCCCCGGGGAGATAAAAGCTTTAGAAAAATTTCCAAATTTCACGTACAAGCGCTTTGGCACGGGCGGATGGGTAATCAAAACTCCGACACACGAGCAAATTGTTGCATGCAAAGATGCGTTTTACTATTTGCAATCCTGTTTTCAGAAAGAATATGACATACTTATCGCAGATGAAATTCTTTATGCAGTACAATTTGGTCTGCTTACAGAGGAAGAAATCCTTGCGCTTATTAATCAAAAACCCGCGAATAAAGAACTTATCTTAACAGGCTCGCACATCGCCTATCCCCGCATCTTCGAGAAAGCCCACCTCGTCACTGAAATCCGCAAATTTAAGCATCCTTATGACCAAGGTTTTATCGCGAGGAAGGGACTGGAGTACTAACCATGACCCAATAGTCGTTATTTTTAATCCGCCTTAAAACCTCCAAGATTCAAAAAAGATATTGTTGCCTTAACCGGTGCTGAACCTATTTTTTATCGCCCTTGATTTAATCTTACGGAAGTTAAACGCCGCTGGTTGGTTTTTAAAGGTCATTTTCGGTTACACGCTCTCAAACCGATTCTATTAAACTTCCTTTAATTTTATCAACTTGTCAATATTTAAGATTTTATAGTTCTCTATTTCTTTATATCTTTCCTTTAGAAGATTTAAAAAATCCCTAAGTTCTTGATAATCCGCAGATAAAAAATCTATTATTAAATTATTTTCTATAGTTACCGAAACAAAAGGAATTCTTTTCTCTTTCTTTAGGGAGGCTAATAGACCCGACAGGCTCTTAGCTGGAAAAATCTTTAAAATACATAAGTTCCAAAGGTATCCCAGTCCATTATAATTAAGCAATATTTTATAACCTCTAATTATATTTTCATTTTCTAAAAAAAGAATATGCTTCTTTATTGTCTCCGGCTTCTTTTTAAATTTATCCGATAAATCGAAGTAATTAAACCTTGCATTATTCTTGATTTCTGAAAGGATCTTTTCGTCTAGTTCATTGATATTCAAGGTTTTTTTATCATGGCTTAATTCTATAAATTTTGAATCTCGGGATATAAACTTTATCTTTGATATAAAATGCTTGTTAATAAAATAAATATTTTTTTGAATTATAAACGCCCCAAATATTTTATTTACCTTATTTAATATTTCTGATAGTTCGGAAATATCTTTATACAGAATAGAAATGCCCAGATTGAATTCGCCGAATAATTCCGCGATCCATGCAATCTCCTTTAATTTTTTTAACTCTTCTATTTTTTTATTATACGTCTTCTTCTCTATCCCTTGTAACATCAAATACAAATGTGCATTATTATAACCTAATTTAAAAAAGTCAATTATTGAAACATAATTAAGGATTATTCCTTTTTGAATAAATCCATTTATTTTGATTCTAATCGCCTGTTTTGATAAATTTAGTTTTTTTGCTAGAAACCCCAAGGTAGCTCTAGAATTAACGTCTAAAAGTTCTAATAATTGTAAATTTTTAGAATTTAGTTTAAATTTACCCATTATTTTACTAGATAGGGAAGATATATAAACTTTTCTGTTAAATAAAGTTTATATATCCTAATGATTAATAATTTTTATGTTGGGGCCTTATGCGACAAATAAAGATGGAACAATCTTTTATAAAGGCAATAAATTGTTTCCTGCCATAAATCGTATTCAGTCTATAGAAGTTCCAATAAAGGAAATTGAGAATAGGGTTGAAGATTTTTCAAGAAATGAAATGTGGACCCATATAGCTAAGATAAACCACCGAATAAATATCTCCGCAAACGAATACTTTGATAAAATTGGTGCACTCTTTACGGCCCTCCCATTAACTACAAGAATGATCTCTTCTCCGGGCGCGGTATACGGAAAAGAAGCGATCAGTTATACTACAGATACTTGCCCAATAACTCTTAGATGGTTCAATCTTCAAAATACCGCCTTTCTATCAGAGTCTTCTCAGATTTATCTAGAACTTGCCATTATTCAAAAAGAAGTAGATCACGTTTATTCCATATATAATTCGTTTAGAAAAGAGAATGCGGATGCAACTCATTTATCCGAGTTTCATCATATTGAATACGAAGGAAAAGTAAACCAAAAACAAAATGAAGAAATAGCCTTAGGACTAATTAAAAAGTTAATCTTCGATTTATTAGAAAAGAATAAAGACGATTTAATCTATTTCTTATCCGATGAAAAATTAAGAGAATTGGGCGCATTTATAGAGAGTATCTATAATGTTCCCAGACTAAGTTTCAAAGAAGCTCTGGACTTGTTGTATAAAGAAACAGGAGATGAGAAATATCAAGAGTTCACATTAAAAAATTTTGGTGCCTTGGAGGAGATAAAACTTACAGAGATTATCGGAAATATGGTTATTCTGAAAGAATTTCCAATCTTGGAGGTTCCGTTTTATCATGCCATTATTGATGATAAAAACCCAAAAGTTGCAAATAATTCTGATTTTATTTGGTCAGGTTATAGAGAAACCGTAGGAAGCGGTCATAGAGTTCGTTCAGAAAAAGAATTAACCGAAAAAGCAGAAATTTTTAATTTGCCTAAAGAGGATTATAGCCCCTATTTACAAACAAGGAGACTTCGGAATTATAAACAAACCTCTGGCTTTGGGCTTGGGTGGGAAAGGATGTTGCAGGGTCTTTTGGAAATGCCATTTATTTGGAGCGCTTGTCAGTTTCCAAGGGTGGATGGAACATTAAAACCTTAAAATGAAAATAGAAGAAATAACCCCCCAAGATATTAGGGGAATGGACTACAATCAGTTAATTGGTTTAACCAAGGAGACCAATAGGCTTCCTGGAGGAAGAAAAACAGTATTTGAGATTATCAATAGAACCTGTATCGATAGAGAAAGCGGAATCCTAGAGATAGGAACAAGTACGGGGTTTACAGCAATAGAATTAAGTAAACTAGTAAAATGTAAAATAACTTCTATTGATATAAACGAAATTAGTTTAAAAGAAGCGAGAGATAGGGCATTTCAAGAAGGACTTAACAATATAAACTTTATGAAAGCGGATGTAAATAATCTTCCATTTAAAGATTCCGAATTTGATCTTGTTATTGTAGGAAATGTACTCTCATTAATGTCAAATAAAGAAAAAGCATTTAATGAATGTAGGAGAGTATGCAAAAAAACTGGATTTATTGCCGCAGTACCAATGTTTTATATTGAAAAACCATCAGATAATTTAATCAAGAATGTTTCAGAGGCTATTCAGGTTAATATTACGCCCCTTTATAAGAAAGATTGGGATGATTTTTTCAAGATTCCTAACTTGGAAGTTTATTGGACTGAAGACTATAAATTTAATTGTGTTAGTGATGATATCATCAAAAAGTTTGTTGAAGATATATTAAATAGAGAACATCTTAGAAAATTAGAAAAACCTTCTTTTGAAACATTAAAAAAGAAATATACGGACTATATGTTTTTATTTAGAGATAATCTTTCTAAAATGGGATTTAGTATTGTTTTGTTATCCAATAAAATGATTTGGGAAGATCCTGAATTGTATACTTCTGTTAAATCAAATGAATAACCAGTATCTTTATAAAGTAACCCCTTTATAGTTACAATATGACATCAAAGAGAAAATACACTGTGAATGTTGCGTATACAACTCCCTCAGGCAGAATGCATATCGGGCATGGATTAGGGCACACTATCTCTGATGTAGCCCTAAGGTATGGAGCCTTAAGACAAGGAAGAGATACTTTTTTGGGATTTGGGATGCATTCAACAGGGAAAGACCTCATTAAAATTCTTTCAAAATTAGGCGAAGAAGGTCATTTATCCGAAACATTAAAACAATTTAATATTTCAAAACAAAAGAGAGACGAACTTCTTTCAATGGGTAGTCTACAAGAACAGGTAAACGGGTTAGTCGAAGAGTATCGAAGACAATATCGCGAAGTGATCGAAAAACTTGGAGTTGCTATGAACTTTGATAGTTTTTTTAGTACGCATCAAGAGGGAAATCAGCGATATACACAATGGACTCTAAGAAAACTAGCCGAAAGGGGTTTAGTAGTTGAAACAGAATCAGAGAGACCTTATTGCCCTAAGTGTGATGATATTAAACATATCGATAAAGACCTCTCAGAGGTTTCTGCGGTTGGAAAAGTAGATTGGGACGGGGTAAGGATAGAAAATGGTAAAGTTCTTGGGGGAGATTTTGAATGTAGACTCCATTCGGGAGAAAAAATAATTGTAAAAAGAAGGAAGGAAAGAGCAATTAATTATGGCGATCCCAAGATGCAGCAAAAAACAATTGAACTTGTAAAAGGAATGGAAGTTTTTCCCAAGAAATATAAGGCAGATCTTGAGGGGATAATAACAACTAGGGCGGCAAAGCCATTTGAAAGAAATGCCAATGAAAATGTGGGGGCAATATCCCCATTCGATTCAACAAAAAGGGTCGAAGCTCTCTCTGATAGCAATATTTATATGGAATTTTATGTTATTTCAGAGTTACTAAATAAAGGAAGAATAAAGCCAGATAATCTTACCGATAAATTCTTTGATTATGTTTACCTTGAAAAAGGAGACCCGAATCTCGTTGCTAAGGAATCTGGGATAAGCCGGCAAACACTCGAAGAAACAAGAGAGCAAGTGAGAGATACGTACCCAGTTGACATTAGTGTTGCGGGGTTTGAACACATAGGGGTTCATACTCCTTTTTCGTTGTTTACCCATGCTGCAGTTCTCCCTGAAAGATACTTTTTTCCAAAATTTATTGTAACTGCTCACATAACTAAAGACGGTGAGAAAATGTCCAAATCAAAGGGAAATGTTGTTTATCTGGATGAGCTTTTAGATTTAACAAAAAGAGAAGGGAGATTAGACGAACTAAGTGAAGAGGCTTCTCTCGATGCTGTGAGGTTCTTTTTATTGTATTATCAAAGTCTTGATAGAGATTTTGATTGGAAAGACGAGAATTTCAGATTATCGGGAATAAATAGGATGAAAAGATACGTTACTAACCTTAGGGAAGCGGCGAGGTTATTAAGAGGCGCAGAAGGAAAGACGTTAGAACCAATAGATAGATGGTTTTCAACAGTTGATCAAAGAACTACCCAAGACATAACAGAAAAAATGGATGAAAAAGATTCAAGGGGAGCCCTTGTTACACTAGTGGATATAAGAGGAAAAGCATTATCGTCTTATTTATCTTCATCAACACTCAATTCAAGAGTATTATCAAACTTTTTAATAAATCAAATAAATATGGGTTATCCGGTTATGCCAAGAGTAACTAATGAATTGAGAGCCAGATATTTTCCAGGCTCAAGTTTAGAGTGGCCTTCTCTAAATCAAGAAGGCATCTTCTCTGAAGAATATGAAATATTTGAGCATCAGATGAAAGGAAAGATTTATGAAAAAAATCTATCTGGGGAGGTAAGCGCATTATTAGGTAAAATGCTTGGAAGGAAAGAAATTAGCATTGGTGAAACTGTAACTATAATCACCCCAACAGACCATCAAGTTCAAGTCTTGCATAAACAAAAAATCCCTTTATCAAAAAGATTAAATTTGAACTTTTCTGTTGATCCACAGGCAGAAGGGATAGAGATTAGGAGAGAAAAATGAAGCTGCGAAGACAATTATTTACCCCGGATATGAAAAAACCTAATGATTACGTTGATAGGAAAACGTCCTCTCTTCTTGAAAATGGGGTTTTTACTTATTTTAGAGATCCCGGAGTTCCATTTTATCTCCCTCTTGGTAGAAAAGTTCTGACTAAAATACAAGATGTTTTTTTAGAAGAAGCAGAGAATTTGGGCATGTCGCATATAGAAATTCCAGCAATAATGAGGGACGAAGTTCTTGAGGAGGGTGAAGAAATAGTTTATACATTTAATGAAAGGATAGTCAGGCTAAATAATCTTCGTTTAAAAGGATATCATCTTTTAACTACGCCAGAGCCGATGATGTTAGATTTGGCAAGTTCTTCATTGTGCGCTTACAGTCAATTACCGATTAGATTCGTATATCATGTTGATATTGTTAGGGGGGTGCGAGAATCAAAGGGGATGCTAAAGGGGAGACAATTTAAAACATTCATGGGAAATTCTTTTGATGGAAATAGAGAATCTTTAGAAGAATCTTTAAGATTATTTGAACAAGTTAGCGATAATATCTTTGACCGTTTAGGAATAGTTACTCATAAAAGAAGAAATATTGGAGGGGTAAACATAGAACATTTTTACTTGGGAACTGAGGGGGACAATTTGGATATGCCCGAAATAGACGCTGGGAAGAGAGTTAAAGCGTTGAGTTTAGCCATGGCTTATCATTATAATCCTAAAAAAATAGTTAAGGCAAGATTTAGAAATAAGCAAAATAAAAATTCTCGAGTTTTATATGGAACCTACGGAATGGGAACCCAAAGAGTGTTCTATGCTTTATTTGATTCTCATAGAGATAAAAGAGGGTTTAATCTTCCTTCAGAATTAGCCCCGTTTCAATTTTCTGTTATCCCTGTAAATCTCGCGGATCATAAAGAGGTTGAAAGATTGTACGAAGC
>JBBTVE010000016.1:0-25178 GCA_038063395.1 Patescibacteria group bacterium
CCATCTCCTTAAAAGGGAGCTGCTCTACCGACTGAGCTACGGGTGCATTATTAAAATTAAGTTATTTTACAATCAGATGTCTCACGGAAACAAGCTATCTTCGACCTCTCCCGACTGGGCTACAGGCGGCGCAAACCGATTACTGATTATTAATCATTTATCAATAATCAGTCAAGTTCTTTTTCAAAATCCTCAAGTATTTTTTTTGCTCGGGCTGATAAATTTTTCGGAGTTTTAATCTCAAGTTCCACAATTAAATCACCCCTGCCAAAACTGCCTAAAATCGGCATTCCTTCTTTGGCAATTTTTAAACTATTTCTCAAACTGAAATCCGCCGGAATTTCAACACTCAATTTATTGCCGCCAATGGTTGGTATTTCAATTTTTTTCGCCAAAAGAATATTAATCAAATTAACTTCTTTGTTAATTATCAAATCGTTTCCTTGGCGCCGAAAAACCTGATGCGGTTTAATTCTGATTACGGCGTATAAATCGCCGGCTTCCGCTCCTCTTTCTCCCGCTTCTCCCACTCCCTGAATTTTAATCACTTGACCGTCGGAAACGCCGGATAAAATTTTCACTCTTAATTGACGCTCTGTAATGATTTTCCCCAAACCGCCGCAAGAAACGCAAACCCGCTTGGGGATTTCTCCCAATCCGCGGCATTCTTTACAATCTTTAATTTGAGTAAAACCCCCAAAAAAAGTTTTTCTAACTTCTTTTATTTCTCCCTTGCCTCCGCAAGCCGCGCATTTTTCCAGGCCGGCTTTAATGTCGTGTCCTTTGCCTTCGCATTTTTCACATCCAACGCCGGCTCGATATTTAATTTCTTTTTCCACCCCTCGAAACGATTCTTCAAGAGAAATTTCAACCGCTATTTCAATATCTGAACCGCGATGATAAGCGCGCCGTTTCTGCCGAACCCCCAAGCCTTCAAAAAAAGCGTCAAAAATATCTCCCATATCGGAAAAATCGGAAAAAGCCGATGGGTCGAAACCAACCCCAAACCCCTCAAATGGTCCGGTTCCTTCTCTTGATCCGCCTCCGCCCTCAAAAGCCCTGCCAAAACGGTCATATTGCTCGCGCTTGCCTTTATCGGATAAAATCGAATAGGCCTCGTTTATTTCCTTGAATTTTTGCTCATTACCTCCTTTTTTGTCGGGATGATATTTATGAGCGAGTTTTCGAAACGCTTTTTTTATTTCATCTTCCGAAGCGCCCTTATTAATGCCGAGAATTTTGTAATAATCCATTATTTTAATATTATAATCTCTCTGCTTGTTCCTTCAAGCTCCACTTTCGCAAAGCCCAAAGCCAAAAGAATTTCATATATTATATAAGTTAAAAAGGTTATCATCAAACGAAACGGCCGCGCCAAACTTTCCAAAAACAAGAATATGAAAAAAGCGATTCCCAATAAAACCAGCGATTGAGTTTTTTCGTTCGCCCGACGGAATTTCCCCATCAAAGATTCATAAATTGCGTCTGTAATTTTAAGTTTTGAATTAACCGGCCCCATGAATTCTTCAAAACGCCCCTGAAATTCTTGCGCCGACTGATTGATCAACTGCGCTTTTGCCGATTTTGGCAGAATTTCGAATTGCGGAATTTTACTCGCCGATTCACTGGCTAAAAACGCGAAAAATTCGTTAAGCGTCAGAGAAAAATCAAATTCTGGATAAAATTTCTGAACCAGCGTGAAGCTCGGCATCATCATTCTTTCAAAACCAGTTCGAGAAATCAAAGCATCACCCTCCATTGTCGCCACATAAACAACGCTTGAAAAAAGCGCTAAAGAAGCAATCGCTTTGGGCAAAACCGTTCTTCCAATCTTTCGAAAACTCATCTTCAACGCGTTATTAATTTCTTTTCTGGCGTTATAATTTGCCAACAACATCGCCAAAAACGCGAATGCCACGCTTCCCCAAACCGCCGGCATTAAAATTTTATCGTAAAACCCGGCAACCAAACCTAAACATTCCGCCGTTAAAATCAAAGCAAGAGTTCTAAATTGCTTAATAAATAACGATTGAAGAAAAAAAACTGTCAGGAAAAACGTTGCCGCCGCCAGCGTAAAAAAGAAAAAAATGAAATCCCCTTTTCCAAAAAGAAGTTTAAGAAATAAACCAAAACCAAAAGAAAAAAAGACACCGGAAAACGCCAAACCGATGATTTTGAGCATTGACCGATCAATATCAACTCCTGTCGAAGAATTGCTCGGATTTAAATTCATTTATTTTGAATCAGACTCCGTTGGCTCTGGAGACCCCTTCTCTTCCTTGTTTTCTTTATTATACATCGCTTGACCGATTTTTTGAAGTTCAAGCGAAAGTTCCGCTGTTTTTGATTTAATTAATTCAATGTCTTGGCCGTCTTTGGCTGATTTTAACTCACTGATTTTAAGATTAATCGCGTCTTTAATTTCTTGGGTAATTTTTTCTCCGGCTTCTTTAAGCGATTTTTCCGCCAAATAAATCGTCTGCTCCGCTTGATTGCGAGATTCAACTAATTCTTTTTTTATTCTATCTTCTTCCGCGTGAGAAACGGCCTCTGTTTTTAATTTTTCAACCTCATCTTTGGAAAGCTGAGTTGAAGCCTCTATTTTAACCGACTGGCTTTTGCCGCTTGCCTTGTCAATTGCTTTAACACTTAAAATGCCGTTAGCGTCTATGTCAAAAGTCACCTCTACCTGAGGAATGCCCCGAGACGACGGCGGAATGCCATCTAAAATAAACCGTCCCAAAGTTTTATTGTCCGCGGCCATAGATCGCTCTCCTTGAAGCACATGAATTTCTACTGAAGTTTGATTGTCGCTAGCGGTTGAAAAAACCTGTGATTTGGATGTGGGAATGGTTGTATTTTTTTCAATCAACGCCGTGAACACGCCGCCCATAGTTTCAATTCCCAAAGAAAGAGGAGTAACGTCTAAAAGTAGAATGTCTTTCACGTCTCCCTGGAAAATTCCCGCCTGGACTGCCGCGCCGATGGCTACCACCTCATCGGGATTAATGCCCTTATGCGGCTCTTTGCCAAAAAGATTTTTTACCGCTTCTTGAATTGCCGGCATTCTAGTTTGCCCTCCGACTAAAATTACTTCGTCAATATCCGAAATTTTAAAACCGGTTTCTGAAATCGTTTTTTTCACCAACTCTATTGAACGGTCAATTTCCTGTTTCACTAATTCCTCCAATTTTGCTCTCGTTAATTTATTAAAAAATGTTTAGGACCGGCCGCGTCGGAAGTAATATAAGGAAGATTTATTTCCGTTTCAAAAGCCGTAGAAAGTTCATGCTTGGCTTTTTCAGCCGCTTCTTTAAGGCGCTGTAAAGCCAAGGGGTCTTTGGAAATATCAGCTCCTTCCTGTTTTTTATATTCCGCGACCAAATATTCTATTATTTTTCTGTCAAAATCGTCTCCTCCCAAATGAGTGTCGCCGCCCGTTCCTTTCACTTCAACCACGTCATCGCCGACTTCCAACGCTGAAATATCAAAAGTACCTCCGCCGAAATCATAAACCACAATTTTTTCGTTCTTTTTGCGATTCAAACCGTACGCCAAAGCCGCGGCTGTCGGTTCATTTATAATCCGACGAACTTTAAGTCCCGCGATTTCTCCCGCGTTTTTAGTCGCCTGTCTTTGGGAATCGTCAAAATAAGCCGGCACCGTAATAACCGCTTCTTCAATTTTCTCTCCCAACTTCGCTTCAGCATCGGCTTTAAGTTTCCCTAAAATCATTGCCGAAATTTCTTCCGGTTTATACCAACGATCGCCCATTTTTACTTCCACTCCTCCGGCGCTTGACTGTTGAAATTCAAAAGACATCAACTTTTTATCTCGTTGAACTTCCGGATCGCTGAATTTCCGGCCAATCAACCTTTTCACCGAAAAAATGGTGTTATGCGGATTAACCACCGCTTGACGCTTAGCCAGAAGCCCAACCAAACGCTCATTGCTTTTTGAAATTGCCGTTATTGAAGGCGTTGTTCTATTCCCTTCGTGATTTTCTAAAATTTTCGGCTCGCCGGCTTCAATAATCGCCATTGCCGAATTAGTTGTACCAAGGTCAATCCCTAAAATTTTCATAATTTAATTTATTTTATTATTTTATTTTGCCACTTTTACTCTTGCCGGCCTTATCAACTTACCACGCAAAAGATATCCTCTTTCAATCTCTTCTACCACCGTGTCCGGCGACTTATCCGACTCAACCGCGACAATCGCTTCTTGAAGAGCCGGGTCAAACGGTTGGCCGACAGAAACGATAATCCTTTCCAATCCGCTTCCCCTTAAAATATCTTCCATCTGCGTTCGAATCAAATAAACTCCTTTTTCCGCTTTCCCTTCTTTTTCCAAAGCCGATAAAGCCAAATCAAAGCTGTCCAAAACATTAATAAGGTCTCTTATTAAAATTTCCTGTGAAAATCTGGATATCCCCTCAAATCTTTTCGCTTCTTCTTTTTTATAATTAATCAAATCCGCCTTTGCTCTTTTCCAACCATCGAGATATTCCTCCTTTTCTTTTTGGCATTTTTCTAATTCATTTTCTACCGCGCCATTCATCTCTTTTTGAGGACCGTTTTCTTTTAAAACATCCGAAGTCATAGCAAAATTATAGGAAAAAAACACCCCCTGTCAACTCTTCGCTTTTTCTAATAGAATTAAAGAATGCTTAAATTCTATAATACCCTCAACCGCAGAAAAGAAACTTTCAAACCGCTTAAAAAGAAAATTGTTTCTCTTTACGCCTGCGGGCCCACGATTTATGATTTTGCTCACATCGGAAATTTAAGGACTTATATTTTTGAAGACGTTCTACGCCGCGCTTTAAAATATAACGGCTATAAAATAAAGCAAGCAATGAATATCACCGATGTGGAGGATAAAATTATTAAAAAAGCGCGGCAAGAAAGAAAAAATATTTATGCCGTTACTAAATCATACGAAAAAATCTTTTTTAATGATCTTAAAAAACTAAACATAGAAAAAGCCGAATTTTATCCGAAAGCCACCGCTCATATTAAAGAAATGATTGGTTTAATTAAAAAGCTGATGGCTAAAAAAATAGCTTATCGCGGCGAAGACGGTTCTATTTATTTCAATATTTCCAAATTTAAAAATTATGGCAAATTATCGCAATTAAATAAACGCGAGATAAAAATCGGCAGCCGAGTTATTGCCGACGAATATAATAAAGAACAAGCTCAAGATTTTGTTTTGTGGAAAACAACGCGAAGTAATGAAAACTTTCGCAAAATCAAAGCGGAATGGCCAAGCCCATGGGGCAATGGCCGTCCCGGCTGGCACATTGAATGTTCGGCAATGAGCATGAAATATCTCGGACAAACTATTGATATTCACGCCGGCGGCGTTGATTTGATTTTTCCCCATCATGAAAACGAAATCGCCCAATCAGAAGCCGCGAACAAAAAAAAATTCGTCCGTTTTTGGATCCACGGCGAACATTTATTGGTTGACAATCAAAAAATGTCAAAATCACTCGGCAATATTTATACTCTAAAAGATTTGGAAATTAAAAAAATTAATCCATTGGCATTGCGATATTTAATTTTAACCTCTCATTACCGCTCAAAACTGAATTTTACTTGGCAAAGTTTAATAGCCGCTCAAAATGCCCTTAATAATCTCTATAAAATTATAGCGACTAACAAACAGGAAAGAACGCCCAACGACAGAAAAATAAAAATCTACGAAAAACAATTTTTGGCGGCGATTAACGATGACTTGAATACGCCAAAAGCGTTAACCGTTGTTTGGAAAGCCGCCAAAGACTATTTCCTATCAAACGAAACGAGAAAACGGCTCTTTCTTGAATTTAACAAAGTTTTAGGCCTTAATTTGAATTTAACTAAAATTAAATCCGCTAAAATCCCCTTAAAAATTATTGATTTGGGGGATAAACGAGAAGAGTTAAGAAGAAATAAACAGTTTATTCAGGCCGACGCCTTGCGCAAAAAAATAGAAGCATTAGGATACATAATTGAAGATACTTCTTCAAAGCCGAAAATCATAAAGAAATTTTAAATCCTAATTCTATGGAAAATTTTAAACTTCCCCCGCAAGACATTGAAGCTGAACGCTCCGTTTTGGGTTCGCTGATGATAGATAAAAATTCCATTATCAAAGTGGCCGATTTAATCGTTTCCGAAGATTTTTACACGCCGGCTAATGCTAAAATTTTCGAAGCCATAAGCGATCTTTTCCAAAAAAACGAGCCGGTTGATATTTTAAGCGTTTCGGCAAAACTGAAAGAAAAAAAACAATTGGCTGAAATCGGCGGTTCAAGCTACCTGACGGAACTTATTAATTCCGTTCCGAGCGCCGCTCACATCGCCCATTACGCTCAAATTATCCGTAATAAACGAGTATTAAGAGATTTAATAGAAGCCAGCTCGGAAATTAACGAAAGAGTTTTTGAAAACAGCGATCCGGAAAGTCTGCTTGACGAAATTGAACGAAAAATTCTTTCTATTGACCAAAAATCAAGACCGCAAAATTTTATATTAATAAAAGACGAACTTAAAAGCGCTTATGAAAGGATTGAAAAAATCCATCAAGGAGAAAGAGGATTACGAGGTATACCAACTGGTTTTGAAGAACTTGACCATTATCTTTCTGGATTTCAGCGATCGGATCTAATAATTTTAGGCGCCCGACCATCGCTCGGTAAAACCGCTTTCGCGCTCGATATTGCTAGAAATACCGCTTCTAAAAATTACGGCGTGGCGATTTTTTCAATGGAAATGTCTCGCGACCAAGTTATTGACCGCTTAATCGCCTCTGAAGCCCAATTGCCACTCTGGCGGCTTAGAACCGGCCGCTTAAACGACGAAATAGAATTTGAAATGATTCAAAACGCACTGGATCGGCTTTCAAAACTACAAATTTTTATCGATGATTCACCGTCCTTGAATGTCCTTCAAATCAGAGCAATGGCCCGACGATTACAGGTAGAACATCCCAATCTTGGATTGATAATTATTGACTATGTCCAACTTATTAATTTCCGAACCAATTCCGACAATGTCGTTCAACAATTCACGGAAATCAGCCACGGGCTTAAAGCTTTGGCGCGCGAATTAAATCTGCCGATCTTGGCGGTTTCCCAGCTTACCCGAGCGGTTGACCAAAGAGAAATAAAAATCCCCCGTCTTTCGGACTTAAGAGAAACGGGTTCTTGGGAACAGGACGCCGATGTCGTGATGTTTATTTACCGCAAAGACCGCGACAAGCTTAATCCGACCCTGGAAGAAGAAAACACCGCCGAAATTATCATCGCCAAACATAGAAACGGCCCCCAAGGAACCGTAACGTTGAAATTCGACCCGGAGAAAGTCAGTTTTCACCAAATTGACAAAGCCCACTGATGCTCCCCCAGCCAATAAAAAATAGAAGAAACCTTAGGTCAAGCGTTAGAACGAAGAATCTAGTGGCTAATTGCTATAACTTCCACTTCCGTAAATGGCTGTCTATGCCCTTTCTTTTTGCGATAACGGGTTTTGGAATGATATTTGAAAACGATTTTTGTTTTTTCTTTATCTTGCCTTAAAATTTTTGCTTCAACTTTTACCCCTTCAACATAAGGAACTCCTATCTCAATTTTTTCATTATCGGCAAAAAGTAAAACTTTATCAAATAAAAAAGAATCGCCTTCTTTGGCGTTTAATTTTTCAATTTTAATTTTTTGACCCGGCGACACTCTATACTGTTTACCGCCAGTTTGAATAACGGCGAATTTCATATTTTTAATTAATTGAAATGATAACCGAAGCTGCTATTAAAATCAAGATTGACAGTCCCAAACTACCAAATCCGAGAAGATAAGAAAGAAATCGTTCGCGATCATAAAGAAAATCCGCCAAAAAACCGTTGATGAAAACAATCGCCAGAGTTGAAATTAAAATCCCAAAAATTTCCAATCGGCCGCTAAAAAAATCAATGCCCGAATAAGCGTCAAAGTGAATTATCAAAGGCCCGCTTGTATTTGCCAATTGAGAATAAACTAAAATTAAAGAAAAAAACAGAAGTATTAAACTTAAAGCGAAAATTACCCGAAGATATTTATCTTTGAATATTGCCATTAATCTGGAATTTAGTGCCCCCACCGGGATTCGAACCCGGGTTACCGGCTTGAAAAGCCGATGTCCTAGGCCAGGCTAGACGATAGGGGCTTTTAAATATTTATCTTATTTCCGCTTTAAATCTATTTTTCAACTCGTTGATAATCTTTTCCATCATCTTATTCGCCTCATTGTCCGTCAAGGTTCTGTCTTTTGCCTGAAAAACGATCCGAAAAGTCAAACTGAGTTTATTTTTGCCGATACCTTCGTTTTCGTACTCGTCTATTAAATCAACATCTGAGATGAATTTCAAGTCGCTCTGCTGAATGCTATTTATTATTTCCCCAATCCTTTTTTCTTTATCAATTGAAATTGATAGATCGCGCATTATTGAAGGAAATTTTGATAACGGCTGATATTCATTTTCTTCAATTGCCATTAATAAAAGATCGTTCAAATTCATTTCCGCCAACGAAATATGATTTTTATCGTTAATTTTAATCAATCGGCCGATAGTTTTTCCATTACTTTTAATTTTTAATTCATTGTTTTCAGGAACAAACAAATAATCAACTATACCGATACTTTTCAAAAAACGATCAATAACGCCTTTCAATTCAAAAAACATTTCCTTGGTTTTGGAACCGAACGCCAATCCCAGCATCAATTTCTCTTTATCCGTTTTAGAAAAAACATTGCCTATTTCAAAAATACGAACAGCGTCAAAAAATCGAAAATTATCCGAAATACTTTTAATAAGTCCGCTTTCCAAAGACGGCCTTAAATAACAGAATTCTTTGCTAACGGGATTTGCCAATTCCAATAAATCGCCAGCGCCAAAATTCTTTCCTTCATTTTCGGAAATAAAAGAATAGCTCAAAATTTCATCGGCTCCCATTGACGCCAAAATTCTTCTGACTTTATCTTTAAAAATCGCGTTTTCCGAACCGTCAGAACCCAAGGGTTTTAAATGAATGCGGGGCGCAACGGAAGGCAAATCATTATAGCCATAAATCCTCATTATTTCCTCCGCTAAATCTTCTTGGCCTTCAATGTCTTGCCTTAAAATCGGAACTTCAACGAAAAAATCTGACGCTTTTTTGTTAATAAACGACTTTTCTCCTTTTGCCAAAATTATTTTAAATCCCAGCCGATCAAGATAAGATTTCGCTTCAATAACGGTAAAATCGCGGCCAATGAATTTATTCAACCAATCAATATTAAGACCGACTATTTTTTTCCGCGGTTTTTGCGAATAAATATCAATTATCGCGCCGTTATCCGCTTTGGCAATTTTTTCCAATAATTGAGCCGCGCGATTCAATCCAAGTCCGACCAATTCCGGACTAAGATTCCTTGAAAATCTTAAAGAAGCGTCCGTAATCAATCCCAGTTTGCGAGACGATTTATAAATATTAGCTGAATTGAAATTGGCCGCTTCAACGATAATTTTTTTCGTGTTTTCGTTGACTTCAGCCTTTTTCCCCCCTTTAATGCCGGCAATCGCCAAAAGTTTTTGGCTACCGGCGATTACCAATGTATTTTCATCTAATTCAAAAGTTTGGCTGTCGAGAGTGGTAATTCTTTCCCCTTTCTTGGCCCGTCGAACGATAATTTGTTTCCGCGTTAATCCGCGCTTTTCTCCTTCCATCTTGTCATAATCAAAAGCGTGTAACGGCTGTCCGATTTCCAACATCGTGTAATTCATAATATCCACCACATTATTAATCGGTTTTAAGCCGCAGGAAATTAAAATTTCTTGCATCCATTTCGGCGAAGGTTTTATCGCGATATTTTCAAAATATCGCGCCGCATAGCGCGGACAAAGATTTTTATCTTTAATCTTAACTTCAAAAGGCGCCTTTATATTTATTTTTTGTAGTTGGTAGTTTGTAGTTGGTAGTTTATAATTCTTCCCGTATATGGCGGAAATTTCCGTTGCCAAACCCAAATGACCGATTGCGTCTGAAAATCTGTTCGGCGGCAATTTAACATCTAAAGTGTCTTTGCCCAAATCTTCAGCTTCAAAAGCGCGCAAATTAAGCTTGTCAATCAAATCTCTCTTGCTTTTTATTTTCGGAACGAGTTTTTTAAGAAAAAGATAACTGAATTTCATATTAGAATTGCTTTATAAATCTTAAATCCCCGCTGTAAAACAATCTGACATCAGGAATTTTATATTTAATCATCGCCAATCTGTTTAAGCCAAAACCAAAAGCAAACCCCTGCCATTCATAGGGATTATATTTAGCCGCTTCAAAAACTTTTTTATGGACCATGCCGGCGCCGGCAACTTCCAGCCATTTGCCATTATCAAGCTTGATATGGACCTCTACTCCGGGTTCAACAAAAGGAAAATAACTGGGAGTAAATTTAAATTGAATTTTCGGACCGAATAATTTTTTAAAAAATTCTTCAACTATAAATTTAAAATTCGCCAGAGAAATATCTTTTCCCAGCATCAACCCCTCCAGTTGGTCAAAATTGATTTCATGAGAAGCGTCAGTGGCTTCATGACGGAATACTCTTCCCGGCGCAATAATGGCAAAAGGCGGATTATGTTTTTCCATATAACGGATTTGGACGGGACTGGTATGAGTTCTTAATAACAACTTTTCGGTATTTTTTGATTCTTTAAGCCAAAACGTGTCCCACATTTCTCTTGCCGGATGATCGGGCGGAATGTTTAAAGCGTCGAAGTTATAATATTCATTTTCTATTTCCGGTCCCTCAACAACGGAAAAATTCATTGAAGTGAAAATTTTTATAACTTCTTCCTCAAATTTCATCAAAGGATTAAGGTGCCCAACACTCGCTTTTTCACCCGGTCTGGTAACGTCAATTGTAGTTTGTGGTTTATGGTTTACAGTTTGTAGTTTTTGAAATTTTTCGTCCAATAATTTTTCAATTTCTCTGCGCAAGATATTTGCCTGATTGCCAATTTTTTTCCGCTTTTGAAGCGGTAAATCCTTAAGAGTCCGCAAAATTTTACTTAACTCGCCTTTGCGACCCAAATATTTAATCCGCGAAAATTCAAGCGATTTTAAATCTTCAATCGCTTCAAAATTCGTTAAAAAAGATTTTTTTATCTGTTCCAAGGTCATACAACAATTTATATTTTATCAATTGACTGGCAAATGGTCAAATGATAAAATTTTAATACATGACCAAGGAAGAAACCACCTATTTAGCCAAAACCAATTTTCGGGGCAGTGAAAAAATCTTCGGCATTAAGCCGGCCGATCGCCGCCAGCACATGTACATCATCGGCAAAACCGGCACGGGGAAAACCGCTCTTTTGACGAATCTGGCAATTCAAGATATTGCCGCGGGCCGCGGCATTTGCGTTGTCGATCCTCACGGAGAATTCGTGGAAAGTTTAATTCCTAAAATACCGAAAGATAGAATCCAAGATGTCATTTATTTCAATCCGGTTGATATTGATCATCCAATAGGTTTTAATGTTTTGGAAATTGTTGACCCTCAATACAAGCACTTGGTGGCTTCAAGTTTAATGGGAATATTCACGAAAATCTGGGCGAATGTCTGGTCGGCCAGAATGGAATATATCCTCAATAATTGTATTTTGGCTCTTTTGGAAACTCCGGGCACAACTCTTCTGGGAATTCCCAGAATTTTAACTGATAACGATTACCGCCAGAAAATCGTCGCCAACATTAAAGATCCCGTAGTTAAAGCCTTTTGGATTCATGAATACGAAGGCTGGCGCGAACAATTCCGAAACGAAGCCATTGTGCCTATTCAAAATAAAGTCGGTCAATTTCTTTCAACTTCGCTAATTAGAAATATCGTCGGCCAGACCAAGAGCACCATCAATATTCAGGATATTATGAATAATAAAAAAATCCTGCTTATCAACGTTTCAAAGGGCAGAATCGGCGAAGACAATTCCGCGCTTTTGGGAGCCATGTTCATTACTAAAATTCAATTGGCGGCAATGGAAAGAGTGAGAATTCCCGAAGAACAAAGAAATGATTTTTATCTTTACGTTGATGAATTCCAGAATTTCGCCACCGAATCGTTCGCCGATATTCTTTCGGAAGCCAGAAAATACCGACTTAACTTGATTTTGGGACATCAATACATCGGCCAGCTTTTGAACGAAACCTCCACCAAAGTCAGAGACGCGATTTTCGGCAATGTCGGAACAATGATTATCTTTAGAGTGGGAGCGACTGACGCCGAATTTTTAGAAAAAGAACTTGAACCGGAATTCAATCCGCAGGATATGATTAATCTTCCAAATTACAATATTTATCTCAAATTAATGGTTAATGGAGTTACCAGCCGGCCGTTTTCGGCAATTACCCTGCCGCCGTTTTCAACAACCGTTAACGACAATAATCGCGAAACAGTCATAGAATTATCAAGAAAATCGTATTCCGCGCCCAAGGAAGCGGTTGAACGAGAAATCGCCACATGGAGCGGCGTTTTATCGGGGAAAACCCAATTTGAAAGAAGGGAAAAATTTACTCCCAAGAAAAAATTCATTCCTCAAGCCGCTTTCGCCCATAACTTGGGAGAAATCGGCATTGAATTTGAACCACCGAGAAAAAAAATCGTTCAATCAACACAACCGCCATTAACGCCAAAAAAAGAACTTGATATTGAAGAACTAAAAGAAAGCATTAAAAAAGCGCTTGAAAACGCTTAAGTTTTATTTTTTCGGGAAAATAAGGTTTAAAAACTTAAGAATCGCTATTGTTAAAATAAAATAGCCCACCACCGCCGAAAACGCGGTTAAATCAATCCATCCTTTTTGAAAATAAAAACTCGGGAAAATAAACTTAAACGGCGAAGTTAAAATATCCGTAATAAAATAAAAAAACTTAACGATTAGCGCTTTTTCGCCGGCGCCGAGAAACTTTAAAATAATGCGAGTTATCAATAAAAGCTCTATCAGCCCGGTTAAATATTTTATAAAAGAAAAAACGAAATGTTTCATACCCAGTAACATTACTATTAATATTATAAATCCTTATAATTTTTATTCAATCCTCCCGTACTTTTGATGACTGCGCTCGATAATTTTCCCCTTTGACGAAGAATAGGGCGGCGGCAAAACATTAAGAGTTTCAGCCGAAAAAGGATCATAAGCCTCACCATCAATCGCCATTTTAACATAAAATTCCTGCGCTCCCAGGTTAATCATATCTTTGGATTTGAAAACCGGTGTCATTTCTTTTTCAAAAAAATAAGCGTCGTCTCCGCCCAATCGAAAAATAACGATGTTGGCGACATTACCCAAAACGCCGGCCATTATTTGAGAAGGCAATTGCGACCGATATTGATGGGCCAGAGTCAAACAAAAACCGTATTTATCGGCTTCAGTCAGCATATTCAAAAAACCGTCCGTTGCCACGCCGGAAAATTCGTCTATATACAGATAAAAATCTTTGCGGTCTTGAACCTGAGTTCCCCCCATTCTTAAAATTCCTGCTTGCCTGATTTTGGCGAGAAAGAGAGAACCAAAAAAATTTGAATTTTCCTCTCCCAATTTCCCTTTGGCCAAATTAATAAGAACGATTTTATTCTCATTGATTATTTTATTAAAATCAATCATGTTTTTTTCTTGCTTAAAAATAGGATAGAGCAGCGGATTGAAAATAAGCTGTTCAAACTTATTGACCAGTGAAATTATTATATTTGAGTCGATTTTTTTTGACCAATCAACGAATTCAACCGTCCAAAAACGTTTCACCATTTCGTCGAGGCTGCTTTCCGCCGCTTTTCGACGAAAATTTTCATTAGTCAGCATCAAAATCATCCCTTCAACAGTCGCTTGAGGATAATCAAGAAGCGCTAAAATAATGAATCTAAAAATATGTTCCATCGGCGACGTCCACCCGCTGTCAAATTGTTTTTTCATTATTTCAATCAATTCATAAACAAGCTGATGTTTCATTTCCGGAGGAACGTTTTTAAACGGATTGAAAGCTATCGGTCGCGAATTATCCGTCGGATCTATTAAAATCACATTGTCAATCCTGTTCTCTGGAATAAAATTTAAAATATTGGAGATAATATCTCCGTAAGGATCAAAAAGGCACAAACCTTGGCCATAAGCAATGTCCTGGCGAATTAAAATTTCAAGCAATTTTGATTTGCCTACTCCGGATTTGCCGACAATATAAAAATGCCTGCGCCTATCTTTTCTTTTTATGCCGAAAACGAATTTTTTTGATTCTAAAGCCGTTTCATAATTGGTCCGACCAAAAAAAGAAACGTCTTTAGGATTAACCCGTCCGTAAACCGGCAAATCCGGAGGAGGAGGCGAATATTTAACGATTTGAACTTTTTCTGGATTCATACCAATTCCAATTCTTTTGACAATAAATCTTCCAAAATTTGATGATATATTTCAATTATTTTTTTAACTTCATTAACGGAAATATGAAAATCCGATTCATGAGCCAGCCGATTTCTGACCTTATGAGCCTCCCAAAGAGCGTTCAGATTGGAAAGCTCGTTAGGATGAATGGATTTTAATCTTTCCCCCATATCTTCTCCGGGATGACCGTGAGCTATCAGTATTTGGTCAACCAAGCCGTCAAGCTCAATAATAGCCAGGCGAAAATCTCTCTCGCTGCCGGATTTTATCTCTTCCGTTATTTTCTCCCATTTTTTGCGAATATTTTCCCTTTTTTCCAGAATTTCTCGGTATCGGCCGCTATTTGACAAAATCGTTTTCTGAAAATTAAAAGCCTCCGCTATTTTTAACTTTGGCTTAAAACGCGAAGATTTAATCGTTAAAACCACAATTCCAAAAATTAGAATCAACGAGAAAAAAATAAGAGTGAATTTTAAAATTTCTAAAAACATTGTCATTCTCGTTCAAATATCGGCAAACCGGCCGGTGGACCCATTTTTTTGGATTCAACTTGTTTAACATGCGGCGCCACCAACGTCTTTTCCGTTGGCACGTGAAAAATAGTCGCCAATTCTGCCGTATTTAAAATAAAAGTTTTTGACTTGGTATTAAAATTCAAAGGATGTGAAGTATAAAGTTGGCCAAAAGTTAATTCCTCCGGCATCCGCCTTTCGCGAAAATTATGCAAAATTCTTTGTTTTCTCCCCTCAGCTCGCTGACGCCACATAATATAAGGAAAATGAATCCAACGGCCGACGCTGGCAACGGCGAAATTATTTCGAAAAAAATTCAATCTTGGCAAAGCGTATTGATTGAAAGGCGCCACTAATCCCCGAATGGCGAAATTCCAATTAAAGATAGCAATCGGAGCGTAATAAATATAACGGATAACCGTGTCAAAGCCCGGTTTGGAAATATTCTCTTCAATAGCTTTAATCACGTCTTGTTCGCCGGGCGTCAATTTAAATAAAGCAAAATCAATTTTTTCTTCTTTTGACTTGGGAAGCTCTCCCCAAATCGGAGGTTCAACCGGCGCCCAAAGAAAATTCTTAATCCATTCAGATATGGCCGCTCCAAAACCTCCTTTTTTCTCCGGTTTTTTACGACCGGCTAACTTATCAATCAATTCTTTGCCGGCTTCTTGCCATTCGGTGCCAGCCGGTCGAATTAAAATCTGAAAACAAATTATTTCTTCCCTATGAACGCCGGCCAAAGTTTCAATAAAAACGGAAATCGGATCTATTCCCATTTCCTCTTTACTGAGCTCAAAACGTTCGTAAGTGGTAATCGGGTAAGCGTCTTCTTTGGCTAATTTTAATTCACTGCCGAAAATCTGATAACCTTTTTGATAAATTTCCTTTGTCGTTGCCGGAATTTGTTCAAAATAATCTTTTACCTCTTCAACTTCAATTGTCGGATACTGGGAGTATAAAGCGGACTCTATGATTTTTTTATATTTCTTCGGCGTTCTGATATAGAAATGAACAATGCCGCCGAAACTGACAATTTCCAAACTCCACCATAAAGTTACTTCTCCGTCTAAATAAATTTCCACAAATTTGCCCGGAGCATTCCTTAAGCTGTAAATATTCATAAAAAACTGCTCCATTGCCTGCGGCATTTGCGTAACTTCCCTTGGAATTTTTATTTCCAAAAGAATTTGTTCCGTATTCTGCCGATAAAGATTCCGCCTGTGGAAAAGCCAGACTTGTTTGAATATTTCAATCAACAAGACAAAAACGCCAAAAATCGCCACCACTAAAATAAATTCTTGATATTTAATAAAAAGCGGAATAACCTCATTAATTATTCCCAAAGCGTTTTGAAAAAAAAATTCAAAAGGAGGCATATTTACGCCGTATGATATCTTCCGTCTGTTAATTTTTTAAAATGCTTTTTGTTTTGAAGATTCAATAAAATAGTGTTCGGCTGTAAAAATCTTTCTTGAAGCGTCAAATCCACCACTTCTTCTTTTGAGAGCGGCCCTTTATTTTTCAGAATTCGCGCTATAACTTCTTTAGCCGTGCCGGGTTTGAGCCCAAATTCGGATAAACCGTACATTCCCCGACCAACCAAAACGAAACGCGGATCTTTAATAAGTTCGTTATGCACTGTTTGAGGCAAAGCCGAACGGCTGTCGAATTTTACGGCATTAATGCGCTTGGCTATTTCCGTAAAATGTAACGGCTTGCGATGGCGCTTCAAAATCAAATAAGTTTTAGCCCCGATGGTTTTGGGGTTAATTTCATCCCAATGACTCAAACCAAATTCGCCAAAGGGGCTGATTTTAAATTTTTTAGAAATTGAAGCGTAATTAAAAGCTATAACGTCGTTTAAATTGTGAGATTTTATGATGAAAGAAAAAAAATCGTCGAATTTTTTATGGGTTATCGCCTCTTCTTTTTTATCGGAAATAAATTTCGCCAGCTTATTAATAAAATTTTTGGATTTTTCAAACGATTCGTCATTTAAATACCAAAAATCGTGGAAGTTATTGTCATTGCGATGGAATTTAATTCCGTCAATCACTTCAAAAATAAATCGCAATTGCCAACGATTGATTTTATTGTCTTTAAGAGCCCGCCTAAGGTCATTAAGCAGGTCTTCTTCTTTGCGAACGCCGCCGAATTTCTTAAGAACGCTTATCGCCGTTTCCGCGATTTTATCGATTGATTTTTCCGATGTTTTTTTAATCAAAGACAAAGCCACCCCCTCAATCTGCCTGACTCTTTCGCGAGTAAGATGATATTTTTTACCTATGGCCGCTAAAGTTTGTTTCCCTCCTTTCAAGCCGAAACGACCGAGCATCACGTCGCGTTGCCTTTGGTCTAAACCGGCAATTAATTTATTTATAATTTGAATAATCATTCTTTAACTTTTACCAGAACCCATCCACAATGTCAAGAAAGGACTGGCAATAAAGATGGAAGAATAAGTTCCAACCACTACGCCAACCGCGATTACTAAAGTGAAATATTTTAAAGAAAAAGGCCCGAGGACAAAAAGGGCGGCAAGCGTTAAAACTAATGTTAAAGAAGTATTAATTGACCGCGCTATCGTTTGTTTAACACTTTTATTAACTATTTCCGATAAATTATCACGAAGGCGATTGATTAGCAAATTTTCCCTGATTCGGTCAAAAACCACAATGGTGTCATGCACGGAAAATCCAATTATTACCAAAATAGCGATAATAAATTTGGTATCAAATTCAACTCCGCTAAAGCCCCCTAAAAACACTATAAGACCGGTTGAAATCAAAGCATCGTGAAAAAGAGTAATTAAAGTAATAATTCCATATTTCCATGATTTAATTGGATAAGAAACCTTGCGGAAAGCATAAATAACATACAAAGAAATTCCGATTAAAACTAAAATCACCGCCCAAATAGCCCTGCTTCGTAATTCTTTTCCTATTGCCGGACCGATTGTTTCATAACGAAGTTCCTCAACTTCGTTAAATTTGGTTTTTAACTTCTGAAGATAATCCTGATGTTGTTCTTCGGAAATATTTCCCAAACGGATTAAAAAACTTTGGGTTTCTTTTTCCAAATAAACGGTTGCGTTTTTAACTTCTAAATCTTTTTCAAAAAAATCTCTGATATTGTCAATTGTCAGTTGTTGGTTATTGGTCGTCAGTTTCACTTGCCAAAGCGTTCCGCCGACGAAATCAATGCCAAAACTAAAACCGAAAATAACGATAGCAATAATACTGATTAAAATTAAAATGATGGAAATAGAAAAAAATATTTTACGATGTTTAATGATATCCATAATTTATTTTTTTATAAACACTCTCAACATTGTCCTTGTGATAATGATTGCCGAGAACATTGAAATTAAAACTCCTATTAAAAGCGTTAAAGCGAATCCCCTGACAAAACTCGTTGTCGAATAATAAAGAATTATTGAAGTGATAATCGTGGTAATGTTAGAATCTCTGATTGACGGCCAAGCCCGCTTAAAACCCTCTTCAATTGCCATAATTTTTGACAAACCGTTTTTTATTTCCTCTTTAGTCCTTTCAAAAATCAAAATATTGGCGTCAATTGCCATGCCGATTGAAAGAATAAATCCGGCAATGCCCGATAAATTCATCGTTATTGACATCCCCTTAAAAATCGCCAATGTCAAAACAATATAAATAAGAAGCGCCAAAGAAGCAAAAATGCCGAAAAGCCGGTAATAAAATACCATAAAAACCATCACAATCAAACTGCCAATAATTCCGGCAAAAACCGCTTTTTTCAACGATTCCATTCCCAAGCTCGCGCCAATTAAATTCTGACCGATTAAATTAACCGGCGCCGGCAAAGCGCCGGCGTTAAGCAAATTAGTCAGCGATCGCGCCTCATCTATTGTCATTCCGGTAATCACCGCGTTGCCGCCGATGATTTTTTCATTAACTCTCGGTGAAGAAATTATTTCATTATCAATGGAAATCGCCAACGGCTTGCCGATGTTTCTGCCGGTGATTTCTTCAAAAAGTTTCGCTCCTTCGTCATTAAAACTTAAAGAAATTTGCGGCTTGCCGAATTGGTCGGTTATCGCTTGAGCTTTGGTCAAATAACGGCCGGTTAAAGAAGTGGAAGCGAATTGAATTTGAGATTCCGTGCCGGTCGCCGCTGTTGAATTGTCTTGAACAGCTTCGCGAAAATCCAACTGAGCTGTTCGGCCAATTTGTTTAATAGCTTCAGCGGTTTCTTTAATGCCGGCAAGCTCCGCGATTATGCGATATTTATCTCCGACTTTGCTTAAAACCACATTCGGCTCGCTAACACCGAATAAATTAACGCGGCGCTCCATCACGTCCCTTAATCCATCGGTTATTGACGACCAATTGTCTTTGTCAACGCCATTTAAATCAATTTCATAAACTAACTGCGCTCCGCCGACCAAATCCAGCCCCAAACGCCAAGGCGAATACTTGCTTAAAAAATCAATTTTCGGATAAACAAACAAAGCGGCCGTTGTCGCGAAAAAAATAATGATAATTAATAAAATTATTGAACGCTTTTTTGCCATTTGAAAATAAAAAACGGACTGACTGTAAAATTATCGCGTCAATCCGTTTTTTTGTCAATTGAATAGAAACTTAAAAATCACTGGAGCTGGGTAAAATAGTCAAATCACTGCCAACTTCGTAAAGACCGGTGTTATTGCCTCCGTCTTTTCTCGCCAGATTATCCTCAACCGTGTAAGCCTCGCTTTCCAAAGTAGCGTTAATTTCAAATCCCAACGGACTATTATCGCAGGAATAACGATAAGCCAAAGTGCTGGAAGTGACGGCAGCCTGAGCGTCAATGTCATTGGTCGGATCCTGTGGGAAATTGGAAATTGGAGAACCGCCGGTCAATCCGTTTAAATTAACCTGTATCCAGCCCGTGCCGTCAACTTCACCGACTTCTGGCTGGGTTGCTACCTGAGAAGAAGATGCTGTTACGCCAACTACTCCGTCTGTAATGGATTCCGTAGCAATATCAACACTATACCAAATATTATCCACACCTGTGCCGCCAATGCATTTAACATTGGTGTTCCGCTTACACCGTCCAATTGCGGCGATTTCTTACTAGTGATATAAATGCCCAACGCGGTTTTAATGGTTGATAAATCGCTGATTCTCTGAGAATCCCTGGCTTTTTTCAGGGTTTCCGCCGGATTAAGCATAAAAATAACAATCGCCCCCAAGACCGCCAAAATGGCGATAACAATCAAAAGTTCCAAAAGCGTAAATCCTTTTTTTATATTATTATCAATCTTAATATTAATACTATCTTATCCGACCTTTTAATCTTTTACAAGTGTTTTTTGATTCTGCCAATCGCTTCCTCAATACTGGTATCCGCTTTGATAATATAATCCAACGCGCCCATTTCTTTGCCTTTTTTAATATCTTCCTCTTGCCCAAGATTGGACAAAATAACCAGCGGAATGTTTTTCCATTTATTGTTTGACTTTATTTCCTGCAATACTTCAAAACCGTTCTTCTTCGGCAACATCAAATCTAAAATTATCATATCAGGTTGCTTATTTTTTTCCAAGAATTCTATCGCCGCCTCTCCGTCTCCGGCAGATACAACATTAACTCCCTCTTTTTCAAATTTGAGAGAATAAGCCCTGACCAGATAAAAATCGTCTTCTACTATTAAAATTGTTTTCTTTTCAGCCATTTTTTATTATACCAAACCTTTCACCCGTTTGACAATTATCTCCAGCGGATATTGGCTTTTAACAATATAATCCGCCACTCCTAATCTCATTGCCCTTTCCTTCGCTTCAAATCCGCCGGAAACTGAAACAATCGCCACTTTAATGTCTTTATATTGAGGGTCATTTCTTAATTTTTCCAAAAAATCTATGCCGTTCATATCCGGCAATAAAACATCAAGCCAGATTAAATCCGGCTTTTCCTTTTCTAAAATCTTAAAGGCCTCGCCGGCGGTAGTAACCGCTATCGGCTTAACGCCCAAAGCGGTCAGTTTCATTCTAATCGCTTCGTTTAACGATTTTTCGTCTTCAATAACTAAGATTTTTTTCATCTTAATTTATGGGGATGGTAAAATAGAATATCGTTCCTTTGCCTTCTTGCGATTCAAACCAAATTTTACCTTTCCATAATTCTACTACTTGTTTTACCAAACTTAAACCCAAACCAGTGCCGCTCGGAACTTTCAATTGAGCGTTGCCGGCCCGAAAAAATCTTTCAAAAATTTTGTCTTTCTGATTTTCCGGAATACCAATACCATTATCCTTCACCGAATAAATAATTTCTTTTCCTTTCGCCTTTATTCCCATTAAAATTTCTCCTTTGTTGTTGGCATAATTGATGCCATTGGAAAGCAGATTGGCGATTACCTGCCTAAGCATTATTTTATCCGAGACAACTATCGGTAAATTATCGTCCACTGCCAATTGAACCTTTAGATTTTTCCCTTCAATTAGCGGTTTGAAGTCGTGAATTATTTCTTCCGTGAATTTTGCGAGATTTATCTCTATTGGCTCGTTTTTTGTCCGACCGGATTCAATCCGGGACAAAACCAAAAATGTATTTATCATTTCAATCATTTTCAAAACACTGCCATAAATCTCGCCGACGAATTCTTTCTGCTGTTTTTTTAATTTGCCGGCATCGCCAGCGGAAAGCATTTCCGCGTACCAGCGAATGGCCGTCAGCGGAGTTCTTAACTGATGCGAAGCGACTGAAAGAAAATTAGACTTAGCTTCTTCCAGTTTTTTTTCCTCAGTAATGTCCCTGAATACAATCACCGCGCCGGTAATGCCGTTGCCTTTAAGCGGCGCGTCAACCAAAGTTATCGGAATTTTTTTACCCGACGCCAGTTGATAATAAAAATTATCTTCCAGTTCAATTTTAACCGCTTCGCCGGTCTGAAACATTTTGAAAGCCGGTAATTCTTCGTCTTTGAGCCGCTGGTCTCCCTTGTAAACAGGAGCGATGGTTTTAATGTTCCGTCCTTTTGCTTCAGCTAAAGAAGTTTCCAAAACTTTCTCGGCAATTGGATTTAAAAAAATTACTTTATAATCTTTATCTATAACGATCAATCCCTCGCCCATTGAGGAAATAACGGTTTTTATGCTGTCGCGTTCTTTTTCCAGAATTTCTTCCAGTTCACGGCTGTCTTCCAAAATATTAATCATCGCCCCCTCGGTTTGGCTTAAATCATTTATTTTCTGTTCCAAAGCCGAAGTCGCTTCAACAATTTTAGCCGCAAGCAAACGACGGTTAAGATTATCTTTGGCCTTATGCCAATCCATCGCTTCTTGATAATCAAGCTCTACGCGCTTTAATTTAATAGAATTTTCCTCCATGAGCTAAAAATTAAATAATATCGCATTCAATTCTGCAAAATTCGTCTCCCAAGCCGCCGATGCATTTCGTTTCCTTGCCAACGCTTTTCTTCCCGGGATAAATCGTTTCCAAGGCGCCGGCGATAATTCCGGCTTCCAACTGACAAATAGGTTTTCCCAACGGCGGTTTGATACCACTGCAAGTTACGCATTCGGAAATGTTTACATGAACCGCTTCGGGAGAGTTAATAACAAAATTAATCTTTCCGATTTTCAGTTCAATTAATTTTTTTAAAAGCTCGTCCGTATTTTTGATTCCAAGCATCTGGCCGATATTTTTACCGATAAAATAACTCGTTTCCGACACGTCTTCTTTTAAAAGCTGATGAAAACCGATAATTCTTATCAACCGCCACAAAATTACCGGGACCTCGTCGCCTGTCTCGGGCCTTTCCGGTAATAAATCATTGACGCTTAGTTCCCCTGGGTCGCGAATAAATTTTTTTAAATCTTCTTCAGGCATGTTTTTTTAACTCTTCTATTTCTTTTTTTAATTCTATCATTTTAAATTCTCTTCCAACAGTCAGTTTTTTGAATTTTTCCAATTCTTCTAATTTTAAACGAAGTTCTTGCGTTCGCTCGCTAACGATTTTTTCCAATCCGATTTTCAATTTTTCCAATTCCGCGGTTCGTTCTTTAACTTTTTGTTCCAAGCTTAAATTGATTTCTTTTAATTGGATTTCCGCTTTTTTTAATTCTTTTTGAGAAATTTTAATGCTATCCAGCATATTATTAAACACTTCCGCCAAATCGCCTATTTCATCCCTGGATTTTACTTCCACCTTAACATTAAAATTGTTCTTCGCTGATTCCAAAATCGCTTTGCGAATTTTTAAAAGATTGTTCAAGAAAAATCTGACCAGCCAATAAACGACAAAAATGCTCGTCAGCCACCCCCCAAGGCCTAATAGAATTATATGGTTTCTTTCTTTTTTTAATTGAGCCAAAAGTTCGTCTTTTTCAATTTCCACCACCAACGTCAAATTATTACGCCTCAAACACATGGAAGCGCCGACCACTTCTTTCCCAAGATAATTTTTGTAAATTCCGCTGATTTCCAGATCTTCTTCAAAACATTTTTTTATCGGTTTAGTGTCAACTTTTTGCTTTAACACCGCGTCTTCCACAAATCTTGAAGGTGTAATCATTAATCCTTCTTTATTAACTAAATAAATCTCCGATGTTTTCCAGTTCGTGAAAAAAAGTTCGCCGGTTTTTGCTCTTTGCTCCATTTGAAATTTACCCGATAAAACTCTATAAAACTCTTTTCCTGAAATATGATTGGTTATCACGCCAATAACTTCATTTGTTTTAAAGGAAATAATCGGAACGCTTACATGCCATAACGGTTCTGAATGCCCGGGTTCGTCTTCATATACTAAACTAGAAACAAAAGCTTCTCCAAGAGAAGCGGATTTGGCGTCGTCAAACCGATATTCTTCCTGCAATTCTTCCAATGGTTCACTGTGCCCGATTCTTTCCGGAAAAGTTGACACTACTGCTACACCGTCAAGATTAAAAATATCTGTTATTATAATACTCGGATCTATTAATTGTTTTTTTGTTTTAATGTATTCGGATAATTGTTCCGCTCTTTGATTGTCATTAAGCTTGATTATTTCTTCAAATTCGCTTCTGATAAAATTATCGGAGCTCCAATCAGCGGTTCTAACTTTAAATTTTTCAAAAATCAGAAAAATCTGACCTTCGCTTAATTCGGCGATATTAATCAAGCTGCCGAAAATCTGCTCTTCTATAATTTCTTCCATTTCAATATAAGTATAAGCAACCATAATAACCATAGAGATTAAAATGATTAAAGAAATTAAAAATAAAATTTTATAAATTAAAGAAATTCGCACTTTATGTATTATTTTTTATCAAATTCTCCCATCAATTGGTTAAAACTGTTATCCAATTCATTGATGGTTTTCGCTTCTTCGTTAATTTTAGCGATTAGTTCCGCTATTTTACCGTTGGTATTTTTTTGAGAACTGGAAAACTTTTGCTGAAGAATTTCCAAAAGTTGAACCAGATAATCATTATAGGTGATCAACCGGCTAATCAGGGCAGTTTCCGAACTGATCGCTTGAAGCGCCGTTTGGCTCGCCGAAACGGGCAAAATAGCGGAAATGTTTTTCGCCATTATTTCCAATTGCCCCGCCAATTTTATCGCTTCGTTCCGCGCTTGCCTATTTTGCTTGATTTCTTCCATTACTAAATCCAAGGCCTCGCCATATTTTTTTTCTCGGTCCAAAACGGCGATTCTGTTCAAATTATCGGAAGTCCGATTAGAAATAAAAATGATATTTTTGGCGATAAGCGAAGATTCCTGCCGCGCTTCCAAAAATTCTGACGGCGTATTTTTAACTGTTGGCGTTAAAAAATAAACCGAAAAATAAACCGCCAAAACGATTAGCGCAAAAATTATGAAAATTTTAATCCTTCGGGGGATCCGATGATAAAAATCTTTAATCATTTTAATGATATTATATTATAGCATAACCTTATTGTCGTTGAAAATACCAACCGGGAAAGTATAATGATTATTATCGCGGGTATCGTATAGTGGTAATACTCCAGTTTTCCAAACTGGTGCCAGGGGTTCGATTCCCCTTACCCGCTCAACCAAAATAAAAGCTCCTCAATCAAGGAGTTTTTATTTTGGTTGATTATAGGGAATCGAAGACCGCAGCGATGCGCGAGTTTTCGCCGAAGGCGAAAGGCGAGCGCCGCGAGGGGCGGCCTGCGAGAATCCGCCGTCAGGCGGATTACTTGTAGGCGATTCCCCTTACCCGCTCAAAGGGCGGCCCGCTTACAATCAAAAACCCGCCTGAATT
>JBBTVE010000016.1:25188-26236 GCA_038063395.1 Patescibacteria group bacterium
TTTTGAGGACTTGTAGGCGATTCCCCTGCCTGTCGGCAGGCAGGCCTTACTCACCCCAACCAAAAACCCGCTCTCTATTGAGGGCGGGTTTTTGTGAATTTGGACCTACGGGGAATCGAACCCCGGCCTCAGCCATGCCATGGCCGCGTAATACCATTTTACTATAGGCCCGCTGTTGAACTTCTCAGTTAAAAAATATAAACTAGAAATTGAAAACTATCAATGCCCCCGTCGTTCAATGGATAGGACGGAGGTTTCCTAAACCTTAAATCCAAGTTCGACTCTTGGCGGGGGCATGGAGGGTTCGCCTAATGGCATGGCACCGCACTCGAAATGCGGCGGGAGTAATATCCCTTAGAGGTTCGACTCCTCTACCCTCCGCCAAGTTTTAATTCATGAATCAAAATTCTCATATCCCTAAAATAGTCAAAAAAGTGATGCCAGCCGTGGTTTCTATTATTGTTTCGGAAAATATATCGGAATTTCCCCAAAAATTAATCAGCCAAAAAGACCGGAAAAAATTAAAGAAAATCGCCAACCATGACGGCGACATTGAAATCGGCGGCGGTTCGGGTTTTATTATTGATAAAACAGGCGTTATTTTAACTAATAAACATATCATTTCTGATCCAGACGCCGACTATACTATCATCACTTCTGACGGCGCGAAACATAAAGCCAAAATTCTTGAAGGCAAAAAAGATAATGATATTGCGATTTTAAAAATATTTAAAAGCCGCAAAAAAATTTTCGCGGTTAAACTCGGCAACTCCGATAAAATCCAACTCGGCGAAACCGTTTTGGCTTTCGGCAACGCCTACGGCTTCAAGAACACGGTTTCCGAAGGCATTGTTTCCGGACTCTCGCGCACCATTTCCGCCAAAACCGAATTTGATTTGCCGGCCCGTAAAATGCGGCATCTTATTCAAACCGACGCCGCCATCAATCCGGGTAATTCCGGCGGACCATTAGTCAATACAAAAGGCGAAGTCATCGGCATCAACACCGTATCCCTTATCAACGCGGAAAGTATCGGTTTGGCAATTCC
>JBBTVE010000017.1:0-25109 GCA_038063395.1 Patescibacteria group bacterium
CCGCGCCGAGCACAAAAATTGCCTTTCCTTAAGCCAATAAATTTTTGCGCGCGCCCAAAAAAAATATACGGCATTTTTTCTGCGAGGCAGTGCCGCTTGGCGGCACGGCGGCTGGGCGGAGTATTCTGGTTTTCGTCAGAGATTTTTGGTAAAGTAAGTTCGAGCTTGGTACAATAAATACACAAACAAAAAGAGACCGCATATGCGGTCTCTTTTTGTTTGTGCCCTCGAGAGGAGTCGAACCCCTATTACGAGATCCGGAATCTCGCGTCCTATCCATTGAACGACGAGGGCATTACTTACCAGTGGCTAGTGGCTAATCGCTAATCGCTAAACACCAACTTAATATACGCCACATCGCTGGGAGCGGGCGAGTAAGAAATTTTCATTTTAACTTTCTTGAAAGTGTCCTTGATTTTTTTCGCCAATTTAACTGCTAATTGATTTTCCGTGGTGGTAATTTCCAATCCGGTTTTAGTTTTCTTAACGTCAATTAACCGATGCTGGGAATCGCGCAAATAAGCCCGTTTGCAAAAAGTTTCCGTTAAATGATTTAAGTCGTTCAAGATTTTTGCCGGAATATTTTCAATAATTATTTTGCCCTCAAACTGATGGGTCTTAATCATCCGACAAGCCGGACAAACGGTAAAAGAAACCGACAAATCTTCCCGGAGGTTTTTATATCCTCCAAGATTTTGACGCCAGGATTTTTTATAATAAGTCGCCCTGCAATCTTTGCAGATTATCAGCCCCAACTTGCCTTTTGGGATTTCATGTTCTTCGGTGCGCGGCAAAATTATTTTATTATCGTATTGTTTGCGCTTTTCCATAATTAATATAACAGAGTATAAATAATACCCCCGCTAAAAACAAGTAAAAGCCCGTAAATTATTAAAGGGTTGATTTTTTGAAAAAACTGAGTTTCATTTGAGATTTTGGAGGCCCTTTGCCACATTAAAATCATCAAAATTCCTTCAATACTGATAAAAAGGCCGCCGACAAACGCCACCATTTCCAAAAAATTCTTAAACCCAAAAAAATAAAGAGCGAGAGGAGAAAAAATCGTGATCAACCCCGCGTAAAAATGGGGAAAATTCAAATCGTGCTCAAAACCTTTCTTAATGTTCCGACCGATAACAATATAAGTGCTCCACAAAGAAATCGCCCCTAAAACGCCTAAAGCAACCAACAACAAAGGCGACAGGTGATTAATTAAGCCGGAAACCGCGTCTTCGGAAACTTCTTTGGACAATTTCCAAACTCCGACGATAAAAAGGAAATAAATAACAGCCGGCGCCAAACTCCCTAAAATAATCGGCAGTTTGGCTTTTTTAGGTGATTCGCCGTTATTGCGAAAATATCCCAAAACAGTCGGAATAACCACGCCGCCCGATAAAGCAAAAAGCGCGGCGCCATAAGGGAAGAAAAAATTGCTAAAATTTATTAAAGACATCTCTAAAATTTGCTCAAAATTTATGCCGTTGTAAAAAAATATCGCCAAAATAATCAAAGTTGCTAAAATTAAAATCAAAAATTCCGAAATTGTCAATTTATTAACATTAATAAAAATAACGATTGAGCCCAAAAACCAAAACCCCAAAATTTTATAAATATCCGGCCACGCGGCAATGCCGCCGCCGACCAAATTAACAAAACTCACGGACAAAATCAAATAAATAGTTAAAGCAAAAATGGCGCCGATAATGGCAGTTAAAAAGGCCAACCAAAAACCGATTCTGCCTAAATAAATTTTCGCGTATCCCAAAAAACGATGATTTTCCGAAGTACGGACAATAATGTCGGCATACATCAAATGAATTAAAACGACCACTAAAGAAAAAAATAATAAATAAAAAAGGCCGCTTAAAACTCCGGCTTTGGCAAAAGCGTAAGGCAACGCGAACATGCCCGCGCCAACGATTGTCGAAGCCAGCAAAGAAGCCGGCAGAATAATATTTTTATACACCGTAAATTTCGTCTCCTTCTCTGACTTTTTCCTTTACTTTTATCCCCACATCCTGCCCTTTTTTGGCGACCTCAATGTCTTTGTGGTCATACTGTATTGATTCTATCTCTTGAGTAAAATCCGTGTGCGTTCCCTTAAAATGAACCTCTTCTCCTTTTTTGACATTGCGATTGAATTTAATAATCGCCACTCCCAAATGGCCGTAATAATGAGTGATTTTACCAATTGGTTTTTGTTTCATAATCGTTGATTTTAACGAAAACGACCTTTTAAAAATAATTATGATTTTTCTCTTTTTCTTTTTTTATTATCTCCACCAATTTGTCCAAAAGAACTTTCGGGTCCGAAGCGAAAACTATTTTATCTTTCATTTCCTCGGCGCGATGGGATTTTTCAATCAAAGATTTTAAGATTTCATCTGTTTCCCATTCTCCCTCTAAAATGCCTATCGGTTTTTTATCCTCAAAAGCAATGGTAAATTCGTTAAGCGTGCCCATCCGACCGCACCCGATAATCACGGCATCGGAAGATCTTATTAAAAGAAGGTTTCTGCCGGAATAATTAAATCCCGTATAAATAATTAAATCATGATAATCCGTCGGCAATTGATAATGTTCGATATGCTCTTTTTCTGTTCTGGCCGGAGAAATACCGACAACGATTCCACCCTCCGCTTTCGCTCCCTTGGCCGCCCAATAAGGAAAGCCCGTGGTGGCGCCGTCAACCAAAACCGCGTCGTGGCGAACAATCTCTCTGCCAACTTTTTCGGCATCAACAAAAGCGTCAACCCCGCAGTGGCCGGTCTCAGCCGCCCCGGAAACGCAAATTTTATATTTATAAGTCGTATGACAAATATTGTTATCCATTTTTTGATTATAACTCATATTCTTCTCCCGAGGAAGGCACGACCGCCTCAATCGCCAACTCATCCTCAATTTTTCGCGCCAAAGGCAATGACTGATCTTCTTCTCCTTGAACGAGAAAAACTTTTTTCAATGAAGATCTGGCCGAATTCAACCAAGCCATCAATTTTGCCTGGTCGGCGTGAGCCGAATAACCGCCAATCGCTTTCATCTTACAATTAACATTCACTTCTTCGCCTAAAATTTTAACGGTTTTCACGCCATCTAAAATCTGTCTACCTAATGAACCCTTAGCCTGATAACCAATAAATAAAATCGCGCTTTTGGGATCGGATAAATAGCGGAGTTCATGGTGAAGAATTCTGCCCCCTTGCGACATACCGGAGCCGGCAATAATTATTTTTGGACCCTTGGTATTATTGATCTCTTTTGACTGTTCCGTGGTTAAAGTAAATCTCAAGCCCGGAAAATTAAAAATAACATCTCCTTTTTTCTCCAAAGCCAACGATTCCGCGTCAAAATAATCGGAATTTAAGGCGTATTTTTGGAAAACAGAGGTTAATTTAATGGCTAAGGGGCTATCTATAAAAACCGGTACTCGCGGAATGCGGCCGTTTTCAACAAGTTCATTAAGTTCATAAAGAAGATCTTGAGTCCTCTCTGTGGCAAAAGCCGGAATTAAAAGCGTACCGCCGGCCTTAATTGTTTCTTCTATTATATCTTCCAAAACGTTTTTTCTGGTTTTAATATCCTCATGAAGCCGATTACCGTAGGTGGATTCTATAAGCGCGTAATCCGTTGCCGGCAAAGATTCCGTGTCTTTAATCAAAGGAGCGGCAATATTGCCTAAATCTCCGGAAAAGACCACGCTTTTGCCGCTTTTTGAAACAATACGAATAAAACTTGATCCTAAAATATGACCGGCATCATAAAATTCAACCTTAAAATCTCCTATTGAAAATTTTTGATGATATTTTATTGTTTGCCATAATTTCATCGTTTTTTCAACATCGTCAACCGAATACAACGGCTTTAATTTTTTTGACTCCGCCTCTTTAGCAAGAAGATGCTCTGAATCGATTAAAAGATATTCCGCGAATTCTTTGGTCGGAGGAGTGGAAAATATCTTGCCGCTAAATCCTTCTTTAACGAGTTTCGGTAATCGGCCGCAATGGTCGATATGGGCATGAGTAATTAAAACCGCGTTAATCGTTTTGGGGTCATAAGGGAACGGCTCAAAGTTTTTGCGTTCGCAAAAACTTGAACCCTGGAACAAACCACAATCAACAAGAATTTTTGTTTCCCCGTCTTCCAGCAAATAATTGGCGCCTGTCACCATTTTGGCGGCGCCGTGAAAAGTTATTTTCATTTAAAATTTATTGTTCGTTCGTTTTCTTTTTTACCGTATTTAAATTTTATCCAAATCGCGCTTTTTGGCAAATATTTTTTAACGATTTCCGGCCACTCAATTAAAACAATGTTTTTGGGATTGATTAAAATTTCTCTTAATCCCAGACCTAGTAATTCCTTCGCTTTTTTAATGCGATAACAATCAATATGATAAATTAATTTGTAGTTTTTCAATAAAACAAATGTTGGACTGGTAATTTTCTTTTTTATTCCCGCTCCGGCCATAAATCCCTGGACAAAAGTCGTTTTGCCGCCGCCAAGTTCGCCGCTTAAAGCCAAAACCAAGGCCTTCTTATTATTATTAATTTTTCTTTCCCTAAAAATCGTTCGCGCCAATAATTTTGCCAAATCTTTTGTCTGTTTGAAATTAGTAGTTTTAAAAATTAACATTATTCTTCTTGTAATTGAAGATGTTCATAAGCCGCCTTAGAAACCATTCGGCCCTTCGGCGTTCTTTGAATAAAACCCATTTTTACCAGATGAGGCTCATAAACTTCTTCAATGGCTCCTTTTTCTTCCCCCAAAGCGGCGGAAAGAGTATTAATGCCAACCGGTCCGCCTTTAAATTTTTTAACGATTATTTCCAAAAGCCGACGGTCATGATGTTCAAGCCCCAAAGCGTCTATTTCCAAAAGATTAAATGTTTCAGAAACCGTTTTTTCATCAATAATTTCATGGTCATAAACTTCAACAAAATCCCGACAACGCTTAAGCAGGCGATTGGCCAACCGCGGCGTAAAACGAGAGGCCTTAGAAATCATCAAAATCGCCACCGGCAAAATTTTAATTTTTAAAATTTTTGCCGATCGCTTAATAATTTCTTCAACATCGCTTAATTCATAATAATCCAGCCGAAAAGCCGCGCCAAAACGCGACCGCAAAGGAGACGACAATAAATTAGGCCGAGTAGTGGCGGCAATTAAAGTGAAGGGAGGTAAATCAATGGAAAGTAAACGACCCGATGGCCCTTTGCCAATCATTACGGAAATTTTTCGATTATCCATCGCCGAATAAAGCATTTCTTCAGCAGCCGAACCGATTCTGTGCGCTTCATCTACAAAAAGAATATCCCCGCCGTCCAAATCGGAAAGCACGGCCGCCAAATCGCCGGTCTTCATTAAATTTGAACCTGAAACGGTTTTTAAATTGCCACCGATTTCTTTTGCCGCTAAAACGGCCAAAGTTGTTTTACCCAACCCGGCCGGTCCATAAAATAACAAATGATCGCTTGATTCGTTTCTTCTTTTAGCGGCCTCCAAAATCAATCGCAGGTTCTTTTTTATTTTTTCCTGACCAATATAATCAGCCCAACGATTCGGCCTTAATAAGGAATCTATAAACCTATCGTCATTTTGATTTTTTTGTCCCTTGACCATTTTATTATTATTATTATAATTTAGTTTTGCGCTTAAAAATATGGGGTTGACAAATTTATATAATATGCTATTATTACAGATGACCATCTAACTCTGTGGGCAGAATCAGGAATCGTTTTAAGTTAGGACGGTTTGGCTTAGGCTGAACCTATCCTCAAAACAATTCTTCATCTCTTCACAAAAGAGTTATAATGTGCCCACAGAGTTAGGCGGTTTTCTTTTTTTACCATTTTATCGCTCCTGAAATTTTTTCCACTTCTTCAAGAGTGGTTATTCCTTCTATAACTTTCAAAATGCCGTCTTGCTGCATTGTAACCATTCCTTGTTCTAAGGCGAATTTTTCAATCGCGAATTCTCCCGCTCCTTGAGAAATTAATTCATCAAGATTTTTATGGGAAGAAAGTTTCGCCTTACTCGGATCAATTAATAATTTTTCGTATTCCGGATCATTTAAAAAAATTTCATAAACACCAACGCGTCCTTTATAGCCCGAACCATTACAAATGTCGCATCCTTTTGGCTTAAAAATTTTAATCTCTTTAAATTTTTCTTTATCCACTCTTTTGGAAAGCGCGTTTAAAAAAATCTTAATTTTATTTTCCAAATCTTCGTCGACAACCTGTAAAATTTTACAATTTGAGCAAAGCCGACGCGCTAATCTTTGAGCAATTACCAAATTAAGAGCCGGTCCGATACTTGTCGGCTTAACTCCCAAATCTAAAAGCCGAGGAATGGCACCCGAGGCATTATTGGTATGAAGCGTGGAAAAAACCAAATGTCCCGTTAGCGCCGCTTGAATGCCAATTTCAGCCGTTTCTTTATCGCGCATCTCGCCAACCAAAATTGAATCAGGGTCCTGGCGCATTATTGAGCGCAAACCATTGGCAAAAGTATAGCCCGCCTCCTCATTAACTTGGGTTTGTTCAATTCCTTCAATATGATATTCTATCGGGTCTTCAATGGTGATTATTTTAACCTCAGAGGTTTGATTATGTTTTAAAAAAGCGTAAAGAGTGGTTGTTTTCCCTGAACCCGTCGGCCCGGTATTAAGTATCATACCGTTTGGCCTTTTAAGTTCATTTTTTATAATCTCTAAATCATCTTCCCTAATACCCAAGTCCGAAAGAGAAAGACTAATTATATCCGGGTCCAAAAGCCGCATCACCACCACCTCTCCGAATTCGGAAGGCGAAGTGGCGACCCTTACTTCGATTTCTTTTTTCTTCCCCGCCAAATTAATCGTAAAGCGGCCGTCTTGAGACTCGTCATGAATGTTAATTTTTAAATTGGAAAGTAATTTTATTCTTGAAAGCAATTGTAAATAAAAATCTTTTTTGAAATCTCCAAAAACGTCGTGGAGAATACCGTCAACTCTTATTCTTAATTTGACGCTTTTCTCTTCCGGTTCAAAATGAATATCCGAAGCCGCGTTCGCCAAAGCGCCTAAAAGTACAATATCTAAAATTCGGACAATATCGGAACCGGGAGATAAAAATTGAAACGCTTCTCTTAATTCTTTTAATGAAGAAATTTTTGGGAAGTCCGTTCCCTGGGATTTTCCAACTTCGACCTTTCCAACGATAGCTTCTGTTTTTTTAGAAACAAACTTATAAAAATTAAAAATGTGATTTAAGCCGCTCAAAGAAACTACAAAAACCGTCGAATTAAATCCTCCAACCTCAAGCTTTTTAATAATATTTTTAACCTCTATTGGGACTGGATCAAAAACCACCAAAGCCAATTTGTTTTCCTTAATTTCAATAGCCGCTATTTTAGCTTTTTTGGCAATCTCCTCTGGAATTAATTCTAAGGCCTCAACGCTTACCGGAGAGGATGCCGCATCAAGATAAGAGAGATTATTTTTTTGAGCCCTTCTTTGAGCATCTCTTTCTTCGGCTGCGCGTTGCATTTGAATTAATTTTGTTTGGAGATCTGTTTTCTTCAACATTTTTATTTATATTATAGTATTAAAGCCAATTAATCTCAATATAAAAATAGTTTTCCACAGTTAATCCACACTTTTTTATTTTTTGCTATTTGACAGAAGAGAAACAACAATTAAGATAACATTATTATGAATCTTGATCAGCTCTGGCAAACATCTTTAGCGGAAATAGAACTTCAAATTTCCAGAACCAACTTTTTAACGTGGCTAAAAAACAGCCGATTGATAGAAAAGAAAGAAAGCGGTGAAATTTCAATCGGCTTGGCCAGTAATTTTGCCAAAGAATGGGTTCAAAATAAATATCAAAAAATTATTTTTGAGGTTCTTAAATCCCACGACGACTCAATTAAAAAAATTGATTTCATAGTTGTTAATCAAAAGGAAAATTTATCTCCCAAAAATTCTCTGCCGGTCGATGGACAACAATTGGAATTTTTAGAATTTAAAATAGACGCGGAAACTGGATTACATCCGCGCTACACACTTGATTCATTCGTTGTTGGCTCATCAAATGAATTGGCTTATGCCGCCGCTTTGGCAATTATAAAAAACGTCGGGAAAAAATATAATCCGTTTTTTATTTATGGCGGCACCGGGCTAGGTAAAACTCATCTTATCCAAGCTATTGGAAATGAAATTAAAAAAAGTTACAAAAATAAAATAGCGGTTAAATATGTTCATTCGGAAAAATTCGTCAACGAAGTTGTTTCAGCCATCCGTAATAAAAGAATGGAAGATATTAAAAAGAAATATAGAGACATTGATGTTTTAATCATTGACGACATTCAATTCATCGGCGGCAAAGAAAGAAGCGAAGAAGAATTTTTTCACACCTTTAACGCTTTATATGAAAACAATAAACAAATTATTGTTTCTTCCGATCGCTCGCCAGCGGCCATCCCAACTCTTCATGAAAGATTGCGTTCGCGTTTTGAAGGGGGAATGGCGGCAGATATTGTCTATCCCGATTTTGAAATGCGATTGGCAATTATTAAAACAAAACTTCAGGAAACGCAAAACAGCCTATCTGAAGAAATTTGCCAAACAATCGCCTCTAAGGTTCAAAGAAACATCAGGGAAATAGAGGGTATTCTGAATAAAATTATTTTTTATCAAAAAGTAAAAAATGTGGAATTAAACACAAAAGCCGTTGAAGAAATAATAGACAATGTAATCCGTCAATCAACTAAAAAAATCAATCCAAGCCAAATAATCAAAACTACGGCTGATTTTTTTGAAATTTCGCCCGAAGACATTATTAATCATTCTCGAAGGAAGGGAGTTATAGAACCGCGCCAAATCGTCGTTTTTCTGCTTCGGGAAATGTTGGGGATGTCTTATCCGGATATTGGGGAAAAACTAGGGAAAAGGGACCACACCACCGCTATTCATTCTTATGGAAAAATAGCCAGAGAAATAAATAAAAACCATTCTTTAAACCAAAAAATCCTTCTAATTAAAGAACTTATTAATGAACTTGCTTAATAAAATATTATTATTATTTTATTAACAGGTTTTACACAAGAAATTTATGGTAAAAATCAAAATATAAGCAGTATTTAAAATGAAATCCACAACTTTTTATTTCCCTACTATTACTACTATTTATTTATATATTAATATTAGTAATAGTAATAGTAATAAAAATAAAAAAACAAGATGAAATTTATTATTTTAAAGAAAAACTTAAAAAATGGATTGCGCGCCATAGAAAGAATTAGTGGAGAAAACGCGGCGTTGCCGATTCTTAAAAATTTTCTTATCGAATCGATTGATAATAAAATAAAACTTTCCGCTACAAATTTAGAATTAGCGGTAACAAGTTTTATTTCCGGAAAAATAATTGAAAATGGCAGTTTAACTGTCCCCTTGAATATTTTTAATTCAATAATTAATAATATTCAAAATGAAAAAATAAATTTGGAAGTCGATAATAATAAATTATTAATAAAAACAGATAATTATCAGGCAATAATTCAAGGAATTAAAAAAGAGGAATTTCCAATAATCCCAAAAATTGAGAATATAAAAACATATTTAGAAATTCCGGGCTTAATTTTGAAAGACTCCCTTCTTTCCGTGGTTGATTCTTTGGGGTCGGAAATTAAACCGGAACTAAACGGCGTTTTATTTGATTTTCAAACCACGGTATTAAAATTAGCGGCAACGGATAGTTTTCGATTGTCGGAAAAAACTATTCTTAACACCCAATTCGAATCAAATTTCGATAAAAATTTTAAAATAATTATTCCCAATAAAACAATTCAGGAAATTATTAAAGAACTACAAATTAATGAATCCGTTGAAATGGAAAAAGTTTTTATTTATCTTGACCCTAATCAAATATTTTTAAAAAACGAAAGTGTTGAAATTATTTCGCGTTTAATTAACGGCGATTTTCCCGATTATTCTCAAATTATTCCTAAGGAGACGGAAGTTGAATTGATTTTAAACAGGGAAGAATTGATAAGCGCGGTTAAGCTTACGGGAATTTTTACGGATCGCCTTAGCGAAATTAAAATTTTCATTAAAGACAATGGGAAAAATATCGAGGTGTCGTCGGTTAATCAGGGCTTAGGAGAAAATAAATATTTAATTCCAGCAAAAGTTAAGGGAAACATTAAAAGTTCTTTTGAAGTTTCTTTCAATTGGCGGTATTTACTCGACGGCATTAAAAATATTAAATCGGAAGAAATCCTTTTGGGATTGAATAATTCCAATAAGCCCTGCCTAATTAAATCCCCGGATGATATTTCTTGGTTTTATATTTTAATGCCGATTAAGAGTTAACCATTCTTGGGTCGCTGATTCCCAGTTTTTAAATTGGGGATCGTCTCCCGGGTTTAAAGGAGAAAGACCAAGGGGATCGTTTTTATCAACAAAATAAAGAATATCGTGAACTTGGCCGTCGGGAAGGAGATATTCACCGTTTATCATTGCCTTCTCAATTTTTTGGTCGACTGCGGGTTTGTTAAAAACTTCAGTTGAATAATTGGGAAGAATTCTTGTCATAAAAGCGCTCCAAATCGGCAGAGCGGCCAAAACGCTTCCGGCTTGCATTGGTTCTTGGCGGTTATTACCTGCCCAGACGCCGACAACTAAAGATGGCGTATATCCGATTGTCCAAGCGTCTCTTTTGTCGTCAGAGGTTCCGGTTTTTAAAGCCACTTGTTTATCGGGGAAAGTCGTCAGTTCAAAACTATTACTTAAAAACGGTCGTCGCGCTTCTTCATCAGAAAGCACGTCATTGAGTATTCTTGCGTATTGGGGCTCGATGACTTGGGTGGCAGTATCGGAAAACGATTCAATTTCATTGCTGTAAGCGTCTTCAATTTTAAGAATTAATTTTTGTTCACGTTTCACTCCTTCTTGGGCAAAAACGGAATAAGCGTTGACCATATCTGTTAATTTTACTTCGCCGCCTCCTAAAACCAACGAAAGTCCATATCGCCAAGGATCGCCCAGGGTGGTAATTCCCAGATCTTGAGCTGTTTTAACCGTATCTTCCACACCGGCAAGATAAAGTATTTTAACGGCCGGTACGTTAATGGATTGGGACAAGGCGTTTCTCAAATTGATTGGTCCGCGGAATTTTTTGTCATAATTTTCCGGATGATAGCAATCAGCAAGCGATGGGGTGGAGTAATCAACGATTGTCGGACAATTCGGATTATTGGGAACGAATTCCGTCGGCGCGTCAAAAACAACGGTTTCCGGCAAATAGCCTTTTTTAAAAGCCGTTAGATAAGCAAAGGGTTTAAACGATGAACCCGGCTGTCGAAGTCCAGAAGCCGCCACATTGAAATTGCCTTCGTTTTTAACGTCAAAATAATTTTGCGAGCCGACTAAAGCCAGAATCTGTCCGGTTTTGGGATCTTGAGCGACTAAGGCGGCGTTTTTGCCGTTGTAAAGTTTTTCGTTTCGCTCAGCGCCTTCTTTTATTACGGCCTCCGCTTCTTGTTGCATGCTCCAGTCGAGAGTGGTGATAATTTTTAACCCTCCTTTTTTTAAAAAATCTTCGCCGTATTTGTTTACCAAATATTCTTTTGTCATCATGACGAAATGAGGCGCCTTGATTGATCCTAAATTTTGAGGAATAAAATTAAATTCGTATTTTTGAGCTCTTCCAAATTCTTCTTCGTCGATAAATCCCATTTCTTTCATTTGCCCAAGAGCGTAATCTTTGCGGCTTATCAAATCATTAAGGTGAGAACCGTATGGAGAATAATAAGTAGGAGCTTTTGGCAAACCGGATAAGAGCGCCGCTTCAGCTAGGTTTAGATTTTTAGCCGGCTTCCCAAAATACATTTGGGAAGCCGCTTCAATGCCGTAAGTATTGGCGCCATAGGAAATAGTGTTGAGATAAAGGCTTAAAATTTCATCTTTGGAATATTTTTTTTCTATCCAATAAGAGAGGATTAATTCTTTGAATTTCCTTTCAAAAGTTTTTTCTGAGGCCAAAAAAGCGTTTTTCGCCAGTTGCTGAGTGATGGTTGATCCCCCTTGAACAACCCTTCCTTTTAAAAAATTAACAATCATCGCCCTTAAAATGGCTCGCCAGTCAAAAGCCGGATGAGTATAGAAATTTTTATCTTCAAGAGAAATTGCCGCTTGTTTCACCTGTTCGGGAATTTCTTCAAAAGGGATAATTGTTCTTTTTTCTTCATCATAAATTTCATAGAGCAGAATTTCGCCGCTGCGGTCATAAATTTTGCTTGATTGGCTGATTTGGCGGTTGGCGACGAATTGTCCGGGATCAGGCAGCTCTTTGGCGATTTTGGCGGCTTTTGCCAGCGCGAAAAGCGTTAAAGCAAAAAAAAGAAGCGTTAAGACGCCGACAATTTTTAACCACAATCTTTTCTTTCTCATATTTATAAAAATAATAAGCTTTACCGAACGAATTTTCAACAACAAAAAAACTCCGGCAATGCCGGAGTTTTTTTATTCTATTATTCTTCAATATTATCGTCGTCGCCGGTGTAAATTTTTTCTTCCTTTTCTCCTGGAATTGCCCATTCTTCTATTTCTTCGCCGGCTTTTTCTTCGTCGACTTCTTTCTCAACAACCTCTTCGTCATCCAGTTTAAAAACAACGGTCTTTAATTCTGTGATAGTCATTTCTTGTTTTAAAAATAATTAGCGACCTTTTATTTATGTGAAATGAATTTAACCTTTAAGGCGGCGGCAATGGCGATTGCCAAAGCGTCGCTGATATCGTCAACCTTACTGATTTTATCTGTTTTTAGAATTTTCCCAATCATTTTAGCCACTGCCCGCTTATCGGCTGACCCATAACCGGTAGCGGCGATTTTAACTTCAGACGGTGAAAATTCTAATAGGGGTATTTTGTGTTTAACAACCAACAATGTCAAGACCCCTCGAGTTTGGGACACTTCAATGGCGGTTTTGAGGTTTTTCATAAAAAAAAGTTTTTCCAAAGCCGCTAAATCAATGGAATATTTTTTTAAAATTTCAGATAATGATTTTTCCGCTTCTAAGAGTCTCTGGCTTTTGTCTTTGGATAAAATTTTCAGTAATCCGCTGGCAACGAGTTTCAAATCGTTTTTTTCCTTTTTAATAATTCCATAGCCGATACGAGTTGAGCCGGGGTCAAGGCCGAGGATTAGCATGTTAGATAAATATAAAAAATAAAATATAAAAAATCAAACCCAATAGCAAAAAAAATGCCCCATCTCGCTTAAATTAAAAGCGGACAGGGCAATAGATATAATTTACCAGTCATAGATGTAGAAGATCTGCGACCGGCCTTCGGGACTGATGTAAATTGAAAAAATATCGACTTCCTCCCAAACCCCATGAACAGCTGTCGGCTTTTCAACGGTAAGGCGAACTCGGTGTTCGCCAATCCCAAGGTAGAGATCACTGGTGGCGCCGTAGGGTTCCAAAACGATTGGTTTTTGCCTATCGATTTGGATTCGCGCTCGACGGTAGGATTCGTTTTTGAAAATCACCAACGAGGGATCATCCCAACTTGAGTTATAGATTGTCGGGGAATTCACTATCGGCGGCATCCAGGGCGGAGTAGGCGGTGTTCCAGGCGGCATTGGTTGAGGCTTGGCCGTGTAATTATATTTATGAACAATTACATTCGGCGCTTGTTTGTAACTTCCACTGCCCCATTCGCCGAAACCAACGATTGGAATTTTCCAAACAGTGATTCCAACGCCGGCTTCAGCGTGAAGCGGCTCTTTGGTTGTTTGGCGAACGCCAGCGCAACCGTAGATCAACCAAATGAAACCAAGTATAACAGCCCAGCTGGCTATCGCGCTGATAAACCACAAGATGAACCTCCGAATATCTACTTCCATCTCGTCATCAGGCGGCTTATTAAAACGGGTTTCATCCATAATCATCCACCCCCTTTATTTTTTGAACAACAGATTCCAGGCTTCGCCTTGGAGATCAATATTGATTCCAGGTAAGCCGTGGGCCGTATCTGGGATATTACCGCTGTTAAGCCGTAAAATCCATGCCCAGTGGCGAGCGGTGGCATAGTCGTAGTAATACGTTGGATTCCTATCGACTACAATGTATGCCGTTTGTTTAGGAAGATCTATTCTATATCTAACCGGCCTCCCTAAAATCGCGTTAACTATATCCGTTTTGTAGTAAAACGGATAAATCTCAACGCGATACGCGCCGATTCCCAGTTCGCGGATCCAATATTTTTGTATCCGCTGGCCGTCAATCGTCAAATAACGGTTGGCGCCCGGAACATAGGTCTGTTCAATCAAGCGGTTGGCTTGATCGTAAACAAAGAGATTTAGATGGGCCGTCCCTTGGTTTATGATTATCCCTGCCTGTGGGTTTTGATTGCGAGAAGGGAATGCTTCTCTTTCGTTACGCGGCTGGGTAGTCGCGCAACCGGCTATGAAAATTAGAAACACCGCAAAAACCACAGCCCAGATCGCAACGAAAACAGCTTCTCTCTCTTTCTTTTTCATTTCAGTCGCCTCCTCGTTTAATAGGGAAAGAGTTCAAAAGCCGCTTTGGTTACCTCTTCGATTTCCTTTTTAGAAGCCCGAGGAAGCCCGAACTCTTCGTGTCTATAAACTCCGTCCACTATAATCTTAAAAAGATATTTATTCGTTTTTTTCTTTTCCTCCCTTATTACTATTTCCTCTATCACCGCTTTTTCTTCCGCGGTCATTTCCCTTGTTCTTAATGTTTCTATGGGAAAATGAACTCCGCAATTCGGGCAGTCGCCCATTCTTGTGTCAAACATTTTCATAAACCCTCCCTTTATCGTTATTTTTGTCTATTATTCAATTTTTATGTCCTGTTAAAAATATACAGATTTTTATTGATTTGTCAACTCCCCCTTGTTTTTAGCAACTAATTTTATTATCTTTAATACTGGTCGAAATTATTATGAGAAAAGACAATGAGCCTTACTTATCAACCAAAAAAAAATAAAAGAAAGAGATCTCATGGATTTTTGAAAAGAATGCGAAAGCCGGGAGGCCGAAGCGTTCTTAATAGAAGGAGAAAAAAGGGGAGGGCGCGAATTAGTGTTTAGCGGCTAGCGGCTAATTATATGCTTGCCAAAAAATTTCGGCTTCAAATTCAAGATTGGTTTAAAGAAAGAAAAAAAACCGTAAGTCGTAAAAGTGATTTTTTTATCGTTAAAATCGCGCGGAATAATTTGTCGTTTAGCCGTTTTGGGGCAATTATCAGCAAAAAAGTCCATAAATCGGCGGTTAAGCGCAATAAAATTAAAAGAGCGATCTTTAATTTTATTCGGCTGAATAAATATCACGAATTGCCGGGTAAAGATGTTTTAATAATTGTTTTGCCGGCGGCCAGTCAACTAATGAGCAAAGGAATAAAAGAAGAGCTTAAAAAATTTTATGATTAATTTGTATAATATAATTTTATATAATCCTCTTTTAAACGCCTTGATTTTTTTGTATCAATACGCCTCTTTTGGCGATTTGGGCGTTGCCATTATTATTTTAACGATTTTAATCAGGTTTATTTTATTGCCTTTGTTTTATAAAAGCGCCAAGGACCAGGCAATCCTTCAGCGGCTTCAGCCAAGGATTAAAGAGCTTCAAGAAACTCATAAGGACGATCGCGAAAAGCAGGTTAAAGCGATGTTCGAGCTTTATCGCGAACACAAAGTTAGCCCCTTTTCCGGTTTTTTATTAATGTTCGCGCAGTTGCCGGTTTTAATCGCTCTTTATCAAGTGTTCCTAAAGGGATTAAATAGTGATTCTTTTGTTAATTTGTATTCGTTTATTTCAAGGCCGGACTTTATTAATTATCAATTTCTGGGATTGATTGATTTAAGCCATCGCAGTTTTTTGATTATCGTTTTGGCCGCGATAGCCCAATATTTTCAAGGAAAATTATCTCTGGCAAAAAACAATAAGCCGACGAAAGAATTGACAACTATTGAGGCAATGGGTCGGCAGATGATTTTTATCGGTCCGATTATGACAATCGCCTTTTTAAGTTATTTGCCCGCAGCCGTCGGACTTTATTGGTTAACAACTTCGATTTTTTCGGTTATTCAACAAATAATAATAAACAAACGCCTTCAAGTAAGCGATGAAAAATTAATTGAAATAGATAAAGAATTGCATCATAAAAAATGAACCAACTTCAAGATAGTATTAAAAAAATTATTGAGTCGATGGGTTTTGAAGATTTTTCGGTGAATTTTGACGCTGACAGCAGTCGATTTTCGATATTCATAAATGATGATTTAATTTCTGAAAAAAATCTGCCGGAAATTGTAGATAATTTGGATTATTTAATAAAATTAATCGCTCAAAAAAACAACATTGAAAACGTTTTTATTGATGTTAATAATTACCGCCGGAAAAGAGAAGGCTTGATAGTGGAGCTTGCGAAAGCTGCGGCGCGAAAGGTTTTGGCGGAGAAAAAAGAAATTTCTTTGCCGGCGATGAATGCTTATGAAAGGCGATTAATTCATTTGGAGCTTGCCGGCCATCCGGACGTCAAAACGGAAAGCGTGGGAGAAGGAAGAAGCCGATATATCGTGGTAAAAATTATTTCTTAAAATAATTTATTTATTCTATCAACTAAGCTTTTAAATCCAAGTTTTTCGAGATAAATTGCCAATTTCTCCGTTGGCGGTTTTTGATATTTTAATTCGTCAAGATTGGTGATTTCAAGCGGCGCGTCGCGTCGGATAGTCGCTAAATTTTTGGAAAGTCGGGCTATTTCTTCATTTTCGAAAATTTTTGGATAACTTTTTTCTTTGCCGCCGGTTTCCAAAAAATTTTCCAAACTGCCGTATTTTTGGATGATGCTAGCGGCGGTTTTCGGCCCAATACTTTTGACGCCGGGAATATTGTCCGAGGGGTCGCCGACCAATCCTTTATAGTCAATGATTTGTTCGGGCAGAACGCCAAAGCGATTTTTAACGGCTTCTTCGTCATAAATAGTAATATTGCTGACGCCTTTTTTAAAAGTTTCAACCGTTATTTTATGGTTGTCTATTAATTGTAAAGTATCTAAATCGCCGGTAAAAATAATAATTTTTAAATCAGACAGATTTTTAAATTTTTCCACCGCCGTGCCGATTAAATCATCAGCTTCAAAGCTCGGAACTTCAAATGTTTTAATGCCGAATTGGTTGAATAATTCGTGGGCTTCTTTGATTTGTTCAATTAATTCGTTTGGCGTTGGCGGCCGATGGGCTTTGTATTCTTTATAAATTTTTTCGCGAAAAGTCGGTTCTGGTCGATCAAAAAAAGCAACAACAAAGTCAAAAGATTGTTCGCGGAAAATTTTCATTAAAACCGTGGACAAGCCGTAAAGAGCGCCGCTCGCTTTGCCTTCTTTGGTGGTAAAAGGCGGTAAAGCGAAAAAACACCGGTAAATCAAAGAATTGGCGTCAATGAGGAGTAGGGTTTTCATACGATTAAAAATCAATATAATTGTAGCATATGTGGTTAGCTTACGCTTTTTTATCGGCGATTACCGCGGCCGGCGTGGCGATTTTTGCCAAGCTTGGTCTTAAAGGGATTGATTCAACTTTGGCGACTACCATTCGGTCTTTAATTATGGCCGGATTTTTGATTTTAATAAGTTTGTTTTTGAAAAAATTTCAAGGTTTTTCTTTTAGCTCTTTTAGTTCACGTGATTGGTTTTTGATTATTTTGGCCGGCGTTTCCGGCGCCTTGTCTTGGCTTTTTTATTTTGCGGCTTTAAAATACGGTTTGGCTTCAAGGGTAGCGGCCATTGATAGGTTAAGCGTTGTTTTTGTGGTTTTATTGGCGGCTTTGTTTCTCGGCGAAGCGCTTGGTTGGAAAACCGTTTTGGGCGCGCTCCTAATGGTGGCCGGCGCGATATTAATTGGTTTGAAATGATGGAATTTAAAATTTTGAAAAAATCCAAAAAAAGCCGAGCTCGGTTGGGGATTTTAAAAACTTCTCACGGCATCATTGAGACACCGTCTTTTGTGCCGGTGGCAACACAGGCAACAATAAAAACTTTAACCAGCGAAGAAACAAAAGAGGTTAAAAGTCAGATTTTGATTTGTAACACCTTCCATCTTCATTTAAAGCCCGGCGAAAAAATTATTAAATCCAACGGCGGTTTGCATAAATTTATGAATTGGGGAAATTCATTGATGACGGATTCAGGCGGTTTTCAGGTTTTTTCTTTGGGTTTTGGCCGGGATTTTGGCGTTGGTAAAATATTAAAAGAAAAAATTAACGATATTGTTGAAAAACATCACCAGCCTAAATCAATAAGAATAGGCGAACGCGGAGTTTGGTTTAAATCGCCGATTGACGGCAAGGAATTATTTTTAGGACCGAAAGAATCAATAAAAATTCAGGAAGCGCTCGGAGCGGACATTATTTTCGCTTTTGATGAATGTCCGCCGCCGAACGCTGATTATGGATATAATAAAGAAGCGATGAGGCGGACGCATAACTGGGCAAAAATTTGCCTTAAGGAAAAAAAAGGCAATCAAGCGCTTTTTGGAATTATCCAAGGCGGTAAATTTAAGTATTTAAGAATTGAAAGCGCCAAATTTATCAGCGGTTTGCCGTTTGACGGTTTTGGCATCGGAGGAGAATTCGGCGATGACAAGAAAAAAATGGTTAAGATGGTTGATTTGGTTAATCAACAATTGCCGGAAAATAAACCCCGGCATTTGTTGGGAATTGGTTATGTTGAAGATATTTTACCGATTATTAAGGCGGGCGTTGATTTATTTGATTGTATTGTGCCGACTCATTACGCCAGAAGGGGCTTTGCTTTTATTTCTAACGGAAAACTTGATTTGAATAAGTCATTATTTTTAAAGGACAAAAATCCGCTTGATAAAAAATGCGATTGTTCGGTTTGCCAGAATTATACCAGGAGTTATATTTCTCATTTAATAAGAGCCAAAGAAATTACGGCTCTGAAACTTTTAACTTTTCACAATCTTTATTTTTTTAACGGTTATGTGGAAAAAATCCGCGAAGGAATAAAAAACGGCAAAATTTAATCAGTTGCTTAAAATTGTGTGAGAGATATAATAAAATAATTATGGAAAAATCCAACAATCTTTTACCCGTAAGCATAATCATCGCGGCATTATTAATTGCCGGCGCTTGGATTTATGCGGCTGGAATAAAAAATGTTGATCAGGGGGCTGATGGCAAAAAAACGGACAAAGAAGTTGTTTCAAATATTGAAAATATCAAATCCGTTTCCGCTAATGACCATATTCGCGGCAATCTTGAGGCAAAAGTGAAAATCGTGGAATTTTCCGATTTGGAATGTCCGTTTTGTAAATTGTTTCATGAAACAATGAAACAAGTGGTGCGGGAATACGACGGCAAAGTTGCTTGGATTTATAGGCATTATCCCTTAGACCAACTTCATCCGATTAAGGCCCGGAAAGCGGCCGTTGCTTCAGAATGCGCGGCAAAGCTTGGCGGCAATGAAGGTTTTTGGAAATATGTTGATCATTATTTTGAAATAACGCCGTCTAATAATCAGATTAATTTGAATGAATTGCCGAAAATAGCCGCTTATGTCGGTTTAGATGTTGTTCAATTTAACACTTGCCTTGAAAGCGGCGAATATGATAGTTTAATAGAAGAACAAGTTCGGGATGCGACAAATTCTGGGGCTCAAGGCACTCCCTATAGTGCAATTATTGCCGCCGACAACAGTAAATATGAAATCAACGGCGCTTTGCCGATTGCCGATTTTGAGGACCAATATGGTATAATGCAAAAAGGCGTAAGAACGCTTATCGAAGAGGCGCTGATAAAATAATCGGTCTTTAACAAACAAGGAGGTTTTATGAAGGCGGTAATTTTGTTTATGGCAGTTAGCGTGGTAATGGTTGTTCTGTGCGCCATCTTTGATAGCGACCGAATAGATTCCTGTAATAAATTTTTTAGAAAACTGATAAAGAAAAATAATAAAAGGAGGGAGACATGAGTTTATCCGTATCTGAATGGGTAGCGGGAATAATGATAGCCGTGGTAATGATTTTTGCCATTTGTAATTTATTTGATAAGCCTCATCGGTTATAAAAAAAGAAAGGAGGGATAAAAAAATGATATATGCCGCGGTAATAATAACGGCAGTGGTGTTTGCGGCAATGGCAATAGCCCCCTTGCTGTTGCCTCGAGATATAGAGGACCGGTCTTGAAGCCGGTCTTTTTTTTATTTGCGGAGTTAAAAATTTTCATATATTATCAACCAAGATGAAATTTAATTTTCTTAAAAAATCCGATTCGCGGTTGCATGAATTAATCACTTCAGAAATAAAAAGGCAAAATAAAACAATTAATTTGATTGCTTCGGAAAATTTTGTTCCTTTGGAAATTTTGGAAGTTTTGGGATCGCCTTTGACCAATAAATATTCCGAGGGTTATCCGGGGAAAAGATATTATCCGGGCAATCAATATTATGACGAGATTGAAAAATTATGCCAAGAACGGGCGTTGAAAGCATTTGGTTTAAATTCTAATCCGTCAGTTGGCGGATGGAGCGTTAATGTCCAGCCGTATTCCGGTTCAACGGCGAATTTGGCTATTTATTTGGCTTTGATGAAACCGGGCGATGTTTTAATGGGAATGTCGTTGGCTTCCGGCGGCCATTTAACCCATGGTCATAAAGTCAGTTTTTCCGGAAAGTTGTTTAAAGCGGTTCAGTATGGCATTAATCAGAAAACTGGATTAATTGATTATGGCGAAGTTGAAAAAATGGCGAAAAAATATCAGCCAAAAATCATTATTTCCGGCGCTTCGGCTTATCCGCGGAAAATAGATTTTCAGAAATTAGGCAAAATCGCCAAAAAAATTGGCGCTTATCATTTGGCGGATATTTCTCATATTGCCGGTTTAGTTTCAGCGGGTATTCATCTTTCGCCGTTTTCTTACGCCGATATTGTGATGACCACCACGCATAAGACGCTTCGCGGTCCTCGCGCGGCGGTAATTTTCTCAAAAAAAACAATTAGCGAGGCGATTGATAAAGCGATTTTCCCAGGTCTTCAAGGTGGGCCGCACAATAATGTTATTGCCGCCATTGCTTTGACTTTTGGTGAAGCGTTGAAGCCGAGATTTAAAAATTATCAAAAACAGATTGTTAAAAATGCCAAAGTTTTGGCAGAGTCGCTAAAAAAATACGGATTTAATCTGGTAACAGGAGGCACGGATAATCATTTAATTTTAATTGATTTGAAAAATTTAGGTATTGACGGCTTGGAAGCGGAGAAAAAAATGGAAGCCGCCGGTATTATGATCAATCGCAATTCTATTTATGGAGACGTTTCGCCTTTTAAGCCGTCGGGTTTGCGGCTCGGCACGTCGGTCATTACCGCTTGCGGCGCGAAAGAAAAAGAAACAAAAAAAATCGCGCAATTAATTTGGCGGATTTTGATTAAAAAAGAAAATATAAGGACAATAAGAAAAGAAGTTTTACTATTGGCAAAAAACAAGTTATCTTATTAAAAGATTGGAGAAGTTCTTTAACAAGACATAAAGCATTGACTTTAATAAGAGAATATGCTATAGATTTAATCAGCATCGGATTTGAATAAAACTTAAAAAGGAGGAAGAATATGAGAGGTAAAGGTTTAATTAAAGGTTTGGGAATGATGTTCGCGCTGATGATTTTCCTTTTTACCATTGCTTTTATGTTGAGGGGGACGTTGGAAAAAGAGGAGCGCCACGAGTGTTTTCAGTGGCAGAGTTGGGTAAAAGAGATAAGGGATTTTAAACCCAATTCCGCAATGAAAGACCAGTGCAATTACTGGGGCATCAAAATAAACTCTTAGGTAAAAGGAGGGGAATAATGTCAAAAGGAATATCGTCATTGATGTTGGGGGGAGGGATTGCTCTTCTCGTTGTCGGAATTTTCACCGAGGCTCAATTTTTCAATTCGCGATTGATAACAATCGGATTGACAACAATCGTGGAATTATTGGGGCTGGGGATGATTCTCTTAGGCGTTTTTTCTCTTGAAGATAGAGAGGAAAGGGGTGAGTGACGATGAAGTGGAGACCTTCTGGTCCCTTTTGTCCTAATTGTGGAGGGCCAAATCCAAAAGGAGTAGAATGCGGATCTTGTAATTATAAACCCGGAGATCCGCTGTTAAACGAAAATGGGTTGTTCACCAAGGAGGAACTTAAGATAAGGGTAGGCATTTTAAACTCTTTAGGCCACCCAATAGGGGGAAAATTAAAAAAATTTCTATGAGGGGCGTTTGCGTTTTACGCGGCAAACCCCCTCTTTTTTATTTATATGTCAAGATATTTTTGAGGGTCCATATCTCCACCGATTGGTAATGGTCCGCAAACGCGAGAGCCGGTTGTGCCTTCATAAAAACCGGGTTTAGCCGGCGGAATGGTTTGAGTGCTGTAAACGATAAAATGAAGATGCGGACCGGTTGAACGGCCGGTATTGCCGCTATAACCGATTATATCGCCGCGCTTTACTTCATCGCCGACTTTAACGCTCCATAAAGAAAGATGGGCGTACATTGTCGTTAGGTTGTTTTCGTGTTTGACCATTATGAATTTTCCGTAAGCGGCGCGATAGCAAAGACGTTTGCCGTTGGTGCGGTAATTATCTTGATCTCCAATGGCGATTATTTTGCCGGATTCGGCGGCGAGGATGGGAGTGCCGATGGGCGCGCCAAAATCCAAACCATTGTGATATCTTTTGCCTCGATTCCTGGTAAAACCGTGTTTTTGTTCGGAACTGAATGTTCCCCGCGCCGGAGGAATTAATATAGGCAAGCCCAAAACTCCGGGCCGGGGAATAGGTAAAAGAGTGGGGTCAATCTTTAACCTCAACTCTTCTTCCATTTTGTCGATTTCGTCGGCGATTTCTTCCCGCAATTTTTCCAATTCGCTTAAGGTTTTTTGATAGATTTTTTCCTGATTTTTAGTTTGTTCCAGAACATTTTCCTTTTCTTTTTTTATTTCCCCGGAAATAACCTTTTTATTTTTAAGATTAATCCCTTCTATTTCTTTGGAGGATTTTTTATTTGAAACATCGTCAAACTTTTCATTAAGTTGGATTTTTAAATTTTGCATTTTATCGATTTCGTCGGATAATTTATCACTTAAATCAGTCAGCCCTTGAATTTCAAAGACGCTTTCCGCCAAGCTTTTATTTTTTAAGAAAATTATAAAAGGTGATTCATCGCTTTTTGTTTGCAGTTCTCTCAGTGTTCCGGCGATTGCTTCCTTGTTGTTTTGAATTTTATCTTCAGTTTCAATAATGTCATATTGTAAAGAATCAATTTCCAGGCTAAATTTTTCAACTAAAACTTCACTGGACTTAATGTTCAATTCAATGGATTTGAGTTGATTGTTGATTTTAGAGACTTCTTTCTTTAGGGTCAGGCTTTCTTCTTGAGTTTCTTCCAAATTTTTTTGAGTTTCTTGAATTTGAAAATTTATTTTTTTAAGCTCTTCGGCTTTTTGGGAGATTGAATCTTTCAGTTCCGCGGGAGCGGCACCCCGCGTTATGCGCGGGGAAATTTTAAATCCGAAATCCGAAATACTAAACAAATTCAAAATCCCAAATATAAAAAAGAATAAACAAACAAATAAATGAATTTTTAATTTCATGTTTTAAGGATTATTCTCGTTATTTTGCTAAAAATTTTAGCGCTATTTTCAATCGCTCCTCGATTGTTTTGATTTTTGGAGAAATATATTTTATTGCTTCGCGAATTTCGTTTTTTTTGTAGCCGAGATTTTTAAGAGCCGTTTCAATATCGATATCTGTTTCCGCTAATAAAAGCGCTTCTTCGTTTTTCCAACTTTCGATTTTGCCGGTTAATTCCAGGACAATTCTTTGGGCGGTTTTTTTGCCGACTTGAGAAATTTTTGTCAGCAGTTCGGTTTTACCGGCGCCGACCGCGGCTAAAAACTTTTCTATTTTAACTGCTCCTAAAATTCTCAAGGCGGTTTTAGGACCTACGCCACCGATAGAATTAAGTAATTCAAAAATTTCCAGTTCTTTTTCGGTTAAAAAGCCGTAGATTTCAATACCATCCTGGCGAATATGGGTATGGCAAAAAAGTTTTAGTCGCGAACCGATTTTCGGCAGTTGGTGGAGTGTTCTGTCGGAAATAAAAATTTTAAATCCAATGCCATTGGTTTCCAGAACGATGAATTGGGATTTTTTCGCGGTTAATTTCCCTAAAAGAGAATAAATCATACGTTATGAATTTTAACTTAAAAATATTGACATTAAAAGCCGCTTCCTATATTCTAAATTTTAATTATGCCAATCACTAAATCAGCTAAAAAAGCTTTGCGCCAAAATATTCGGCACAAAACTCAAAATTTAAAGAGAAAAGCCGATTTAAAATCGGTTATCAAACAATACAAAAAATTAGTAAGCGAAGGGAAAAAAGAAGAAGCAAAAAAATATCTTTCTCAGGTTTATAAAAAACTGGATAAATCCGCAAAAGTGAATATTATTAAAAAGAACAAAGCTTCAAGATTAAAGTCCAGATTAAGTCGCTTGTTTCAACGATAATCCAATTTTGCCGTTCTCAACTTTGACGACTTTTACTTTGACGATATCGCCGATTTTAACCACATCTTCCACTTTTTTAACAAAACCTTCTTTAAGTTCGGAGACATGAATCATCCCGTCTTTTCCGCCGCCTAAATCCACGATGGCGCCAAATTCTAAAATCTTTATTACCGGACCTTCAATAAGTTCGCCTATTTGAAATTGGCGAGTAAGCGATTTAATATAGCGAACCGCCATTTGCGCTTTTTCATGGTCAACGGAAGCCACGAAAACCCGTCCGCTTTCTTCAATATCTATGGTTTCAACGCCGGTGTCGCCGATTATTTTGTTTATCATTTTTCCTCCCGGACCGATTACTTCTCCAATTTGCGACGGATCTATTTGTAAAGTCATTATTATTGGCGCGTAAGAAGAAATTTTTTCGCGCGGTTTGCTAATGGTTTTATTCATTGTTTCCAGAATTTCCAGTCGCGCTTTTTTTGCTTGAGCCAATGTTTCTTCGAGTATTTTTATCGTGATTCCTTCTATTTTTACATCC
>JBBTVE010000018.1:0-2268 GCA_038063395.1 Patescibacteria group bacterium
ACAATCAAGAAACTCAGAAGATGAATATTTATGGTTGAAAGAAATAAAAAATCCTTATCAACCGGATTATAAAGCCGGAAAATCAATATTTATTTTTAAATTATTTTAATTTATAATATCCCCTATTTTCCACCCTTAAATCAATATATTCTATCTTCCCAAGGCCGAAATTTTTAAGAGATTGAAGAACGCTCAAACCGAAAAATGGATTGGTTCTTAAACTAAAATAAATCTTTGGCGCCAATGGCGACTCGCTAATAACCTCTTCAAGATTCATTTCGTTTAAGCGAAGAGTTTTTATTCCCAAGCCTGATTTATCAAGCACTTCAAAAATTTTAAAAAGATTGTTGAACAACATTTCATCAATCGCGCGACTATTGATATCTAATTTTCTCTCGGAAAAATCTTTCACCTTATAAATAATTTCTCCCTCCACTTGAGGCGCTTTATCAAAAATAATTCCCTCTTTGTCAAACCACCAACAATCGCCGGATAATTGACACCAAATGCCGAATTTCTCTCTTTCTTTCGCCGTTAAAACAATTTCCCTTTTAAAATATTTTTTCTCTATTGTTAATTTTAATAAGCGAGGTTGGTTTTTTAGAAAACGATTCAATTCATCGCCTTTCCAAATCAAAATATTGTCAGCCCCGAGAAAAGAAGATATTTTTGATTGATTGGTAAAAAAATCTTTTAAATCGTTTAGATTAACGACGTCGGATGTCGTTAACATTAAAATGTTTTTAATTTGAAACAAGGGCGAATAAACAATTAAATAAAAAACGCTTGCCAATAAAATAAAAAAAACCGCTATTGCCCCATAAATTTTAAATTTTAAAACTCGCCGCCGTTTTGCGCGTTGTCTTTCATCAACATAAAACTCGCTCATGATTTTTTTATTTCCTTAAACCCAAGATATTTTTGAAGCACTTCGGGAATAACAATTGAGCCGTCTTTTTGCTGATAATTTTCCATAATGGCGATTAAGGTTCTGCCAATTGCAAAAGCTGTGGCGTCATTCATGTGGACTAATTCTGTTTTTCCATCCGATCTTTTAACTTTTGTATTCAACCGGCGCGCTTGGTAATCTGCCATAAAATCCGCGCTATGCGTTTCTCTGTATTTATTTTGGCTTGGAATCCATGTTTCAATATCAATTTGTCTTGCATTCGGCCCCCCCATATCTCCCGCACAAAGCAACATAACTTGATAAGGCAATTTTAATTCCTGTAACATATATTCCTGAATTGCCACAAAAAATTCCTGCTCTTTTACGGATAATTCCGGCAATGAGAAAGATTCCATCTCAACTTTATCAAATTGATGCACCCTTAAAATCCCGCGGATGTCTTTCCCGTAGCTTCCGGCTTCCCTTCTAAAAGATGTTGAAAATCCGACATAGCGTAACGGCAATCGTGATTCGCCGATTGTTTCATCCATATGTAAAGGCCCGAGAGTATGTTCCGCGCTGCCGATAAGATATAAATTGTCTTTTGGCAAATAAAATCTTTCTTCTTCTTGCCCCGGGTCAAGGCGAGCCATTTTTATATAAACTTCCGGTTTTATCATTACCGGCGGAACAACCGGCACAAACGGTTTTGCCGGAAAATCTGGAGATATTTTTCCGGCAATTTTCTTGATTATTTCTTCATCAATTAAAATCGAAAATACGTATTGCACAATCGCGAATTCCATCATTGCCAGCCCCCCTTTTAAATAATTAAATCTGCTGCCGGAAACATCAGCCGCTATCTTAACATCAATTACATCCAACGCCTCGCCAAGTTCCAAATGGTCTTTTGGCTCAAAATCAAATTTGGGAATTTCGCCCCATTTTCTTAAAAATTGGTTTTCCGATTCATTTTTTCCAATCGGTACGTCTTCCATCGGCAAATTTGGAATAAGATATAAAATTCTTTCTCTTTCTTTTTCAACACTTTTTAATCGCTCTTCATTATTTTGAATTTTAATTTTTAATTCTTTAGCTTTTTCAATTTCGCGATTATCTCCGGCTTTTTTTTGTTCCGAACGAAAATCATCCGTTTCTTTCACTAACTCCCGCCATTTTTTATCCAATGCCAAAAAATCGTCCACTAATCGCGGATCGGCTTTTTTAAAAGAAATTCCTTCCCTAACTAAATCGGGATTATTGCGAATTAAATTAATATCCAACATGTAATTGTTTCAAATTTTACGGAGCGTTGGAAACCGAACTTCGCAATTCGTCCATATGGATTTTGCGGATTTTGGTGGAATTAGCGGTAATGG
>JBBTVE010000019.1:0-7426 GCA_038063395.1 Patescibacteria group bacterium
GTTGATAGGCTTTAGGTGTACGCACAGTAATGTGTTTAGCCGAGAAGTACTAATAAGTCATTTTTTCTTGAAATTCGCCCGCGCCTTTCAGGTGCGAAATCGAAAGAAGTCCAAAAATTAAGAGCCGTTTTAGCCAAACTTTTTGTTTGTTGGTGTTTTACTCGGATAAGCAACACTCGTTCCCATTTCGAACACGAAAGTGAAATTATCCGAGCCCGATGATACTTATTGCTTCGGCGATGGGGAAAGTAGGGTACGCCAACATACAAAAGTTTTGGAAAAGACGGCTTTTTTGTGGTATATTTTAATGATGAACAAGCGTTTAATCAAACAAATTATTTACGGAACTTTTTATTTAACGGCATTTTCTTTTTTGATATTTTTAATTTATTTCGTTTGGTTTAAGCCGTTTCCGACTTGTTTTGACGGCCGTCAAAATCAAGGGGAAAAGGGGATAGATTGCGGCGGGCCTTGTAAAAGCTGTGAAATAAACACTTTAGTTATTGAGAAAAATTGGATTAAATATTTTCCGGCGGAAAATAAAACAATTATTGCCGTTGAGATAAAAAATCCCAATTCTAATTTTGGGGCCGATTCTTTTTTCTACTCATTGGATATTTACGGGAAAAATAATGAAAAAATTAAAACTTTATCGGGCAAATCTTTAATATACGCTTCGGACATTAAATATATTATTGAATTTGCGGAAATAAATTCTAAAGATATCGGGAAAATAGAAATTTCTTTTTCCGAAATCAGTTGGAAGCGGGTGGAGGAATTTTCAAAGCCTAAGGATGATAATCGGGAATTGGAAACAAAAACGGAGAATAAAATTGTCACGGTTAATGGCATAATAACGAATAAAAATCCATTTCCGCTCTCCAAGGTTAAAATTATTGTTTTTTTGATGTCTCCGAGCAATATTTTTATCAGCGCTTCCAAGACCGAGCTGGAAGACATTGTCGCTTATGGAGAAAAATCATTTAAAATTATTTTCCCCAAAAATGTTTCTTTAATTTCCGTTGCTTCTCAAGCCCCTCTGTTTAATTTGAATTTAGCCGATCCGAATAAAACGAAAATTTATGTTGAATCAATTCGATAGGCCTTATAATTCGCAAGAAGTGGAAGAAAAAATTTATCAACTTTGGGAAAAGTCCGGTTATTTTAACCCCGACAATTTACCGGTTAAAGGTCAAAGGTTAAAGGTTAAATATTTTTCTATTACAGTGCCTCCGCCCAATGTTACCGGTTCGCTTCATATGGGACACGCGTTAAATGCCACTATCCAGGATATTTTAATCCGTAAAAAGCGAATGGAAGGATACAAAACTCTTTGGCTGCCGGGGACTGATCACGCTGGTATTGCCACTCAAAATGTCGTTGAAAAAGAATTGAAAAAAGAAGGAATTACCCGCCACGATCTTGGCAAAGAAAAATTTCTTGAGCGCGTTTGGCAATGGAAAGAAAAATATGGAGGCGTTATTCTTAATCAATTCAAAAAACTTGGGAGTTCGATGGATTGGTCTCGGACGCGGTTTACCATGGATGACGGCTATAGCAAAGCGGTTAAAGAGGCCTTTTCCCGTTATTATAAAAAGGGCTGGATTTATCAGGCCGAACGAGTGATTAATTGGTGTTTTCGTTGCGGCAGTTCTCTTTCCGATCTTGAAATTGAATATAAGGAGGAGAAGGGAATATTTTATTATATTAAATATCCGATTAAAGAAAGTGCGGAATTTATTATTGTGGCGACCGTCAGGCCGGAAACGATGTTGGGTGATGCCGCGATAGCGATTAATCCCAAAGACGATCGCTATAAAAATTTAGTCGGAAGAAAAGCAATTTTGCCGATTATAAATAGGGAGATTCCGATTATTGCCGATAAATCAATTGATATGGAATTCGGCACCGGCGCCGTAAAAGTGACTCCGGCTCATGATGCTGCTGACGCGGAAATGGGGGAACGGCATAATTTGCCGATATATAAAATTATCGGGTCGAATGGGAGAATGACTAAAGAAGCGAGTTTAATTTGCGAAGGATTAAAAATTAACGAGTGTCGTCTGAAAATAATAGAAGAGCTTAAGCGGCAAAATATTTTAACAAAAGAAGAGCCGTATCAACACAATGTCGCTCATTGTTATCGCTGTAACGCCGTTATCGAACCGATTCCCAGTTTGCAATGGTTTTTGAAAATGGATGAATTGGCAAAAATAGCGATTAAAGCCGTAAAATCGGGAAAAATAAAATTCCATCCCAAGCGCTGGGAAAAAGTTTATTTTGATTGGCTGAATCCGTCAACCGGTAAAGTAAGAGATTGGTGTATTTCTCGCCAGATATGGTGGGGGCACAAAATTCCCATTGACGGCGTTGACGATGTTTTGGACACTTGGTTTTCTTCCGCTCTTTGGCCGCTCGCGACGCTTGGCTGGCCTCAAAAAACAAAAGATTTAGAACAATTTTATCCGACTCAAACGCTTTCAACCGCCAGGGATATTATCAATTTATGGGTGGGGCGGATGATTTTTTCCGGTTTGGAATTTACCGGCAAAGAACCGTTTAAAAATGTCGTAATTCACGCCACTATTTTAACGAAAGACGGCAAAAGAATGTCCAAGTCGCTTGGCACGGGCATTGACCCGATGGATTTGATTTCCCGATATGGAGCCGATGCCACTCGATTTGGCTTGATTTGGCAGGCGATGGGCAATCAGGATATTCATTGGTCCGAAGAGCATGTGGTTGCCGGACGAAAATTTTGCAATAAAATATGGAATGCCAGTCGTTTCGTGTTATTACAAGGAGGGGGATTTAAAACCTCAAAGCCTAATTCCAAAAAATTAACCGTTGTTGATAAAAAAATATTGGCGCAATTTCAAAAAACTAAAAAAGCCGCTGAAAAAGATATTGATAATTTTCATTTCGGGCAGGCGCTTCATAAAATTTACGATTTTTTCTGGCGCGATTTTTGCGATATTTATCTTGAAAAATCAAAAGAACAGCTGTCCCAAACAACAAATAAATTACAAACTCAAAAAATTCTTTCTTATGTCCTTTTTGAATCATTAAAACTTCTTCATCCGTTTATGCCGTTTATTACCGAAGAAATCTGGCAGAATTTACCGGGGAATTCGTCAGTCGACGGAAAGAAAATATTGATGATTGAAAAATGGTAAATACCACGCTTATTTTCGCCATAATTTTAGGTATTATACCTTCTTTGATTTGGCTTGTTTTCTTTTTGCGTGAAGATGTTCGTCCGGAGCCGAAGAAAATGATTATTAAAGTTTTTTTGGCGGGCGCGCTTATTTCTTTGCTGACGGCGGTTTCTCAAATTTATTTTCAGAAAATTCTCAATGTTTTCGGTTTTATCCAATACACGGTTGTTTCTTTTTTAATTTTGGCGACTATTGAAGAGGCGTTTAAATTCTTGGCGGCTTACGCCTCGGCCGGCGGCAGCAAATATTTTGACGAACCAATAGACGCGATGATTTATATGGTGACGGCATCTTTGGGTTTCGCGGCCGCGGAAAATATTTTTGTGGTTTTGGATGCGATGTTCAATAATGGCGCGGCAATACAAGGAGTTTTCGGTATAATCGTTTTTCGCTTTGTTGGCGCCACCTTGCTTCACGCTTTAAGCTCGTCAATAGTCGGTTATTTTTGGGCAAAAGGCATTCTTTCAATTATTCATCGTTCGCGGTTTATTATCTACGGTTTATTGATGGCTTCTCTCTTGCATGGTATTTTCAATTATCTTATACTGTTATTTAACGCAATGTTGATATATCCGACGGTATTTTTAATGATAATAGCCCTATTTGTTTTTTGGGATTTTGAGAAATTGAAAATCAGTCGCAAATAATTAATATTAAACGAACATTTTTATGGAGGACAAAGAATTTTTTGAAAAATTAGCCGATGTTGATTTGGAAGACCAAGAAGAACAGCCGGTGAAAACAGAAACTAAGGCGAAAAAGAACAATAGTAAAGAAGAGAAAGAAGAAAAAGAAGAGAAAGAATTGGAAGTTTTTGAAGGCCCGGAAGGTCAGTTAACGGTTGACGTTTATCAGACGCCGATGAACATTATAATTGAATCGGCGGTTGCCGGCGTTGACCCGGAAAATATTGATATTTCGGTAAGCCCGGACGCGGTGGTAATCAAAGGCAAGCGTCATAAAGACGAAATCGTGATGGAAAAAGATTATCTTTATCAGGAATGTTTTTGGGGAAGATTTTCCCGTTCAATTATTTTGCCTCAAGAAGTTGATTCGGACAAAGCGCACGCTTCCATAAAAAACGGCATTATAAAAATCATTCTTCCGAAAATCAATCGCCAGAAAGCGAAGAAAATCAAAGTGAAATTTGATTAAAAACTTATTCGCAATAATTTGATAAATTAGATCAAAATATATTAGATTAAGATATGGAAAACCCCCCAGAAAAATTTATAAAAAAAGAACAAAGAGCAGAAAAAGGAGAAGGGAAAGAAATTACGGACATTACTAAGGATATTTTAAACAAATCTTTAGAGTCTGGCCGTCCCGAAATTGCCGCTAATATGGCAGCTAGTTTAGGGGATATTGAGAGTCTTAAACAATCGTTAGATATATGCAAAAAAGAAGAAATTTCTTATTCTTTGGATTCAATTATTGATTCTTTAAAAAATAAAGACGCAGAAACCATTAAAAAATCTATAGATATATTACTGCGGGATAGAGAACATTTTGGTAGTCCATCGTTAGCGCCTAGCGAACTTATAATTAGCTTAAAAGGAAAAGATCCGCAATTTGATACATTGAGTAAAGAATATATAGAAAAATTTTATAAAAAGAAACGTCCGGATTTAGCCGCCAAATTAGCAATATCTTTAAACGATGAAGGCGCCACGAAATACGCTTTGGAAATGTGTCTTGATAAAAATAAATCATTTTTCCCGCAAAACGCAGGAGAAATCGCTATTTCTATAGGAAATGTGGATATTGCTCAAAAAGTTTTTGAGTATTATAAAAACAAAGATTTGGTGGGAGGAGCGGAATTTATTATTGATTTAGCAAAAATGAAAGGGGATTTAGGAATTGCGAAAGAAGCGGCAATATATTATTTTAACCATGATTGGTATATGAAAGAAACTCTCGGTTCATTAACCGCTGCCATATCTAAGGAAGATCCTGAATTTGCTAAAGAAATTTTAGAAAAATGCATAATAAGAGATAGTAAAGATAGAGAACATTATGAATCTGTAGAAAATAATGCAAAAGGACAATGGATTAAACCGATAACTGATATTGCTATTGCTTTATCTAAAAAAAGCCCAGAAGTTTCTAGAAAAGCTATGGAATATTTTGATAAAATAGGTATATCAACTTATGCGGGGAAGATAGCCGCTTCAATGGGAGATATTGAATCTGCGAAATATAGTATAGAAGAATGTTTTAGAAAAAAGATTCCATCTGGAGCTGCTGAAATTGCAACGGCTTTAGCGGATAAATCTCCAGAGATTAGTAAAAGAGTTGCAGAAAAACTTTCGGGTACTTATGAAATAAAGGAAATCCTTGTTGCTTTAATAAACAACGATGTTGAATTTGTTAGAAAAGCAATAGAAAAATATTTTAGTCTTGCAGATAAGGATAAAATAGAAAATAATAAATATGAAGAATCGGGAAGTAAAACGGATTGGTGGGGGATGGTTGGATGGGACCAAGTTGGTACAGTTGGAGGAATTGTTACTGCTTTAATAGATAAAGATCCGCAATTTGCTATAAAGACGGCAAAAGAATGTCTTAATAGAAATTGGCTTTGGTCGGCAAGTAAAATTACTTTGGAATTATCTAAATATTATAAATTATAATTTTAATTGAATGATTATTTTTTAAATTTGCGGATAAAAAGCGAAGAGATAAAGATAATAGAACTTATTAGGACAAAAATTGGTCCCGGAGAAAATTTATAAAGATAAGAAATATAAATCCCCAAAGCTGCCGATAAAACTCCGAAAATTACGCTTAACGCCATAAATAAAGACAAGCTTCTAGAAATGTTTTTTGCCGAAGCCGCCGGAATAATTATCAAAGAGCCCATCAGTAGCGCTCCGGTGAAACGAATGCCTAAAGCCACTATCAAGGCAAAAATCATCAAGTAGGCGAATTCCAGGCGCCTATTTTTTACGCCAACGGAATAAGATAATTCTTCGGAAACCATACTTAAGGCAAGTTTTTTGCGGATTGCCAGAATAACGACGATTAGAAACAATGAGAGTAAAATTGACGCCAGAGATTCTTGCCAGCTTAATTTATAAATATTACCTAATAGCGCCTCAAGTAATTCATGTTCAGGCGTTAAAACCGCGCCTAAGGCCAGAGCACCGGCGAAAAAAACGCCGACAATAGTTTCAACGGATAATTTGGTGCGATATTGTAACAGCCAAATGCCGGTTGTCGCTCCGATTAAAAAAAATAAAGCTCCTATAAATGGATTAAAGTTGAAAAGCAGTCCCAAAGCCAAGCCCGGAAGCGCCACATGAGAAAGCGCGTCGCCGACCAAAGCCATTCTTTTTAAAATGGCAAAACAGCCCAAAAGGCCGGCGGCGGCGGAAACAAAAACAGCGACTAAAAGCGGTTGGATTAGTTCAATCATTGATGTTTATGCGCGTAAAATCCTTTTTCTCCACCGTAAAGTTTTTGCAGTTTTTCGGCGGTTAAAATTTCCTTCGGTTCTCCCAAACAAATGTTTTTTCTATTTAGGCATAAAACTTTTTCAGCGTAACGATAAACAATATTCAAATCATGAGAAACCAGAATTATCGCCATTCCGCTCTTTTGTAAATCATAAATCATTTTATAAATTGATTCTTGTCCGCTGATATCTATATCGGCCGTTGGTTCATCGAATAACAAAATATCGGGATTTCCTAAAGCCGCCCAAGCCACTAAAATTCGTTGTCTTTGGCCGACCGAAATTTCGCCGAGTCCGGATTTCAAAATTTTCTCGTTAAGTTGAACGAGTTTTAAGGCGTTTTTTATTTTAGCTTCATTTGTTTTTGAATTGTGGAGACCAAAAAATTCTTCAACGGTCAGAGGGATATCGGTTTCAATGTCCATCCGTTGGGGAACATAACCGATTTTGACATTTTTTTGCCAATTGATTTCACCCGAATAATCAGTTAGCCCCAAAAGCGATCTCAAAAGAACCGTTTTACCGGCGCCATTGGGCCCGATAATTGCCAAAACATCTCCTTTATCAACTTCAAAACTTATGTTGTCTAAAACTTTTACTCCGCCCAATTCAACACTGATATTTTTAACTTCAAGAATCGGCATTGAATAATTATATCATTTTAATTAAGATATAATAGATTAAATATATTCCCCGGTAGCTCAGTGGTAGAGCGACTCCCTGTTAAGGAGATGGTCGTAGGTTCGAATCC
>JBBTVE010000020.1:0-4325 GCA_038063395.1 Patescibacteria group bacterium
CTGTTTGGCTACCCAAGGGTTGTTCCTATCGAGACGCTCGAGTTTCTTGAGTCGTTTTCGGAGCCGACAACTATTAGTTCGCGGCTCGGCGATAAACTGACCGAGGAAGATCAGGAGGCGATTGAAGAGCTGCTACGATGTTATTTTCTCGTCCCAGAGAATTTCGACGATAGAGTGTTCCTCGAAGAAAAGATGCGAGAGCGAGAAAAGGAAATCATCAGCGGTTTGCTGATTGATTATCTCGAGCTCATCATGAGTGAGGCATGCAACTTCCGTTGCACCTACTGCATCCACTTCAATAACTTGGAAACTTCTGACCGCATCAACAACCCCAAGAAGTTTATGCGGTTCGATACAGCCAAGGAAACAGTGGATCAGTACCTTGAGATTCTTCGCGGGCACGGGAAGTGTGTCGCCGAAATCAACTTCGGCGGAGGCGAACCGCTACTGGCATGGCCGGTTATCAGGCAAGCGCTTGAGTATTGCCGTGCCACCTACAGTTCGGAGTTCGAGTTCCGCTTTTCGATTAACACGAATGCCTCTCTCATCACACAAGACATCGCTGAAACTTTGAAGGAGTACCGAGTCGAAATCGCCTCCAGCCTCGACGGCTTGCGCGAGGGAAATGACCGTGTCCGACTGACGAAGTCCGGGAGCGGTACATTCTCCCAGATTATGTGTGGCTTCCATGCGTTAGAGCAAGTAGGATATCCGCTCGACGGCGTTGCGGTAACGATCACTGAAAAGAATTTCTATGAACTCGATGAGTCAATTGTCGACTGGGCAACTGCCCGCGGCATGAAGAATGTTAGGATAGACATCGATGTCGTCGACATGGTGGAAATTCCGATTGAGGAAGTTGTCGCAAAACTGATGCGGATCCGGCGTTACGCGGCGGCACAAGGTATTGATGTTCCCGGCTTCTGGTCACGGCCAGCCGAGAACTTGAACGAATCAACGATTGAGAGCCGTGTCGCGTTCTGCGGTGCAGTTCGCGGTAACAGCATGTGCGTAGGTCCATCCGGGAATATCTACGGATGTGGCTATAGCACAACTCAACTCGGGAGTCTCTCAACAATCCAATCGTTTCATGCGCCTGACACTGCTTACCATCATTTTGTGAAAGATCATCTCACTGGAGTGATGGAAATGTGCAAGGGGTGCATGATTGAAGGACAATGTGGCGGCGGATGCAACATCACGCAAGAGTTCGCTCGGGCGACCAAAACCGCCAAGATCGAACGAATGTGCGACTTCTATCGCCGCATGACCAAAGAGATTCTCCGAGAACAACTGCGAGGAGCAACGGCGTCAGAGCCAACGCTTCTCCAACTCGCAACAGAAAGGAGGTGAATGCCATGCAGAAGGCGCAGCAAAAACAGCCGCGACCGACTCTCAAGGTCAAGTCGCTACCCAAGCTGAAGGTGCTGAACGTTTGTCGGCAACCCAGCAACTGCCACTAAACGTGGCTTCATGGGGCTAAGGAAAAGTGATACACTTACCTTAGCCCCATTTTTATTTATGAATAAAATTTATTTAAGAAAAATTAAATATAGCGATAAAAAATACTTTGCTCGGTGGTGGAGAAACAAAGAACTGCTTAAATTAACAAGTGGTATTTTACAACGTGTTTCGGATAAAGAAGTTGATAAATATTTTCAGGTTATATTATATGGCAATGATCATTATGATTTTATGGTAACTTTGAATAAAGAAGTTATTGGTCATATTTCATTAGTTAAAAGAAAAGATAATTGGCATGAAACACAGATTGTTATTGGTGAAAAAAAATATTGGGGAAAAGGTTATGGTTCTAAAGCAATTTGTATTCTTATAAAAAAAGCGAAGCGGCTATGGATTTCTAAAATTTATTTGGAAGTAAGACCGAGTAATATCAGAGCCATTCGCGCTTACGAAAGTTGTGGTTTTAAAAAAATAAAAACAATACTATATCCAAAAAATAAACATCTGCCAAAAACATTAAGAATGGAGTTAAAATAAATACTCAATTGATGATTTCTGGGGAGAAGTTCAACGCGATATTAAAAATAATGATCATTTGACCTTTGGTATTGATAGTTATTTATTGATTCCCAATATCGTGGAGTTATTTCTTAAATTGAATGGCGAGTTCTTGAGACAGCCAAATGAGATAATGAAGGTATTAAAAAAATTAGACAAAAAATTTTCAGATCAGATTGAAAATTTTTATAAAGTGAATGGTATACAAAACAAAAAGCAAACCCTCTCCAATCTAGTTGAATATATTTATAGAAAGTCAAAAGGACCATTACCAAAAAGCTGGTTCTTGAAAGATTAACGAATATTTTGTGCAAGAGTTTTAGGCGAGCGGGCAAAAAATGGAGGGGTTCAAGGGGAGGAAATTTTTTGCCTGCAAGGCAGGCCGCCGCTTTGCGGCGGCTGGCAGCGGATCAGAAATTCTTGCTAAAATAGGTTCGAGCGTGGTTGTATAAATACACAAACAAAAAGAGACCGCATATGCGGTCTCTTTTTGTTTGTGGAACAAATATTTATTCCGTATGTTCTCTCAGTTTGTTGATTAGCGAAGTGGCGTAATCTTTACCGCCAAGACCAAAGGCAATGCCAAAAGCCAAAGCAAATCCCATCACAACATAACCCAGAATGTCTTTCAGAAGTTCGGCAACCACTCCCAATTGAATGAAAGCGATCCATAATCCGAAGATGATTATTGCCCACCAAGCCAATCCGCCGACGAATTTTGCCGCTTGCAATTTAGCGCTTGCGGCTGTCGCCGTTACGAACGAACTTAAAGGGGTGGCGATAATCGCCGCCGCCAAAATTATCAAGACCGCGATAATGATGTTGGGGATATAACCGACTACGCTGGCCAAAAACATTGAAAATCCCGCTAATCCTAAAACATCGGAAGCGGCCAAGACAAAGGCAATGACCAAAAACCAATAAACCAAAGCGCCGATAAAATTCGCCGAATTCATCGTCATTCCGGCTTGGCTGAAATAGTTGTCCAATTTTAATTGGCGGAGCAGGTTGTCAATTTTTAAGGTATTAACAACTCTTTGAACCAATGATTTGACACCGGAAGCGATAATTAAACCGATGATCAAAAGCACAATCGCGCCGATGAATTCCGGAATAAAATTAATCACTCCATCCCAGACATCAATAAGTGAAAAGGCTGTAGAATCTATTAACTGTTGAATAATCGACATTTTTTTATTATTATATTAATTAAATCGACCTTTGACGCGTAAAATATATATGCTTTTATCATTATATAATAGATTAAAAATAAAGCCAATAATGGCTGTGGATAACTATGACCAAGATTCTTTATAAAATTATCGTACTATTCATCTCTAATTTGGCGGCTTTGGCGGCAATTACTTATTTTATTGAAGGGTTTAGAATTATTCCCAATGCGTTTGAATTTTTAGCGGTGGCGGCGATTTTTACCCTAATAAACCTTTTTATCCGGCCGATTATCAAACTTATTTTCAGTCCGATTATCATTATTACTTTGGGGCTGGGGATTATTTTGGTTAATGCCGCCACTCTTTATATTCTTGACTTTTTTTCCAGGGGTGTTAGTATTGAAGGACCAATTTCTCTTTTTTACGCCTCTTTGGCAATCACCGTCGTTCATTTTCTGGTCCATTTTATAACAAAAAAAATCTGATGTATTTTTCTATTATTCAAATTATTGTCGCGGTCGCCTTGATCATTTTAATTCTTCTTCAAGAGCGTTCGACCGGACTTTCTTCTGTTTTCGGCGGCAGTGAAGAAGGATCGTATTTTGTTCGTCGCGGCATGGAGCGTTTGATTTTTCTGGCCACCATTGTTCTAGCGGTTATTTTAGTCGGCTTATCTTTGACCAGTCTCCTTATTAAATAAAGATTGTTTATAAAAGATTCATATAGATGCCTAAATTGATTTTGTTGTTCAAATTTTTTTCTCGTCGTGAATTTTTAATTTTTGGCGCGGCATTCGCGATTTTCGTTGTCGCTTTGTCTTTTTTGGCCGTAAAATTAATTGAACAAAACACCGAAATGGCGATGGTTTTCGGCGGAGAATATACTGAAGGAGTAGTCGGTCAGCCGAGTTTTATTAACCCGATTCTGGCTTTCAGTGACGTTGACCGCGACCTTGTGGAACTGACTTTCAGTGATTTAAACGATTTGGCGGAAAGTTATAAGATTGACGAGAGCGGTAAGGTTTGGAGGTATCGGCTTAAAGAAAATTTATTTTGGCATGACAATGAAAAAATTACCGCGGACGACATTATTTTTTCAGTTCAAGCGGTTTTGGACACGGATGTTTATTCG
>JBBTVE010000021.1:0-4019 GCA_038063395.1 Patescibacteria group bacterium
ATGACGCTAGCCTGTCGCGCTGGAAACCCGGGTCCGACTCCCGGTCGGGGCGTTTAACTAAAAGTTTATAATAAGGGCTTAACTCTTTTAGTTATGCCTGAACAAGAGAGACGTTCTTTTAATCGATCTATTTAAAGAAAAAAAGATTAAAAAGAACATGGAAGGAATACACGATTACGAAAGAAGGTTTGAAAGATACCTCTACAGGATCAAGAATTCTGAGGAGATTCCAGAAGAAAACAAAAAGATAATTGTCAGCTTTAAGGATTATATGCTCAGCGAGGGTATAGGATTAGCCAGGATACAGAGGTATTTCACAGACTTAATAAAATACTCGAGATTGCTGAATAAAGCGTTTCCAGAGGCTACAAAGGACGAAAATAAAAAATGAAAGCCAAATACAGATGCCAAAATCCTAAATGTAATGCAAAATGGAGTATACAAAAAGGAGATTTAAAATGGGGTAAATGCGAAAAATGTGGAACTCCTATGGATGAAGATCTTGGTAGAAAAGAATTAATTTTGGTGGGTCTAAAGTAATTTTATAAAATGAAAAACGAATTTATAATAACAAGAGAAGGGAGAAAACAAATAAAAAGAAATTCTGGGTATTTGAGACTATTAAAGGATCTTAAGGATATATGGCCTGCAGAAATCAAAGAAGATAGTATCTGGAATGAATATGATTGCTATTCTGATGATTTAACCTCTCTCGCAAAGCAAGGATTTCTTTTTGAAAGCCAAATTCATAATCCTCAAGAGAAAAGAACAATAAAATATTACAAATTGGGTATAGGTGGATTTCAATATCTTTACCTGAGAAGAATAAATTTTTGGGTCATAATTGCAGGAGTAAGTGCAGCACTAAATATTTTAATAATGTTGGCAACATACTTCATAAAATGACAATGGAAAAGGAAGAAATTATAAGAAACTTTCAAGCATTTCTTGAGGATTATAACGAAGAAGAAAATAGAAATCTGTGGATTAGACAAAGTCAGAAATTTAAAGATTTTTGGAATAACAGAATTATGGCTAATGGCGGAGAACTAACCGACGATGAGATTGACGCAATTGTCTTGATTCTGGATTCAAAGGCCAAGGGAAAAGCAAGTCATCCAGAAATAAACCCTGTTGCGATGATGATGACCCCTCAGGGAGCTTGGCGTAATCTTTTCAGGGAGATAAAAAGTAATAGGGAGATGAAAGATATTCTGGATTATATTTTCAAGGCAAAAGGTGAAGATATAATTGCATTAATCAACAGGCTCTATTACATAAATAAAGGTAATAAAAACAGGTTGACAGGAGATAGTGCAAATGTAATAAATGGGCTTATTTTTGCTTACAATCCCTCAGAATACGTTTCTGCTGTGTCATTAAACGATAGGGAGCAGATCATAAATTACTTTGGTTTTTCTGGAGCTCCAGATTTTAAAAATGATGAACCTGGTGAGAAAGTTTTCAAATCAAATGAGAGTATAAAAAATGGCTTCAAATCTATTGGAATTGATGCAGATCCTCGTACAATATCAAATTTTCTTTATAGCATAAAATCAACTTGGAAGGGTGTATTGGCTTCAATAATTGAAGAAATGGCAGAAAGTGATGAATCTGAAGACTTACCAGAAGAGAAAAAAGAGGAGAAGGCCAAAGTCTTGGAGGAAGCAATTTATCAAAAATTGATTCACAGGAATTTTGAAACACTCTTTAAAGGGTTAAAATATTATAAACCCGAATATCAAAACAAACACGATGGTCATTTTATAACATATGGGAAGGATGAGACAGATTTCTTGGCAGCTGACAAAGACGGAAACTTTGTAGTCATAGAAATTAAGGTTTCCGGAGATGATAGGGCATTAGCACAAATACAAAGGTATATGGGTTGGGTAAAGGAAGAGTTATGCCAAGATAATGAAAAGAGTGTCCGTGGAATAATCATTAGTGAAAATGAGGATGTAAGATTAAACTATGCATTAAAGGTAGCAAAAGATATAGAATTCAAAAAAATGAAATTGGACATAAATATAATTTGAAAGAGTGTAAAACTATGAGAGAAATAATAATATCAAAAAAATCTACAAAATGCAAGAAGTGTAAATCAACAACCTTTAAAATAGAATACAAAAAAGGACCCGATCCAGAAAGATTTTTGCTTACAATAAATCAGTTAATGTGTGCAAGATGTGGGTATATATGCCTTGGAGAATTAAGTGATAAAGGAAAAGAGAAAATGAAGGTTCCAGAAAAGAACTATCAAAAAATGTTAAATCAGCATAAAAGGTTCAAAGAAACAGGATATATTGATGACTAATCTACCATCTAAAAAAATTAAAACCACATTTCAGAATGTAGAAAGTTTTAAAATTGAATAAAATTTGGATTATCTATGGAATGTTCAGTCTGCGAAGAAGATATTTCTAAGAAAGAACGAGACTATTCGATTAAAAATTACGGAAGAGCCTTGTGTAGAGATTGTCAGAAAGATTACAATCCTTTAAGACAAAAGTTTCAGAAGAAGAAAGAGAAATCAACACCAGAGGCAACAAAATTATATGAAACTCTAATTAAGATGGGCATACCTGCAAAATTAGAACAATGGGATCATCACAAACACATTGATATTGCAATTCCTGAATTTAAGATAAATATTGAAGTTGATGGAATGCAACATAATTATAGCCAAAAACAAGCTTTATCTGATTTAAAACGAACTTATTATTCCTTCAAGAAAGGCTATGTAACTTTAAGAATTCCAAATAAGCTTATTCAAGAGAATTTATATGAAACCGCAAAATACCTGAAAATGTTGATTGAATCAAGTGCCGAGCAATTAGAAGATGACAACGATTATTAAGGCCATTATTATTAAATTCATATAAAAATGAAAAAATTAAAATTAGTTCATACAACCACAATTCATCCACAGCCCCCATATAATTTTGATTATAGTGTACATAACCCTTCCCATTATCCGACTCCGCTTAGCAAATGGGAACAGGGTAAATTATGGTTTTCTTTCAGATTCAAGGATAAACTAATAGGGATAAAACTTGAAAATCAGGGAACAATATCAAAACCAAAAATAAAAGCAGGGTTTTATCATGAATCTAAACTTGATGATGAATATGTTGTATTTTTATTAAAAGAGATGGATTACAGATTCGAATTTAAACAAGATTATTCTGAATTTTATAAAAAATTTGAAAAGGATAAGTTAATAGGAAAGGTTTTGAAGAAATTTAAAGGAATGCATAACTTCTGTATTGAGGGGCTTTATGAATACCTAATGATTGCTATTTTGCTTCAGAATGCCAACATAAAGAGAACGGTCCAGATGACCAATGCAATGCTACAGAATTATGGGGATAAAATAGAATTTGATAGTCTTGAATTATATTCTATATGGAAGCCCGAAAGAATACTTAAAGTACCAGAAGAAGAACTTAGGGCTCTCAAAGTAGGCTATAGAGCAAAGAGTTTTCTCAGAGCAACAAAAGACTATACCAAATTGAATGAATTTTTGATAAGAGAGTTGAGGGATTCAGAATTACGAAAAGAACTGCTTAAAATTTATGGGGTTGGTCCAGCCTCTGTTGATTACATTATGACAGGAGTTTACCATAGAAGTATCTTAAACACGATTATGCCTTGGGAAGCTAAGATATATTCCAGACTGCTTGGGCTGAAAACAACAGATCCTAAGCAGATTATGGCTTTTTTGGATAAGCACTATGAAGAACACAAATCCCAAGTAATAGGGCATCTGTTTATGGATATCTCTTGGAAGCATAAATATGAGAAGGTTGAATGGATGGAGAAGTTACTACCATATGCCTAATTCAGCCTTGCCGCACCCATCAAGTAGTCAGCTCATTTTAAAAGGCTCAATCTCCTTGGTAATTCAATAAATTGAAACGAGCGTCACTCTTTTCTTTGTAGTTCGGTCGGGGCGTGTGGGGGGCGTAGAAAGATTTAAAGAAGATTTTTCCCACACTTTTTTATGAATGTAATAA
>JBBTVE010000022.1:0-1068 GCA_038063395.1 Patescibacteria group bacterium
TAAACATTTCAGTCCAATTAATATCTTTATGTTTTTCTCTATTAGCTTTTCTATTCGCCTTGTATTGGGAATCTATATCTCTACGCCATGAACCAAGAGGAGAGTCTATAGCTAAAATAATTAAATCATCAGGATGACAGCCTATAGTTTTTAAACAAGAAATTAACATAGAAAGATACAAATAGGTTGGAGAAATACTTCTATTTCTTTCCCAAGAAAAAATAGATTTAAAAATAAAAATATTATTATCTACTAATATTACTTTCATTTTTTACCCAACTAGTATTAACATTATGTAAAAGTAGATGACACATTACACAAAGAGTAACTAAATTAGAATTTTCATTATTAGATTTATCAAAATCTTTATGATGAATTAATAATTTTCTTTTAAAATCCTTTAATTCATTTTCTTCGGAATCAAAACAAATCTGACAGGTATAATCATCACGTTTTTTAATAGTATCTCTTTTTAAATAAAACTCTCTTGGATACCTTTGAATACTTATACCACCTTTCCAATTATAACATAATTCTCCTTTTAAACTATCACTAATACTCTTTCTATGAGATAAAGATAAAGGACGACCCCTTAAAGTATTGCTAATAGCAAGTTTATGGCTTTTAGATATTACAATCCCTTTATGAGAACATGATTTACAAAAACCGGATTTACTAGATTTAGTTATTTCTTTATTACAATTTTCAGTTTTGCAATAATATTGTTTTTTGGGTTTTATATTTTTTCTTTTTAATCTAAAAGGATAACGTTTTCCATAATTAGGATGATTTTTACCCTTTAATTCTCCTCGTTTAGATTTACATGAAACACATTGACAATTCGGATTAGTATGTTTTTTCCGCATAATGTTTAGGTTGGAGGAACACTTCTATTAGTCTCCCAACAAAATATACTTCTAAACATAAAAATAGACCAATCTATTAAAATCACTTTTTCCATTTTTGTCTATTTATCTGTGATATTTTAAACATTCTCTTTTTATCCCTCTACTTATAATATATTCAAAAAACGCTAAAAGTAAACTAAATAAATAATTTTTTATAGTT
>JBBTVE010000023.1:0-1209 GCA_038063395.1 Patescibacteria group bacterium
GCGCATGGGACAACAAGCCTCCGCTTCTTTATATAGTATATGCGATCTTCAACGGTGATCAATTTTATGTAAGAGCGTTGTCTCTTATATTTGGCTTGTTCTCGGTCACTGCGTTCTATTTTTTGGCAAAAAAACTTTTTGGAGAAAATAAAGAGCAAAGCAAGATCGCAATGTGGAGCGCTGGCATTTTTGCTTTTCTTTTTGCGATTCCCTTTATGGAAGGTAACATCGCAAATTCAGAAAACTTCATGCTTCTTCTTATTATATTTTCAGGATTTTTGATTTTGAGTGAAAAATTAAACCCAAAAATTTTGTTGATATCAGGTCTTATTTTGGGAATCGCATTTCTTTTTAAAATTGTAGCAATTTTTGATTTCACGGCTTTTGCTGTTTTTATAATAATATCTAAAATTGATCTGCCTAAGAGAGATTTATTGAATTTAAATTTATTGAAAAAAATATTTAATCTTCTGGCTCCATTTGTTTTAGGATTTGCAATTCCCATACTTATCACGGCATTCTTTTTCATCGGTCCTCAATTTAAATATTTCTTTCAGGCTACATTTTTGCAAAACGTAGGATATGTCGGATGGGGTAATAAGCTTATTATTCCGCAGGGGTATATGATCCTGAAATTGATTCTTCTTGCTGGTTTCACAACATATTTACTTATAAAAAAAGATAAATTTTCCAAAACACTACTTTTTATTATAATATGGTTTGCTTTTTCACTCTTCAACACGTTTTTTTCCCAAAGACCTTATACTCATTACCTACTCGTTTTACTTCCAAGCTTTAGCCTTTTAGTGGGCTTATTCTTATTTGAGAAGAAGTATAAGCCTCAACTCGCTGTATTCTTTATCATTTCTCTTATCTTCATCTGTTTAGGGTTTAAATTTTCCGGAAAAACCCTTTCTTATTATCAAAATTTTGCGTCCTTTATTATAGGCAGTAAATCGGTTAGAGAATATAGGGAATTTTTCGACAGAAGAACTCCAATTGATTACGAAATCGCAACATATATAAAATCTAAAACTAGCACTGAAGATGAAATTTTTATTTGGGGGAATAATGCGCAAATCTACAAGATGACAGATAAACTTCCTCCCGGAAGATATGCAGTTACGTATCATATTACCTGATATAAAGAAGGGATTTCAAATACTCAGGAAGCGCTTGATAAGAAAAAACCAAAGATTATTGTTATAA
>JBBTVE010000024.1:0-6378 GCA_038063395.1 Patescibacteria group bacterium
CTCACTAGCATCAATATCGTTCGTACTTCCTACTTTTTTTACCCATATCTCACTTGTTGTAGTGGCAATTGTCCATCCAACAAGCTGTGCCACCGACAGAAATACCACTCACTCCAGTAAATCCACTCGGTATCGTAATCTTTGCTCCTTTTATTTTTTTAGTGCTACTAGCGCTATTTGTAATCGTAACAATATAAGATTGTGTTTCTCCAACATCTTCTGTTGTGGGAGAAATTGATGCAGTAAAATTACGTACTTCTAGTGGCCCCGCCAAAACAAAAACCGGCGGAATTGGCATCAAAGACAACACAAGAACTCCACCAATTATAAGCGCGGTTAATTTTTGGTGAGTAATTTTCATGTTTTAATTATACCATATTCGCACTAATAAAGTCAATACCTTTATTTTTGATTATTGAGAAAGTGTAGTAAACGATTGTTCACTGGAAGTGGCGGTGTTGCTAGCCGCGTCAGTTGAACCAACAATGTAATGATAAGTGGTTGAAGCGATTAAATTAAGAAGTCCAAATTGGTGGCCAAGTGATAGAGTGGAAGTACTGATTGCCGGCGTTCCGGTTACGCTTATTGAAGTGGAAGTGCCATACCAGATTTTGCCATCGGATAATTCGTTGGTGGTCCAGGTAATGCTGGTTGAAGTGGCCGTGGTGCTAGTGGCGTTAATTCCGGAAATAACCGGCGGAATCGTATCCAAAGTGCTTGTGGGAGTGCTTGTCGCGGCAGTTAGTTTTTTGGCGATTCCCAACGGCAAAGTTTGGCAAGCCGGAACAATCGGTTTTACGCCATTATGTTTTCTTAACCAGCCCGGAGCAATTAGATGGCCGGGCGGAACAATAGCGCAAAATCCGCTCGCCGTGCTCGTGCTTGTTCCCTCAACTGCTAATGGATTTTTTTTCAATAGTTCATTGAGTTTAATTTTGGTTTTTGGGCCGATAAAACCAACCATTTCCAAACCGTGCTTTTTTTGAAATTTTTTAACAGCTCTTGTCGTAAGCGCTCCGTAAAAACCGGTGATTAATCCTTCCGGATAAATATTCGAATCAGTGGCTAAAAGCGCCTGAAGAGTTTTTATATTTTCATTTCTATCTCCCTCTTTAAGGGTGGAAATAATTTCCGTAATAGTTTGCGCTACTTGCTGACGTTGAATGCCAATTTGCGCCAATTGTTCTTGAAGCGCCTTGATTTGAGCCTGAAGATTATTTATTAATTCTTGCAGTTGAGTTGCCGTTGTCGTGGCTGTCGTTGTTTGAGCAGAAACGACGGTATTACCGCTCCCCATTCCTAAAATCGCTATGCCCAACAATATGGATATAATCAAAGATTTTCTTAATTTATTGATTTTAATCATTATAAAAGTATACCATTAATAATATTAAAACGTCAATACGACATATTAACGAAAAAGGAGATGAAAAATGTTGATTTAAAAATTGCTAAAAATTTATTGGGAAAATTTTTGATTCGGCGGATTGGAAAAAAAGAGATTGTTTTAACAATTACGGAGGTTGAAGTTTATGGCGGGCTTAACGACAAGGCCTCTCACGCTTCACGAGGCATAACCGAAAGAAATAAAATAATGTTCGGCAAAGCGGGGAATTGGTATGTTTATTTTACTTATGGAATGCACTGGATGCTTAATGTTGTGATTGGACCGAAAAATTATCCAGCCGCTGTTTTAATCAGAGGAACGGATAAAATCAGCGGTCCAGCCCGAATTACGAAATATCTTAAAATTGACAAAAAATTTAACGGAAAACCGGCTAATAAGAAAACCGGACTTTGGATTGAAAACGATGGAATAAAAATTAAACCCTCGGAAATAAAATCCGCCAAAAGAATTGGTGTTGATTACGCGGGGAAATATTGGTCTTCTCGGAAATGGCGTTTCTATTTTAATAGAAACCTATTAGAATAAAAAAATGGCAAAGGTTTTATTTGTAATCGCGAAAAAAGATTTCAGGGATATTGAATATTTTACGCCGAAGGCGATTTTAGAAAACGCCGGCTATGAAATAGTCGTTGCCAGTAATTGTAAAACGGGAGAAACAGCTGTTGGAGTCGGCGGAGGAAAGGTAAAAATTAATATTGAACTTGATGAGGTAAAAGTTGGAGATTTTGATGCCGTTGTTTTTGTCGGTGGTCCCGGCGCTTTGGAAAATTTGGACAATAGTGAAAGTTATCGTTTAGCTCAAGAAGCGGTTGTTAAAAATAAAATTTTGGCCGCCATTTGCATCGCGCCGGTGATTTTAGCCAAAGCGGGAGTTTTGGAAAATAAGAAATCGACTGTTTGGGATTCAACTTCGGATAAAAGCGGCATCAAAATAGTGATTCAAGACGGCAAAATCATTACCGCCAATGGCCCGCAAGCGGCTCAAGAATTCGGAGAAAAATTGCTCTTAGCGTTGCGTTGTTGATTTTTCCAAAACAGTTGGATAGAATAGTTAAATGTCTCAAATTCTTCAAGTATTTAAAATTAAAGATCTGCGGAACAAAATTTTAATTGTCGCTTTTTTATTACTTTGTTTCCGTGTTTTAGCAGCCATACCTATTCCCGATATTAATCTCGGGCAATTAAAGGATTTTTTCGCTTCAAACCAGCTCTTTGGTTTTTTCTCGATGTTTTCTGGAGGCGCTATGGAAAAATTATCAATCGCCATGCTTGGCGTTGCTCCTTATATCACCGCCACTATTATTATGCAGCTTTTAACGATGATTTTTCCGAGTTTCAAAGAAATGTATTATGAAGAAGGAGAAGCCGGTCGGGCGAAATTTAATCGTTATTCCCGATATTTGACCGTTCCTTTGGCCTTTCTTCAATCCTATGGTTTTTTAAATTTGCTTATTTCCCAGAATGTGGTTCCCACAATGGGATTATTTGATTTATTGAGGAATGTCGTTGTCATTACCGCCGGTTCAATGATTTTGCTTTGGATTGGAGAAATTATCAGCGAGCAAAAAATAGGCAACGGTATTTCTTTAATTATTTTTGCCGGCATTATTAGTAGCTTGCCGGGAATTGTTCAACAAATGTATTTGGATTTTCAGGCCGGCGCTTTGGAAATAGACAAAATAATCGCTTTTATTATTGTCGGTGCATTAGTTATTGCCAGTGTGGTTTTTATTCATGAAGGGGAAAGGAAAATCCCGATTTCTTACGCTAAAAGAATAAGAGGAATGAAAATGTACGGCGGCGCTTCCAGTTATTTACCTCTTAAAGTCAATCAAGCGGGCGTTATCCCCATTATTTTTGCCATTTCAATTTTACTTTTTCCCCAATTTCTGGCTCAGATTTCTTCGGTAATTTCGCAGGATTTTTCTCTTAAATTTAATGAGTGGGTAACTCGTATTTTTAATAACCAATATTTTTATAGCGCTATTTATTTCGTTTTAGTGGTGGTTTTCACCTATTTTTACACCGCCGTTACTTTCGACCCAAAAGAAATCGCTAAAAATCTTCAGCGAGCGGGTGGTTTTATTGCTGGCATTAGGCCGGGGGAATCAACGGCTATTATTCTTTCAAAAATAATCAGCCGATTGACTTTAAGCGGCGCTATTTTCCTCGGTTTAATCGCCATCTTGCCGAATATCACACGAATGTTTACGGGTATCGCGATATTGACTATCGGCGGCACGGCTTTGTTGATTGTGGTTTCCGTTGCTTTGGAAATAATGCAACAGGTAAACTCGCAGCTGACGATGCGAGAATACGAAGAAATTTGAAATGATCGCAATTATTATCATCGGTCCTCCGGGTTCGGGGAAGGGAACGCAAGCTCAACTTTTAGCTGAAAAACTTAATTTAGTTCATTTTGATTCCGGTAGTTATCTTAGGCAAGTCCTTTACGACTCTAAATATAAAAAAAACAAAATCATTCAAGCGGAAAGAAAATTGAATGAGACCGGTAAAATTAACACTCCATTTTGGGTTTTAAAAATAATTACCGATAAAATCAAAAAAATTGAGAAATTAAATGAAAGTGTTGTTTTCAGCGGCTCGCCGAGGTCTGCTTTTGAAGCTTTTGGTGATAAAAAACATAAAGGATTAATGAAAATCCTGGAAGAATTTTATAGCAAGAAAAATACTCGCGTTTTTATATTAAATATATTGGAAAAAGAATCTATCAAGCGCAATTTAAAAAGAACTATTTGTTCAATTTGTCGAATGCCAATATTGAGTCAGATGTCAGGTGTCAAATGTCGAATGTCGAAATGTCCTTTTTGCGCGGGACCGCTGAAAAGCCGTTTTGATGACAAAAAAGAAATTATCATTAAAAGATTAAAAGAATATCAGCAAAGAACTTTTCCTATTATCAAAGAACTAAAAAAAAGAAATTATAAAATTACCGCGATTGACGGAACGCCGTTGCCTTACAAGGTTCATCAAAAAATAATCGGATTTTTAAAATGATAAAATTAAAATCGCCTCAAGAAATTGAAAGCATTGCCGCTTCGGGAAAAATTCTGGCGAAGGTTTTTAAAAAAGTTTTAAAAGAAGTCAAAATTGGCGTTAGTTTAAAATATTTGAACGATTTGGCCGATAAGTTTGTTAAAGAAGCGGGTGCTGAACCGGCTTTTTTCGGTTATAAACCTTCCGGGGCGAAACATCCTTATCGCGCTTCAATCTGCGCTTCGGTTAATGATGTTATTGTTCATGGATTTCCCAATAATTATAAATTAAAAAATGGCGATGTTTTAAAGCTTGATTTTGGAGTTAAATATCAGGGATTTTATTCTGACGCGGCGACAACCGTGGGAGTAGGGAAAATTTCAAAAGAAGCGGAACGATTAATTAAAGCCGCCAGAGTCGCTCTGGAAGAGGCGATTAAAGTGACAAAAGAGGGCAATCATTTGGGCGATATTGGTTTTATTATTGCTCAAACCGCTAAAAAATACGGTGTAAAAGTGGTTGAAGGATTAACCGGTCATGGTATTGGATTTGATCTCCATGAAGATCCAAATATTTATAATTTTGGAGAACAGGGGAGAGGTATAGAATTAAAAACAGGCATGGTTTTGGCGATTGAACCGATGTTTGCCATAGGCGCAAACAAGATAATCCAAAAAGCCGATGAAGGTTGGGCAACCGCCGACGGTTCTTTATCAGCCCATTTTGAACATACGGTGGCGATTATGGAAAAAAAACCGAAAATATTGACTTCAAATTGACCCATATTTATTTTAATGTATAATTATTTCAAAGGTCGTTATAGTAGAAAAATTTTATAAAAATGAACGAACAATTTGGTATTGGTAAAAAATGGTTTTGGATTGGAATAGCAATGGGCTTTTTCAATGTCGTCGCCGGTTTGGTTTATGGCATCGCTTTGGCAATTGAAAAGGATCGTCGACAAGAAGGATTGATAATTATCGGCTGGACAATCACTTGGGCTTTAATCGGATTTTTCTTAATTGGTCCGTATTTGGTGAAATCGGGAATGATGCCGAAATTTGAAATGATTGGGGATTAGAAAAATGAGGACTAAAACATCGGGGCAGGTGATGCTTTTGGCGGTTGGACTTATCGGCGCCAGCATTTTAACGGCAACGACTATTGCCGGTTATTTGATGTTGCAAAGAATTAAAATGGCTTCTAATTTTATTGATTCGACAAAAGCGGTTTTCGCGGCTGACTCCGGTATTGAATGTGAACTTTATAAATATAATTTTAGCGACCCGACAAAACCTAAAAATATTGATTGCGCGGCTTTATCTTTTGGAGATGGGAAAACATCGGTTAAAACTTCAATCATAACCGATGCCAGCAGTACGCCGCAATATATCAAATCCATTGGTACTTCCAATAAATCCAACAGAGCTTTTATGATGAATTTCGTCGGGGCCACTTCGACTTTACCTTAAATTTTACGGTATATGTTTTTATGGATAAAAATGAAGCGAAAAATCGCATTGAAAAGCTCAAAAAAGAGATTAATCGCTATCGTTACTCTTATCATGTTTTGGATAAATCTTTGATTTCAGACGCGGCTTTGGATTCATTAAAAAAAGAATTGTTTGATTTGGAAACTCGTTATCCGGAATTTATAACCCTGGATTCTCCCACTCAAAGAGTCGCCGGAGAACCTTTAAAAAATTTTAAAAAAGTTCGGCACGAAAGTCAGATGCTGTCTTTTAACGATGCTTTTTCGGAAGAAGACATGAAAGATTGGGTTAAAAGAGTGGAAAATTATTTGGGAAATAAATTAAACGGCGATTTTTATTGTGAACTTAAAATTGATGGCTTAGTTGTAGAACTTATTTATGAAAACGGCGCTTTAATTCAGGGTTCAACGCGGGGCGACGGTTTAATCGGCGAAGATATTACTCAAAATTTAAAAACTATAGACGCAATTCCATTAAAAA
>JBBTVE010000025.1:0-20901 GCA_038063395.1 Patescibacteria group bacterium
ACGGAATGGAAAAAATTACTTATCTTCATCCGAAACTTGAACCGATTTTAAAAAACACTTACGGCATCGGCGTTTATCAGGAACAAATGATGAAAATCGCCCAAGAATTGGCGGGTTTCACTCTGGCCGAAGCCGATATTTTAAGAAAAGCCATCGGTAAAAAAATCAAAGCGCTGCTTGATTCGCAAAAGGAAAAGCTATTGGAAGGAATGAAAAAAAATAACATCGACGAAAAAACCGCCAACGCCGTTTGGGAACTTTTTCCGTCTTTCGCGCGATACGGATTCAATAGAAGCCACGCCGTTTGCTACGCGATGATCGGCTACCAAACCGCTTATCTTAAGACCCATTATCCGATTGAATTCACAACCTCTTTATTTAATGCCGACAGCGGTGACATAGAAAGAATTTCTTTTTTAATGGAAGAATCCAAAAAACTCGGCGTTTTAACTTTGCCACCGGACATCAATAAAAGCTTCGTTAATTTCGTGGCCGAAGACAACAACATCCGCTTCGGGCTTTTAGCCGTTAAAAATGTCGGCGCGGCGATTGTGGAAGCGATTATCAATGAAAGATTAAAAGGCGGACCATTTCAAAATTTTACCGATTTCCTTAATCGCGTTAATCATAAAGACCTAAATAAAAAATCTTTGGAGAGTTTGGCCAAGGCCGGCATTTTTGACTCTCTTGATGTTGAAAGGGGCATGATTTTGGCGAACATTGAGAATATTTTATCTTTCAGCCAGAATATCAAAAAATCTCTACTGAGTAATCAAAATAATCTTTTTGGAAGCGGCTTTATAAACAATTCTCTTAAACTTAATTCCGCTCCGCCGGCTTCAAACCGAGAAAAACTCGTTTGGGAAAAAGAACTTGTCGGACTTTATATTTCCGCCCATCCCCTGAAAGAATATACCGACCGCCTGAGAATCAGCAAAGTAAAACCGATTAAAGAAATAAAAAATATGGCGGATAAAAAACTTTTTGGCTTAATGGGCGCCAGAAAAGAAGTCGGCGGCGCTTATCGCATTGCCGGTGTAATCACTAAAATCCAGAAAATCGTCACTAAAAACGGCCAACCGATGATTTTTATGCGCGTGGAAGACTTAAATGATGCGATGGAAGTGATAGTTTTTACCGATATGCTTTCAAAAAATCCCGCTCTCTGGCAAGAAAATAAAGTTTTAATTATTGAAGGCCGGCTCTCTTGGAAAGACGACGACCCGAAACTTATCTGCCAATCGGCAATAGAATTATAAATATGTTATATTTTAATTAATCAAATATGAGCAAAGATCAAGATATTGAAAAAATCCGCCATTCGCTTTCCCATCTTTTAGCAATGGCGCTTTTAGAAAAATTTCCGAAAGCTAAACTCGGCATCGGACCGATAATTGAAAACGGGTTTTATTACGATTTTGCTTTACCCGCCAAAACTTTAACGGAAGAGGGATTGTCTGATTTAGGAAAACGAATGTACGAATTGATTAAACAAAAGCTACAATTCAAAAAAGAAATCATATCCCCTGTCGCGGCAAAAAAACTTTTCTCCAAACAGCCGTATAAATTAGAACTTATTAAAGAACTCCAAAAAACTAAAAAACCGATTTCAATTTATAAAACCGCTGAATTTATTGATCTCTGCGCCGGACCTCATGTCAAATCAACTTCTGAAATCGACCCAAATTCCTTCAAACTAACCAAAATTGCCGGCGCTTATTGGAAAGGTGATGAAAAAAATCCAATGCTGACGCGAATTTACGGCATGGCTTTTGACACAAAAAAAGAATTGGACGATTATTTAAAAATCCAAGCGGAAATTGAAAAAAGAGATCATCGCAAACTGGGCGAAAAACTGGATTTATTTTCTTTTCGCGATATTGCGCCGGGCGCGGTTTTTTGGCATCCAAAAGGAATGACTATTCTTAATGAACTGAAAAACTTTATCAGAGAACTTCAAAAAAAACGCGGATATCTGGAAACTTTAACCCCAATTTTGATAAAAAAAGAACTATTTGAGGCCTCGGGACACTGGGAACATTATCGTGAAAACATTTTTTCACTGGAAGTTGATAAAGAAACTTTTACCTTAAAGCCGATGAATTGCCCGGGTTCGACTTTTATTTATAAATCAAAAATTCGAAGCTATAAAGATTTGCCGTTAAAATTTTCCGAATTCGGCCAGCTCCATCGAAAAGAACGCTCTGGAACTTTAACTGGCCTTTTCCGGGTTTACGGGTTTATTCAAGATGACGCCCATATTTATTGCCGACCGGATCAAATTCTTGAAGAAATCAACGGCGTCTTGGAATTGCTGGCAAAAATCCATCAAACTTTTGGCCTTAAAACATCATTAGCTTTGGCAACCAAGCCGGACAAAGCAATGGGCGACCCAAAACTTTGGACAAAAGCGGAAAAAGCGTTAAAAACCGGCCTTGAACAAAATAAACTGGAATATGAACTTCGGCCCAAAGACGGCGCTTTTTACGGACCGAAAATAGACATTGATGTTGAAGATTCTCTTTCGCGCAAATGGACTGTGGCAACTATTCAATTGGATTTTCAAATGCCGGAACGATTGAACTTGGAATATATCAACGAAAAAGGGGAAAAACAAAGGCCAGTGATGATTCATCGCTCCTCCATCGGCTCATTTGAAAGATTTATCGGAATAATTTTAGAACATCTTTCCGGAGAGCTACCTTTATGGCTAACGCCAACTCAAATTGAAATCATTAATGTCGGCTTGACGCATCGCGATTACGCCAAACAAATTCATTCGCGATTATTGGAAAATAATGTTCGCGCTTCAATGGGCGATGAAAATCTGACTGTTGGCAAACGAATCCGCGAAGCAGAAATTCAAAAAATCCCCTATATTTTAATTGTTGGCGATAAAGAAATAACCAGCCAATCCGTGGCTGTCAGGAAAAGAGGCAAAGGAGATCTCGGTATCCAAAAATTTGAAGATTTCTTAAAACAAATTAAGGAAGAGTTGAAAAAATAAAAAAGAAATCTAAAATAAAATAATTTAAGCTCCAGGTGGTGCAGTTAACTGCACCACCTATGTAACACTTTATTATATTAAAACGGCGCTATAGTTAATTTAAAATAAATTAAACTTATTTTAAGATTGCCGAAGGAGGAAAAGTTTGAAAAATAAAAAAACCGCTGGCAGAACCATGCGGTTTGAAAATGAATCAGGGGGGGGCGATAGCCTCTGTTGGGCTTATCGCGCCCACCCGACTCTGACACACTCTTCATCAAATATAATTTTTTTCTAGTTTATATTGTCTTTTTTTGCCAGCCCAAGAGCTTTCACTTGCTTGGGTTCCTAGCAACTTTCACCCCCTTTCTGAGGTTGAAATACCTCTTTCTTTTCGGAGAGAGGCCGACCCCGTGATTGAATCATGCCCAGGCCTTGGCGCGGGCGCCGTCGCGAGCGATCGTCATTAACTGGTACCGTAGCCGTACTGCGGGCTGTCCTCGTGCGCTTTTACCCATGATACACCTCCTTTCACTAAAATGGTAAAGGCCAATACAATGGTGGCAATTTAAAACCCTCCTTTCTTTGTTAAGATCCGCTATAATTATAGCAAAGGATTAACTTTTGTCAACCCATCGCTGTGAATAATTACAGAGGCGGCACATTTGCCGAATTTCCAAAAATAAAGCAAAAACGAGAAAAAAATAAGGTCTCTCGCTCCACTTTACCCAAGGCGACGTTTTTCGGCTTTCTCGTCCTTTTTAAATTTTTAATGTGCCGCCCTCTTGTCTCTAAAGTATATATAGCATACTATATAAAATATGTCAATACTCCCAAAAATCATCGTTATTGTCGGCCCAACGGCTTCGGGTAAAACCGCTTTAGCTATAAAACTTGCCCAAAAGTTCAACGGAGAAATAATTTCCGCTGATTCGCGGCAAATTTATAAAGAAATGGATATCGGCACCGCCAAGCCGTTAAAATCGGAAAGAAAAAAGATAAAGCACTATTTGATTGATATTAAAAATCCAGATAAAAATTACACCGTTAACCAATACAAAAAAGATTGCCTGATTGCCGTTAAAAAAATTATTCAGCGTAAAAAAATTCCCATTTTGGTCGGCGGGACGGGCCTTTACGTCAAAGCCGTTGTTGACAATCTGGAAATTCCCGAGATAAAACCCGATTTACGCCTAAGAAATAAGCTGGAAAAAGAATTGAAATTAAAAGGATTAAACCACTTATATCAAAAATTGATAAAACTTGACCCGGAAGCCGCTTACATTATTGATTCTAAAAATCCGAGAAGAGTCATTAGAGCGCTGGAAATAACGCTGAAAACCGAAAAACCGTTCTCTCAGCAAAGAAAAACCGGCAAAAAATTGTTTGATTGCCTAAAAATCGGCATTACTTTGCCGAAAGAAAAACTGCGTGAAAAAATTAACAAACGAGTTGATAAAATGCTTAAAAACGGATTAATGAAAGAGGTTAAAAATTTAATTAATAAATATCCCGTTGAAAATCCGGTTTTTGACGCTATCGGTTATCGGAAAATCATCAATTATTTTCAAGGAAAAATCTCGCTTAAAGAAGCAACTGCCCTCATGAAAAGAAACACTTGGAAATATGCCAAACGCCAAATGACTTGGTTCAAAAAAGATAAAGAAATTTACTGGATAAAAAACGAAAAAGAGGCCTTTGAATTTACAAAGCGATTTTTAAAAAACTAAGCGTGCCCAACGCCTTCTTTTCTTTCTAATTCTTCTAAACTATTCCGCAACTCATTTATTTCTTCTTTTTTTACGGCTACCTGCGCTTCCAAGGCTCTTTTGGTAGCTTCATTAGCGGAATTCAACCGCCGCTCTATTGACTCTATATTCTTTTCTATTGAATTAATCTTAAATTTAATTCCCCCATCATCATCAATTGGAGTATTTTCTTTTGGTACTGGCACTCTTTGGGGAAAATTTTCTAAATTAAGTCTCTCCATTTTAGATTGTTTCTTTTAAAATTTTTCTTAAAATTTCCGGATTACCGCGACCTTTTAATTTTGCCATTGCTTGGCCGATTAAAAATTGCAAAGCGTTTTCTTTGCCTTTTTTATAATCTTCTATAGCCTTAGGGTTATCTTTTATTGCTACCTGAATTGCTTGTTTTATTATATCATTATCAGAAATTTGTGTTAAATTTTTTTCTTTAATAATCTGACGCGGGGCAAGGCCGGTTTCCGTCATTTCTCTTAAAATATCTTTTGCCAAACGACTGGATAATTCCCCTTTAACAACCAAGACAATAAGTTCGGCAAAATTTTCCGGCGCGATTTTAATTTCTTCAATCGCAAAATCCATTTCCTTTATTAATCCCTTCAAATCACTCGCTAAATAATTATAAAGAACTTGAATACTATTTTCGTCTCCAACAGATGAAATCAATTTTGCCGCCACTTTTTCAAAATAATCAACGAAGTTTTTATCGTCAACCAAAATTTTTGCCTGATTATCCTTGAGAGAAAATTCTTTTTTAAGCCGCTGACGTTTCGCTTCCGGCAATTCCGGCGTTTTGGATTTTATTTTTTTTAAATCAAATTCTGTTAAATCTATCGGCGGCAAGTCCGGCTCGGGAAAATAGCGATAATCATGGGCTTCTTCTTTAAGCCGTTGAGAAATTGTGATTCTTTTATTCTCGTCAAAACCCCGAGTTTCATGAATAACTTTTCCTTTGTTTTCTAAAACCTCCGTTTGCCTTTTAATTTCATAATCAATCGATTCCTCAACCGAACGAAAAGAATTCAAATTTTTAACTTCCACCTTTGTCCCTAATTCACTATCATTTGAAACGCTAACGTTGGCTTCGATTCTCATTTGTCCTTTTTCCATATCAGCGTCCGAAATTTCCAAATATCGTAAAATCAATTGAAGTTCTTTGGCGAATTCAACCGCTTGCTCGCCATTTTTAATGTCCGGCTCCGTGACAAGCTCCATCAAAGGCACGCCGGCGCGATTGAAATCAACCAAACTTTCTCCTTTTTCGCCATGAATTAAACTAGCCGTGTCCTCCTCTAAATGAATTCTTCGTAATTTAACGCTGTTTAATTCGCCGCCGACAACCAGCGGCTTATCATACTGGCTTATTTGATAACCCTTGGGCAAATCGGGATAAAAATAATTTTTACGGTCGAATTTACTTGTTTCCGGAATTTGAGAATTCAAAGCCAAACCCAATTTTAAAACTGCTTCAACAGCTTTTTTATTGATTGTCGGGAGCGTTCCCGGATGCGCCAAACAAATTGGGCAAATATTTTTATTCGGCTGTTTTTCATCCGAATCATTAAAACAACCGCAAAACATTTTGGTTTTGGTTTTAAGCTGAATATGAATTTCGAGGCCGATGGTTGATTGATACATGTTTTTATTTTAACAAAAAGGGACGATTGTTGCCAACCGTCCCGGAAAATCGCCTCATGTTTTACAACACATGCCTCCTTATTAATTCGCCATAATGACAATCGAATTTGCTCTCGCGCCCATTTTCCGCGCCCTTGCAATCTTTTCTAAAATCACAATTTTTTTTTCCACATACCTCCCTTGATTTTAAGATTATCCATTCGGGAGTATCGGATAATCCCCTGGGAATGTTAATATTATTGCTTTTCATAAACACACCTCCTTATAAAGTTTTTAAGTTTCTTATCTTTCCACTTCAATCCCCATACTTCTTGCCGTTCCTTCAATAATTTTCATCGCCGCTTCAATATCGTTCGCGTTTAAGTCCTCCATTTTTTTCTCGGCGATTTCGCGAATTTGAGCCTTTGTTACTTTACCGACTTTATCTTTCAAGGGATTGCCTGAACCCTTGGCGGCTGACGCGGCTTTTTTTAATAAATCCGAAGCCGGCGATGTTTTTAATTTAAATTCAAAAGTCCTATCTTGATAAATCGTAATTTCCGCGGGAATGACGCTGTCACCCATCTCTTTGGTGGCTTCATTAAACTGCTGACAGAATTGAGCGATATTAATGCCGTGCTGGCCCAAAGCCGGACCAATCGGCGGAGCCGGATTGGCTTTACCCGCTGAAATTTGAAGTTTTAAAATTGTTTTAATTGCTTTTGACATAATATTTTATAATTTCTGCACCTGTAACGAATCCAGTTCCACCGCTGTTTCTCTGCCGAAAATCGGCACCATTACTTTTATTTTACCGTATTCATCGTCAACAACGCTAACTCTTCCTTCACTGTCTTTAAACGGCCCATCGATAATTTTTATTATTTCACCAACGGAAAATTCCACCTTGAATTTCGGCTCTTCGCCAATCATTCTCACCATTAAAGATTTAACTTCTTCTTCCGAAAGCGGCGTCGGCTCGGTAGTATCCGCGCCCACAAAGCCGGTTACCCGCGGCGTGTTCCTGACCACATACCAGGAATCCTCCCCCATTATCATATCAACCAACACATATCCGGGATAAATTTTTTCTTCCATTTCTCTCCGCTTGCCGTTTTTAATCTTTATTTTCTTTTCCTTGGGAACAACGATATTAAAAATCTTATCCTTCATCTCCAGCGCGTCGACTCTCTGCTTTAAATATCTGGAAACCGCGTCTTCATAGCCCGCGTAAGTATGAACCGCATACCAATGACGCTCACCCTTTGACGATTTATTTATCATATTATAAACGCTCTTAATAAATATCCGAAAAACAAATCTAACGCTCCCAAAAAAAATCCCACAGCCACCGAAACGCCGATAACCACTAAAGTTAAACGGATTGTTTCATTTCTATCCGGCCAATTAACATGCTTAAGCTCCATGCGAGATTCATTAATATAAGAAACTAATTTGGAAAACATAAATTTATTTATCGTTCACCGTCTATTGTTCATTGTTTTTAATTAGATGTCAAGATTTTTCACCATAGCCGCCTGGCTTTGAATAAATGCTTTTCTCGGCTCAACCACTTCGCCCATTAAAATATCAAACAGTTCATCCGCTTTCTTGGCATCTTCTATCACCACCGCTTTAAGAGTGCGCCTCTCGGGATCCAAAGTGGTTTCCCAAAGCTGATCCGGATTCATTTCTCCCAAACCTTTATACCTTTGAATGTTCATTCCCGGCGTTCCATGGCCTCCAATTGATTTGACTATTTTTTCCTTTTCCGCATCGCCGTAAGCGTAATGTATCTCTTTCCCTTTTTGAATCCGATAAAGCGGTGGCTGAGCAATATATAAATAACCACCTTCAATTATCGGCAGAAAATAACGATAAAACATCGTTAAAAGAAGGGTTCTGATGTGAGCTCCGTCAACATCGGCGTCCGTGGCAATGATAATTTTATAATATCTTATTTTTAAAACATCAAAAGCTTCTCCAATAGCGGTGCCGATGGCGGTAACCAGCGCCCTAATTTCTTTATTGGCGAGCATTTTATCAATCCGCGCCTTTTCAACATTTAAAATTTTCCCGCGAAGGGGCAAAATTGCCTGACTATGACGATCACGGGCGTTTTTCATTGAACCTCCGGCGCTGTCTCCTTCCACGATAAATAATTCAGATTCTTCCGGATTTTTTGAACTGCAATCAGCCAATTTACCGGGCAAAGTTAATCCTTCTAAAACCCCTTTTCTCAATACCGTTTCTCTGGCGGCCTTGGCGGCTTTTCTGGCCCTTTGAACCAAAAGACATTTTTCGATAATTGCTCTCGCGTCATTGAAATTTTTTTCTAAAAATTCTCTAAGCGCTTCATTGGTTATTGTTTCCGCAGCGGTTCTGGCAATTGGATTGCCCAACCTGGCTTTAGTTTGACCCTCAAATTGCGGCTCTCCCAATTTTATAGAAACAACTGTTACCAGTCCCTCGCGAATATCTTCGCCGGACAAATTTTCGTCTTTTTCTTTCAAATAATTATTTTCCCTCGCGTAATCGTTCAAAACGCGAGTCAAAGCCGAACGAAAACCCGTTAAATGCATGCCGCCATCCGGCGTATAAATATTATTGGCGAAGCTCAATTCAACCGTCTCAATTTCCTGATTATAAACAAAAGCGGCTTCTACCTCGACGCCCTCATAATTTTTTAGAATATAAAAAGGTTCCTTCTGAATCGGCGTTTTAAAACGATTAAGATAATCCACAAAAGACAATAATCCTCCTTCAAAATAAAAAGCGTAATAAAGAGGAACCTCTTTTCTTTCATCAATTATTTCAATTTTTATTCCCTTGGTTAAAAAAGCCTGTTGGCGCAAATGATCGACTATCCGCTTTAAATCAAATTCTATTTTAGAAAAAATTTCCGGGTCCGGGCTAAAAATAACTTTCGTGCCTCTTTGCTCGCATTTACCTTCTTTTTTAACGCTGTATTTCGGCTTGCCTTTTTCATATTCTTGGGAATAAAGATTATTATCGCGGCAAACTTCAACTCTCAGCCATTTTGACAAAGCATTGACAACTGAAACCCCTACCCCATGAAGCCCGCCGGCGACTTTATAAGATTCACCGCCGAATTTTCCGCCGGCATGCAAAGTACACATTACGGTTTCCAAGGCCGATTTTTTCGTATGGGAATGAATATCAACCGGGATGCCGCGACCGTCGTCCGTAATCGCCACCTTATCGTCTTTTAAAAGTTCGATTTTAATGTTTTTCGCGTAACCGCCCATCGCTTCGTCCAAACAATTATCGCAAACTTCCCAAACCAAATGATGAAGGCCGTCAACGCCCGTTGAACCGATATACATTCCCGGCCGTTTTCTGACCGGTTCCAGCCCCTCTAAAACATAAATATCTTTGGCTTCATAAGAAGCTTCTATTTTTTTTAGATTTTCAGCGGGTTTTTTTAACATTTCAAAATAAAATAAGCGACGCTAATCGCAATTTATTAATGTTATTTTATCAAATTTTTAACCCAAAAACAACCTCGGCGTTTTTTGTCGTTTGATCGGAAATTTCTTCAAAAGCGCCCGCAACGCTCTTAATTTCCGCTAATTTTTTGGCGGTTTCAATAATATAACTCGGTTCGTTTCTTTTGCCGCGATATGGCGCGGGAGAAACATAAGGAGCGTCCGTTTCCAAAAGAATTCGTTCTAATGGAATAAATTTTATAATCTCGTCAAAATCGCGATTGAAAGTTATCAATCCGTTGAAGGTAAAATAAAAGCCCATCTCTAAAAGCGTTTTGGCATTTTCTTTTGTGCCGGTAAAAAAATGAAGAATTCCCGGCGGAGTATTGAGAAATAAGATATGAGATGTGAGAATTTTTATTAAATCATCAAACGCGTCGCGACAATGAATCATTAAAGGTTTTTTTACTTCTTTGGCTAATTCTATTTGTTTTATAAAAATCTCTTTTTGCTTTGCGATTTGCGCTTCGCGGTCAATGCTTTGTTTCAATTTATAGTAGTCCAATCCGCATTCTCCAATTGCCACCACTTTCTGATTTTGCGCCAAATTTTTAAAAAACCCGTAATCAAAATCTTTTAAATCGCTCGGATGTTGGCCAACGGTTGCCCAAATTTCAGTAGAATATTTATCCGCCAACTCAACCGCTCTTTGCGAACTTTTCTTGTTAGCGCCAACATTAATAAAATAAACGCCCTCGTTAAACGCGCGCTCTATTGTTTCATCCCTGTCTTTGTCAAAATCAAGAAATTGAAGATGAGTATGAACATCAACTAATTTCGGTTTCATATCCGTGGAAATAAATTATCGCCTTTTTTTATTTTAATAATTTTTTGAGAAATTTTAACGCTTTTAAAAATTTTCTCGAAGGTCTGCGGCAAAAACGGCTCAAGCAATTCAGCGGAGTTTTTTAATATCATAATCAAATCCGTTAAAACTCGGCTTTTCTCGTCCAAATTCACGATTTTCCACGGCTCGGTTTTATTAATATAATTATCGCCAAAACTAATTAATTCCCAAATCGCCGCCAATGCCTCGTGGAATTTAAATTCTTCCAGTTTTTGTTCAACTGATTTTTTAATCTCTTTAATTTTTTTATCGATATTTTTATTCGCGTATATTCGCAAATTGACATCGCGCGAGGCAAGCGCGAGAATGCGAGCCGTAAAATTGCCCAAACCATTGGCTAAGTCGCCGTTATAACGAATTCTAAATTTTTCTTCCGTAAAATCGCCATCCTCATAAGCCGATATTTCCCGCAAAAGATAATAGCGAAGAGCGTCGGTACCGTATCTTTTTGCCAAATCAACCGGGTCAATAATATTGCCGATTGTTTTTGACATTTTCTGGCCGTTGACGGTTATAAATCCGTGAACGAAAATTTTCTTCGGCAAAGGCAATTTCGTTGAAATCAGCATTGCCGGCCAAATAACCGCGTGAAACCTTAAAATATCCTTGCCGATAAAATGAACATCGGCCGGCCAAAATTTTTTAAATTCAGAATTTCTGCCGTATCCGATTGCCGAAAGATAATTGACTAACGCCTCCAACCAAACATACATCACCTGAGAACTGTCGCCCGGAACCGGAATGCCCCAGGATAAATTTTTCCGCGGGCGGGAAACGCTGATATCCGTCAATCCATTTTTTAAAAAAGACAAAATTTCGTTTTTACGCGACTGGGGAACGATTTTAATCTCATCATTTTTTATCTTTGATTCGATAATTTTTGAATATTTGGATAACCTAAAAAAATAATTTTCCTCTTCAATAACTTCCGGCGCTTTTTGATGATCCGAGCATTTGCCGTCAATCAATTCTTTTTCGGTCTTAAACGCCTCACAGCCGACACAATAAAGGCCTTTATACTTTTTTTTATAAAAATCTCCCGCCTTATCCAATAACTGCCACATTTTAATAACGCCCGGCCAATGGCGTTTTTTGTCCGAAGTTCTGATAAAATTGTCCCAGGACAAATTAAGGATTTTTTTTAATTCCTTAAATTTCTTGCTGTTTTGACTAACAAATTCTTTTGGAGATTTCCCGACTAAAGCGGCAGCCCGTTCAATTTTTATGCCGTGTTCATCAACACCGGTTAAAAAAAATGTCTTTTTTCCTTTTTGGCGTTGATAGCGGGCAAAAACATCGGCTTGGATTTTTTCCAAAGCATGGCCAATATGAGGAGCGTCATTGGCGTAATCAATGGCAGTGGTAATATAAAATTTCTTCATTCAAAATTAAATCTCCCAACTTGATTTTTCCGCGCTGCCCGGCTTTCAATAACTTCTTGAATAATTACCGCGGTCGGCACCGCTAAAATAATACCGACAAGACCCGCCAACTGCGCTCCGGCAAGCATTGAAATTACCGCCACCACCGGATGGATGCCGACGGTTTTTCTCATCACCGCCGGAATCAATAAATGATTTTCCATCTGCTGGACAATAAAGAAAAAAATAATTACCGAAATCCCCAAAGTCCAAGATTCTGAAACCGCCAAAAGAAAAGCGATAATGCCCGTAAATACCGGACCGACAAAAGGCACCATTTCCAAGATAGCGGCCAAAATTCCCAAAATCAAACTGTATTTGACCCCCAAAATTAAAAGCCCAAGGAATACAACCAAACCGACAACAGCGCTTAAAATCAATTGTCCTTTCAACCAAAGCCCGAGCTTTTGTCTAGCTCTCAAATAAACGTTAACCACATAATCTTCGGACTTTATCGGTAAAATCGCCTTTAAAAAATTTTCCACGCCATCTTTGTGAAGCGCCAAATAGAATGAAAGAACAAAAGTAGCAATCACAAAAGCAATGCCGCCAAAAATGGAAGAAATCACTCCAATAAACGAAGCGCCGCCAGAAAGCATCGTTTCGGCAAATTTTTCCATTCCCGATGTCCAATTCTCAATAAATTGAGAAGATCCAAACGGTCCCAAATCCGGCACTTCTAATTTATTTAATACGCCAAAAATATTTTTTGATTCTAAAACAGCCAAAGGGACAACCGTATATAAAATTAAAGCTAAAACCGATAATACTGAAATAAAAACCAAAAGCGTTCCTAAAATCCTTGGAATTCTTTTTTGCTCCAAAAAACTAATAGGAGAATCCAGGGCGGAAGAAATAACCAAAGCCAAAAAAAGAATCAATAAAACGTCCTTTAAAAAATAAAGGGCAACGGCAAAAATTACTATCAATAAAACGCGCCACAATGATACCCAAGAAATTTCATTCATTAAATGGATTATACTATATTTTCAATATTTTTTCAAATTTCTTCTTATCCTCAAACGGTCCGATTAAAGCGAGATTAAGCTTATTGTTTTGAAAAATATCTTTGGCAACAGCCATTATTTCTTCTGCTTTAACGGCTTGAATTTTTTCCGCTACTTCTTGGGGAGAAAGAGTTTCTTTCGTTAAAATTTCTTGACCGCCGTAAAAACTCGCCCACTCATCCGACGACTCCAAAGAAAGGAATAATTGACCGGTTAAATGGTCTTTAGCGCGTTGAAGCTCCGTATTATCAACGCAATACTCTGATATTTTTTGGAATTCTTCCAAAGCGGCTTTAATTATTTCCTCAACGCGTTTATTGTCAACCCCGGCCGACATTGCCAAATAACCGTGATCCGTAAAAATATCTGCTTCGGCTCTCACATAATAAGCCGCTCCCATTTGCTCTCGAATTTTTTGCCACAACCGCGAACTCATTGAACCGCCCAAAATATCGGATAAAACCTGTAAAGCGTGTTTTCTTTTGTCAAAAATATCATAAGCCCTAAAACCCAAAACCAAATGGGTTTGGTCGGTTTTTTTATGTTTTAACAAAACTTCAGGCTTGTTTTGTTGTTCATTGGTTTTGATTTTTTGAATTTTTTTGCCCGATGGAAGAGAAACAAAAATTTCTTTAACGCTCTGAATTACTTTTTCGTTAAAATTACCGGAAACAACCGCCAAAGTCGCTTGAGGCAAATAATGTTCGCCGCGGTATTTTAAAAAATCTTCCCGGCTTAATTTTTGAATTACTTCTTTTTCCCCGGCAATATCCCAACCAGCCGGTTGATCGCCGTAAAGCAAATTCATGAATAATTCCGCTACTCGACGATGAGGCAAATCTTCATACATATTTATTTCTTCAATAATCACTCCTCGCTCTTTATCAATCTCTTTAGCGTTAAAAATTGAATTGAGATAAATATCGGAAACTAAATCCAGAATTTTATCAAAATGTTTTGGTTGAGCTTTGGCATAATAACCAGTATATTCCTGACCGGTAAAAGCGTTATAATTGGCGCCAATGGCGTCAAGCTCCGAAGTAATATCGATTGTTTTTGGCCGCTTTGTCGTGCCCTTAAAACACATATGCTCCAAAAAATGAGAAATGCCGTTGATTTCTTTAGTTTCATATTTTGAACCGGCTTCAACTAAAATTAAAATTGTCGCCGTTAAGCTGTCCGGCTTAGGAACAGTTATAATCCGCAACCCATTATCTAAAGTAATTTTATTGAATTTTTCCATAAATATTATTGCTCAATTCCGAAATTTTTATTCTCTCTTGTTTCATCGTATCGCGATCGCGAATGGTTACGGTATCGTCTTCTAATGTTTGAAAATCTATCGCTACACAATACGGCGTTCCGATTTCGTCCTGTCTTCTATATCTTTTACCGATATTACCGTTATCATCAAACTCGCACATAAAATTCCCCCTAATCGAATTAAAAATTTCTCGCGCTTTTTTCACCAATTCCGGTTTATTTTTTAATAATGGAAAAACCGCGGCTTTTATCGGAGCCAATCGCTTGTCAATTTTAAGTACAGTGCGGATTTCGCCATTAATTTCTTCTTCAATATAAGCATTATCAATAAACATTAAAAATAATCTATTTAATCCGACAGATGTTTCCATAATGTGCGGAATAAATTTTTCTTTTGTTTCTTCATTAAAATATGACAAATCAACGCCGGAATATTTTGAATGTTGGGATAAGTCCCAATCGCCTCTCGCATGAATTCCTTCAACTTCTTTGAATCCGCCCAAAGACTGAAAATTAAATTCAATATCATAAGCATCGGAAGCGTAATGCGCCAATTTTTCGTGTTTATGCCATCTGATTTTATTTTCCGGAATTCCATATTCTAAATACCATTGCCATCTTTCCTTTTTCCACTCTTCATATTTGCTTTTCATATCATTGGGATGCAAAAAATATTGCATTTCCATCTGTTCAAACTCGCGGGTGCGAAAAATAAATTGACGGGCGACAATTTCATTCCTGAACGCCTTGCCAACCTGAGCAATGCCAAAAGGCAATTTAGGATGCAAAGAATCAATCGTATTTTTATATTCTAGATAAATGCCACCACAAGTTTCGGGCCGCAAATATGACACATTTTCCTCGGACATTTCTTCAGTGGGAGAACCTAAATTTGATTTAGCCATTAAAGAAAATACTTTAGCTTGAGTCAAATCGGCAGATCCGCAACTGGCGCATTTTAATTTTTTCTCCGCCCTTAATTTATCAAGCTCTTGATTTATATATTCGATCGTCGCTTTATCGGCGCTTATTCCAAATTCTTCAAGCAAATGGTCGGCGCGCATACGATTTTTACATTTTTTGCAATCAACTTGCGGATCGTTAAATCCTCCGACATGACCCGATGCCACCCAAGTTTTTGGATGCATAAAAATCGCGCTATCTAAGCCATAAACATCATCGCGGAGCTGAACCATTTGTTTCCACCAAACAGCCTGAATGTTATTTTTCAACAAAATGCCGTAATGGCCATAATCATAAATAGCGGAAAATCCGCCATAAATTTCCGATGACGGATAAACAAATCCTCGTCTCTTACATAATGAAACTATTTTATCTAAATTAGTCATAAAAATTATGGTATTACTTCCCCTATCTGCGGATTAAATCCACTGTCTTTTAGAAAATCCGTTGCCAGCGCCTCGGCAACGCTGTTTAATTCCGCGCCGACAAACTCATCAACGGCGCTTATTGAAGATTGACCGACCAGCGGCATTTTTTGACCAATTTGAGTAATATTTGGCAACGCTTCAATTTGGAAAACCGCTTCCATTGCCTTCCCAACAATTCCTTTAGTGGCTAAAATTTTTGGTATCAACCAACTAACTTCTTGCGTTCTTTCATCATACTGCGGCGTTATTTCAATACTACTTTTGACAATGCCGGTAAATTTAACGCCCGGCGCCAAATAAGCTTTTACCACCGCGTCCTTAACGTCTGTGGCGTAATTTTTAATAATCCAATGAACGGTGAAATTCGTCGGTTTATTGACCTTAAGCGGCAATTGCCCTTTATTGACAATGCCCGTAGCATCGCGGAAATAAACATAAGATTCTAAAGAAATTTGTCCCCTAACTTTTGTTTTCAAAGAAGCCAAACCGATTGTTGTATCCGATACCACACCATAAGGTATTGTTGGTGAAGAAATTTCCCCCTCAACATTCAAAATAAAATTTTTATCCGAAAGCCTTGAAATCGGATAATTTTCTTTTGTTTTAATTTCAAAAACCGCGCTACCGCTTTCTCCGGACCCAAGCAAACGCAATTGAGAAATATTTGAGGCGTTCCAAACAAGCGTATTATTTCGAGAATTAAAAGCCGCTTCCGATTTTAAACTTGAAAAATCAAACATTTCGCCATTGAGTTTGGTTTTTACAATAACGTTGTTCAACCCAATATCGGTATTATTGGAATAAATAAGTTCATATTTCAAAGTATCGGCCGGAAAAGCGGAATAATCCGTTGAATTATTTAAATTTATTTTTAATGACAAGGGAGAGGGGGCGATGCTTAAATTAGCTGTTTTTTCTCCGATCAAATATGTCTTATCCGCGTAATTGGCTTTAATTTGCGATTTTATGTCGAAAAAAGATCCTTCATCTCCAATTATCGTGCCAAAAATAGAAAGTGTTCCGTTTTCCCCTTTAGACAGATTCCCAATCGCCAAAGAATTACCGGACAATTTAAGACCTTCGGCAATTGATTTTTTCAAAATAAAACCGCGCGGGAAAGTTAAATCCATTTGGACGCCGGAAAAATCGAATTCCGAAATATTGGCGTAATTGGCGACGATTTCAAATTCTTCGTTATTTAAAATTTTTTCCGGAGAAACTAAATCAATTTTTATACCGGCTTCTTTCACCGACACTTCCACGCTCTGGGATTTTTCAAATCGAGTTTTCAAAGTTGACGAATAACTCACTAAAATATTGAAATTTTTAACTGTCGGCGCGTCGTTAAAAATTAAAATCGGAATTTTATTCTGAAACCCGCTTGACGATTCAATAGCCCCAATCTCTCTAATAATGACGCGCTTATTTGAATTATCCCCTAAAATCAAAGTGTTTTCCGGCAAAAAAATGGAAAGAGTCGCATTCCCTAAAACATTTTTAGAATTATTATTAAAATTAACCGCAATATCAAAAGGAACCCCCGTCATTATTTCTTTCGGAGCCAAAACCGAAAGTGTTATCTCAGAATCCGTTGAAAGATATTGATAAATATAAAAACCGCTTATCCCGATAAGAATAACCATTGCCGCCATAAGCAACCAGAACGCCTTTATCCCCCAGCGACTGACTTTGGAAAAATAAATCTGCCAGCGGTTTTTATTTTCGTTGTCCGGATCGCGCCAGCCGGAATTGTTAATATTTTTAGAATCTTCCGTCATCTATATCGATATTACCTCATTTTCCCGGATTTTCAAACCGCATTGGTCGCAAAAAAACACTTGATCTTCTTTAAATCCGTTGGCGTGCGCCTTAAAAGCGACTGATTATTTATAGTTAAAGCGTCGGCAATCTGAAAACCTCTTCCTTCAATCAACCGAACCAATACGAAATTTAGCGGCTCCAAATGAGCGCTTAATTTTGAAACAATTCTTTTCGCGCCTTTGGCCTTAGCCACCACTTTTCCAAAATCTTTTGTATAAAAAGTGATTAAACTATCAGCTTCGGTAAAATGTTCCGTCATTGACAAGATTAAAATTACGATTATACTATAGCGTATAGAATCAAAGCTCCGAAAGGGGCTTTTTTATATGAATACTATGAATACCGTCAATAAATACATTATGCTTTTGTTTATTGTTTTGGCAATTGCCGCTTCTTTTGCCTATTCCGCGCTTTCAAACGCCAACAGCGCGGCTGTTGATTACGGTTCATCAAATATTCAAGACGCCGTTATCGCTCAAAGATCCATTATCATTCCTTCAAATAAAGAAAGCGTTTCTCCAGCTAAAGTTTTGAAATTTTGGATAACTGCTTATTCCAGCACAGTTGACCAGACTGACGATTCGCCGTTTATCACCGCTTCCGGCAGTTATGTCAAAGAAGGAGTGGCGGCGGCGAATATCTTGCCATTCGGCACAAAATTCAAATTACCGGAAATTTTCGGCGACCAAATTTTTGTCATTGAAGACCGAATGCATTCGCGATACCAAAATCGCATTGACATCTGGTTTGCCGACAGAGAAGAAGCCACGAATTTCGGCAAAAAATGGACTAAGGTGGAAATTCTCTAACCCTTCAAACATCTCAGGATTGCAACTTTACCGCCAAACTGAACTCTCCTCTTAAAAGTTTTTTATCATCGGCGAATTTTTTTAAAAGTTCTTCGGGAAAATCCAAAAAATAATTTTCGAAAATTTTAGTCATTTCCTTAGCGATAAAAACTTGGCTTTTAGGAAAATTTTCCTTAAGAATTTCCAAGGTTTTGATTAACCGATACGGCGATTCATAAAAAACGATTGTTTCTTTTTTCTGAAAATATTCGTTAAAAATTTTCAGCTTGTCCCCTTTTTTCTTGGGCAGAAAGCCCAAAAAATGAAATTCTTTTTCTATAATTCCGCAAACGCTAATTATTGAAGCCAAAGCGGACGGTCCGGGGATCACCCTTATTTCTATCCCATTTTTATGGCATTCCGAAGCTAAATCCTTACCGGGATCGGAAATCGCCGGTGTTCCCGAATTAACTAAAAACGCCACTTTTTGCTTACGAATAACATCCATCAATTCTTCCGTCGGCCAGCGGTATCTTGTAATTCTTTTTCTCGGAAGATTAAAATGGGAAAAAATTTTTAAACTCTGGCGCGGATTTTCCGTCAAAATCAAATCCGCCTCTTTTAAGGTTTCCAAAGCTCTCAACGAAATATCTTTTAAATTGCCTATCGGCGTACCGACTATGAAAAGGGGCATAAATTATGAAAAGAGGCATAAATCCAGCAGTGCTTCTTCGTAATCAATTTTTCCGGACTTCACGGCAACATCGTAATCGGCGAATCTTTTTATTTCCGCCGGCTGATTTCTTGAAGAAGCGGCCAAAATATTGAAAATTTTTGCCGGCTCTTCGCTATTCAATAGAACTTCCAAACCAACAATTTTTTGTTTTAACGAACGGCTACCGGAAAGCGCGTAAAGCTGGCTGAAAAATTGATCCATCGCCAAAGGACGAAAATCATCAATTAAATTTTTTAATCGGCTGGCGTCAAAAGAAGCCAAATCAAACAAAGAAAGCTTATCCAATTCATTGATTAATCCCCAACTGTCATTGTTAAAAATCCGAGCCAAAAATCCGATAGCGTCAACGGCTAATTTAAGCCCACGCTTTTCCGCTTCTTTTTTTATAAAAAATTTCAGCTTTTCGCCCTCAAGATTCGCAAATTCATGGAATAAAACCGGTGGCTCGAGCAAAAAAGCGAAATTTTTATTGGGATTTTTCCCCTCAAAAATAACAATCGTAAAATCTTTATCATGAAGATTGGCTTTTAAAAACTCAATTGTCTTTTTTTTGTTTTCATCGGCGAATTCAAACAAACCGGCCACAATCGCTAATTTCTCTTTTTCAAAAATCGAACGATTTCGGGCAAACTCTTTGAGACGCAAAAATTCATCGTTCGATTGGTTCGCCCGAGAACTATCCAATTCAAATTTTTCGCAAGTCAAATGCTTTTGGCCGTATTGACCGACGATTTCATTTATTTTTTTCCGCTGCCGATAAGAATCGGAGCCGTAAAGAAAATTAATCATTTTTGACACTTTGGGCAATAATGAGCGCTTCGTCCTCCAATTTTAACTCTTTTTATCGGCATTTTACACCTTTGACACGGTTCACCTTCGCGCTGATAAACTTTTTTTATTTCAGCATAGCCGCCGGCTTTGCCCGCCGTATCCCGATAATCGCTAATGGAAGTACCGCGAAGTTTCACGGCTTTTTTAAGGATACCCTTCATCGCCGAATAAATGGCTTTAAGTTCTTTAGTTTTTAATTGATTAGCTGATTTAAACGGATTGATTTTCGCTGTCCATAAAATTTCATCGGAATAAATATTACCAATGCCGGCAATTATTTCTTGATTCATTAAAACTTGTTTAATCTTGCCTTTTTTAAAACTCATTAAGCTCATAAATTTATCGACCGTAAAATTCTTATTCAACGGCTCTGGTCCCAATTTCGTCAAATCCGGCAATTTTTCAATTTTTTCTTTTGAACCAAATAATATTTTGGCGAATTTCCTTAAATCCGAAAGCGCCAATTGCCAACCATTATCCAGATAAAAAATCAGATGAATATAATTATTCACTTTTTCTTGCAACGTCCCCTTTATTAAACTTTCCACTATTACTTTTTGCTTATTCTGAGCTTTGCCAAAGGACCACTTTCCGTATAATAAATGCCCGGTTAATTTTTGATGAATCAGCAATAAATTGGAGTTTAAATAAATCAGTATGTTTTTACCCCGTCTTTTAATTTCAATGATTTTTAATCCTTTGATTTTTTTCTCAAATTCCGTTGACTTCGGTTTTTTAATTAATTTCGGCGCGTCAAACCAAACGCCGACAATTTTTCGGCCGACGATTTTTTTATTCAAATCGTCAACAATTGTTTGAACCTCGGGGAGTTCAGGCATCTTTTTACCTCGGCACCACCTCTATCCTTCTCGGCCTTAATAGTTCCACTGTCGCGGCATCGGTTGAATAACCGTCAAT
>JBBTVE010000026.1:0-1453 GCA_038063395.1 Patescibacteria group bacterium
GAAGCGATAGACATGCTCTCTGCTGCGTGGAAGAACATTCTATGGTGTGTTTGTGAAGCGGGTTTTGCGCGGACAGACGCAAGCGCTATCTTGTCGGAATTATAATAACTGATAACTGTGTAACTTAATGAAAATATAATTGAAATTATCATAATAATGAAGAAATACGAGGGGTCAAAGACTTGGGAGATAGCATAGCCAAGAGCGATAAAGAACGCAATAATAATAACCATTAAGAGCACTGACTTGAGCTTGTTCTTGGTTATCTGATCTTCAAATGAAAGTTTCTGAACCATATTTTGATAATGTTTTTTTAGTATTTAAATGCACGGAACGTTCGTTAACTGCTGGAAGTACTTAACACGCCCGCCCGCTTACTTTGATTTTTTCCTTCGGAACGTTGCACTAAAAATCAACCACTCCAAGTATTCGTGGGCAACTAACAGCAATTATATTCAATCGCGGACTACGGGCGCCCCTAGAATAATTTTTCAATATCCTCTTTTACTCTTTCTAATGTTCTTAATGCGTCTGCTGGAGTAATCACTGGTGAGAGGTCAAATGTGAAAATGAATTTCTTAATTCTCTTGAAATATCATAAACGAATTTGTCCTCTTTTTTAATAACTCCTTTGTCTGTTAACTTTTTAATTATTTCACTGAGAGGTAAGAATTTTTTCGGTTTTCCCAAAAGTTGATTATATCTATTCTGCATAGCCGACTCTAAAGAAAGAAGAGCATAATGATTAGAAATTGTAAAAAAATAATAACGAAAATATCCAAACAAATACAAATCCCTAGCTCCATTAAAAACTTGTTTAACTTCTTCTGGGATTTTCGAACTTAGAATAAGAATTGAAATATGTTGTTGTAAATCCTCTAATTCTATACTTTTTGATTTACCTTCTTTGTCAATTTTTACGAATGCATCAAAAATTTTGTCTTTTTTGAGTATACCGGACATCATAATTATTCTTTCTTTTTAGACCATAATTCGATAACTCCGTTAATAAAGCACACAGTCCCTAACAAAAAGAAAATATATGGAAATGGAGCAAATGTATTGGCTCTAATACAAGAAACAATATTTGTCATTATTACTTCCTCATAATTACATCTTATCTGCCAACTAGCACTAATATTAGCAAGCATTATACCCAAAATCACAAATGCTATTCCAAAGATAACCCATTGATTTGCTCTCATAATAAGTTGATTATATCCTGAATTTAAATATATTTCTATAAATGTGGCACCCTCCGTCAGCGACTTCTCCTTCACCTCGTTCAGTCGACCTCACAGCCTGAGTTCGTCAGTCAGAACTCCTTTCAGTCGTTCGGGACTCGCTCGGGTGAGGGAATATAACATCGTTATATTAAAGTTCTGTTGCCACTCAAAAAATGTAACCTGCAGCAGTCAGGTCGGTTTTCATAGATGGAAAATACTGCGAGGGC
>JBBTVE010000027.1:0-1167 GCA_038063395.1 Patescibacteria group bacterium
TAAATAAATACGAAAATAGGGATGAAAAATCTCTAGCTACTAAAATATTATCTTACTTAAAAATAGTAGGAGAAGCCTCCAGTAGAGATGTTAAAGAAATAGTCGGGGAAAGTAAAGAAAAAGTAGATAAAGCTTTAGAATATTTAGTAAGAGATGGATATGCTATAAAAAAGAGGAAAGAATACCATGTATTAAAAAAAATAGAATGGAAAGATACTTTTTATAGTGAAGATACAGAATTAAATTTTAAAGTTCCTTATTTTTATGATATAGCAACCTTTCGTAGTGGAGATTTAATTTTAATTGGCGGGAATCAGAAAGCCGGCAAGAGTCATGTTGCGCTTAATATTATTAAACAATTAGTAGAACAAGGTAAAAAACCTTACTATCTTAATTTAGAGGCTGGCAATAGATTCTGTAAGATAGCTAAACAACTTCAAATGAAAGATGGGGATTTTTTTAATACTACTTATTTTTATCCTGAAATGGCCGAATTAGAAGATAACGCTATTACAATATTAGATTGGTTATTACCAAAAGATTATTCTAATACAGATAAAATATTTCAACATTTTGCTGAACAATTATTTAAACATGGAGGATTATTATTTATATTTGTTCAACTTAGGGGTGATGGAAATTTCTTTGCTAAAGATATGATCGCCATGTTCCCTTCTTTTGTATGCAGATATATGTTAGATAAAGATAGTGAAGGAAAAACTATATCCACACAAGGAAGATTTATGATAGATTTTATAAGAGAATCTAAAAAACATATTAAAAACTGGGAATTACCTTGTAGATATAGTTGGGAAACTAAAAGATTAACAAGAATTGACGAATTGGACTTAGGAAGAGAGAATAAATCTAATATAATAGTTGGAAAAGATTTAGAGGTTGTATCAGGAAATGGTAATGAATTTTTAATTATTGGAGATAACAATGAATAAAGATATAAAGGTAGTATTTGATTTGGATGGTGTATTAAGATCTTTATACCCAATATTAAGAAGAAAGTTTGGATTAACCGCTCCTAGCGAATATCATCAGTGGGACAAAGAAGGATATGATATTTATGCATTAGTTAAGAAAGATTATTCAATTTTAGAAAAAGCTAAACCAACTAAATATATTAAAACTATACAAGATTATTTATCTAAACAATCT
>JBBTVE010000028.1:0-6904 GCA_038063395.1 Patescibacteria group bacterium
AAATTTCAAAAACGCCAAAACGACAATCAGAAATGCAAGCCGAAAATCTAAGAAAACTAGTACTCGCCCTAAGCCAAGACATCAGGGTAATTTTAATAAAATTGGCCGATCGACTTCATAATATGGAAACGCTCTCCGCCATTGCTCCTCAAAAACAGAAAAGAATCGCCTTGGAAACTTCTGAAATTTACGCTCCTCTGGCTTATCGATTGGGAATGACTAATTTATCGGGAGAACTTGAAGATCTGGCCTTCCCTTATCTTCACCCAACGGAATACAAATGGCTCGTTGAAAATATATTTGAAAAATACGAAGAACGCCAAAAATATCTTGAAAAAGTTAAAAGTGTTATTGAAAAAACGCTGAAAGATGAAAAAATCAATGTCGTTAAAATCGATTTCCGCGCTAAACGCTACAGTAGTTTATACAAGAAACTCTTTCGCTATGACATGAACCTTGAACAAATTTATGACCTCGTGGCTCTAAGAATTATCGTTAAAACGGTTGAAGACTGCTACGCGGCGCTCGGAATAATTCATCAACGTTTTCCTCCCATGCCCGGTCGCATCAAAGATTATATCGCTATGCCAAAACCGAACGGTTATCGCTCACTGCACACAACGGTTTTCTGCCTTGAAAATAGACCAACGGAATTTCAAATCCGCACCGAAAATATGCACCAAGAAGCCGAAAACGGCATTGCCGCTTATTGGGCCTACTCTCAAGCAAAAGAAACAAAAAAATATCAAAAATCTCAAACAATCTTCGCTGATAAAAAAGAACTGCATTGGATTAATCAATTAAAAGATTGGCAAAAAGAAATCGGCTCTGAAGAATTTGTCCAATCGTTAAAAATTGATTTTTTCAAAGATCGAATTTTCGCCATTACTCCAAAAGGAGAAGTAATAGATTTGCCAACCGGCTCCACTCCGGTTGATTTTGCTTACGCAATTCACACAACCATCGGCGATTCTTGCGTCGGCGCCAAAGTCAACAATAAAATAGCGCCTTTAGATTATCAGCTTCAATCCGGAGATTTGGTTGAAATTTTAATTCAAAAAAGCAAAAAACCGTCTGAATCTTGGCTGAAATTCGCCAAAACCAGCGCTGCCAGAAAAAAAATTAAGTTAGCCGTCAAAAAAGGATCTTCAAAAATCATTCCAAGGTCCATTCATGCCGAATTCAAACTTATAGTCAACGACAGAGTCGGATTGCTAAAAGATATTTCTTCTATTTATTCAAAAAACCGCGTCGGCATTGTATCAATCAGCGCCGGACCTTACGACGCTAATCACCATCTTGTCAAAATCAAATGCGAAGCCGACAAAGAAAAAGCCGAAAAATTGATATTAAAACTAAAAAAATTCAAGGAAGTTAAAGAAATAAATTATAAACTTGTTTGAGATTGAGGGTTTAATTTATCAATAATTCCCTTAATTTCTTCCGGCGAATAAAAAGAAATAACCACTTCTCCCTCTTTTTTATCCTGAGCTTGCCGAAGGACTATTTTTACCGGCGCACCTAAGAGATCGGTAAGTTGTTCTTGAAAATTAATTATTTCCGGGTCAGCGATTTTTTCTTGTTGATTGTCAGTTGTTGATTGTTGATTAGTTTGATGAATCCCATGAATTCCATGAATTCGTCGGCGCAATTCGCGAACCGTCAAATTATTATTTAATAAATCACGGAAAAACGCCATTTGTTGAGCAGGGTCGTCAATCGTCAAAAGCAACCTCCCCTGACTTTCACTTATTTGATTTTTACCTATCGCCTCTTGGATTTCAGTCGGCAAATTAAGAAGCCGTAAGGTATTAGCAATAGTCTCACGGCTTTTGCCAATACGCACCGCTATTTCTCTTTGAGTCAAACCGAATTCATCTGAAAGCCGGGCGTAAGCTCGAGCGGTTTCTATCGGGCTCAAATTAGCGCGCTGAAGATTTTCAACAATCGCTATTTCCATTTGATCGGCTCTTTGGTCTATTCTCCTAATGATTACCGGCACTCGTTCCAATCCCGCTATTTTCGAAGCCATCAACCGGCGTTCGCCGGCAATTAATTGATATTCAACTTCCGTGCCAGTTTCCACTTCTTTTTCTATTTTAGAAACCACCAATGGCTGAATAATTCCAAATTCTCTAATTGAAGCCGCCAATTCTTTTAACAATTCTTCGTCAAAATCTTTCCGCGGCTGATAAGGATTTGGTTTAATTTTATCAACTTCAATATGGAAAATAGCGTCTCTTTCAAAAACTTTGTCGTACTTTTGATTAATTATCATTGGCGCTTGATTTGGAGAGCCGATATTTTCGGAATCCGCCGGATCCACTGGATCACTTAAATTTTGCGAAAGGATTTCTTGATTAGAAATCTCTTGATTTTCATCTGTCATAACTTTACTATATAAAAAATTTATGATATTTTCAACAGACAAAAGCCCGGGTGGTGGAATGGCAGGACGAAGTCCGCGGCTTGAACACTAAAGGGTGTGAAAAGTAAAAAAATAATCAATTTGCCCGGGTGGTGGAATGGCAGACACGCACGACTCAAAATCGTGTGCCGCAAGGCATGAGAGTTCGACTCTCTCCCCGGGCACCAGTAATTGACAAATCAAATTAACCTGTTATTGTCTTTATAGAATCAAATTTATCAAAAAGGGAGGTGAGAAAAAAATGGAAGCGAAAGAAAAGAAAATCAGCAATCTTACTTCTCTAATATCTGGGGTGTGGCAGAAAATTTTTACGCCACAAGAAGCGCTCTATCTTCTTAGAAAAGATTTCCTATGCGAGATAAATAAAAACGGCGAAGAAGAGCTTGTTCTTGATTATCTCTCTTCTGTCGAACGCCACGAAATCACTGTTAACGACTTCGCGGGTTGGATAAACAAGGAATTTAACAAAAGAAAGGAGATAAAAAATGCCGATTAATCCCCCAAACAAGCGCCTGTTGATTTCAATAATCTCAACAAACAGGCGCTTTTTTATTTATAAGAAGATAATGTTTTTTTAACAATCAGGGCGCTAATTATTCCGATTAACGCGCCCGCCAAAATATCGCTTGGCCAATGCACGCCTGTGAAAATCCTGGCCAAGCCGATAAACAAAGCCGCAATCATAAATCGCCAGCCCAATTTTTTATTTAAAAAGAAAACCGCTAAAGCCAAAGCGAAGAAAAAAGCCGCGTGTCCCGACGGAAAAGACATAAATTTATCATAAGATTCGTATTTTAAAAGCGGCTCAATTTCTAAAACCGAAAACGGCCGCTGACGGGCAATAAAAAATTTAAGCGCCTCGGCAATAATTCCCCGCGAAAGAATTACTGAAAGCGCGATCAGCGAAAAAGCGTAAATTTTTTGTTGGAATTTTTTTTCTTTTAAAATCAGAAAAGCGGCAATCAAAATTAAAAAATAACCCAAGTATTTGGCAAAAAAAACGCCGATTAGGTCAGTCAACCACCATTGATGAGCCAAACTATAAATAAATTGAAAAAAATAAAGATCCAAAGTGATTGATTATTTTCCAACAAAAGGAAGTAATCCCATAAATCTCGCTCTTTTTATCGCTTGAGCGAGCATTCTCTGATGTTTAGCGCAAACACCGCTAAATTTCGGGTCAATAATTTTCGCCTGAGCGGAAGTAAACCGCTTTAAAAATTCCGATTCTTTATAATCAATTACTTTTAAATTTTGTGAACAAAAAAAACATTGCATATATTAAAAAGGTAAATCCTCCGCCTTTATTTCTTCTTCATTAATGTCAATTTCCGGCAATTTTTCTTTTTGAGCGCTATCGCTTGCGGTAACGGCAATATCAGATTCCTCGTTTTGACCGCCTAACCCGCCTGGCCGCGGTCCAAATTGCACTCTTTCCGCGATAATTTCCGTTCGACTGCGCTTTGTTCCATCTTGCGCATTCCAATTGCTAGTTCGCAATCGACCTTCTATAAAAACCGATCTTCCTTTCGCCAAATATTGGTTGGCAATTTCCGCTTGTCTGCCAAAAACTACCACATTATGGAATTCCGCTTCTTTTTGCTGATTCCCCTGCTGATCTTTCCAAATTCTATTAGTGGCTACCCCGAAAGAAACCACCGGTTTTCCCGAGGGCAACATCCGGAGCTCTGGATCTCTTGTTAAATTACCTATCAAAAAAACTTTATTTAGATTCATAATTACTTTAGTATTTCTTCCAGTTTTTTCTCTAACGCTTCATTACTTAATGTCGCTGTTGGCGCCGACAAGGGTTTCTTAATTTCCATTTTTTCAACTGCTCTTGGCTGAAACGTTTTCTTAATAATTCTTGGAGTTGCCATTCTAATCATCCTGGTAATTGGCGGAGTGATAATCAAAAATCTTAAAACTTTTTGATTTAATTTTAAATCATCGGAAATATTTTTAATTTTATCCGTATTGGCTAAAAAGTGCAAATAGCCGAAATAAGCCTCGTTTTCTTTTTTTATTTGATAAGCCAAACTAATTCTTAAAATATTGCCGCCGTCAATAATTGAAGCCTGATGGCTCTCAAGAGTTTTCGTTATTTCTTGTTGGCCATTTTCATCTCTGACCAAAAAACTGATTTCGTATTTTTTTTGTTCTTTTTCCATGAATTTATATTAATGAAATTAATAAGAAATATCAACTATTTCTTATTTCCCATCATTACTTTCTTTTTTGTAACCCGTGCCGGCCGGAATTAATCTTCCAATAATCACGTTTTCTTTAAGTCCCCTCAATTTATCCTCTTTACCTTCTATTGCCGCCGTCACCAACACTCTGGCCGTTTCCTGGAAAGAAGCCGCCGAAAGGAAGCTCTCCGTTGAAAGCGCCACCCGAGTAATACCCATTAATAATTGTTTGGCTTTAGCCGGTTGTTTATTTTTTTTCTTAATTTGCCTATTAACTTCAAAAAATTTGGAGCTTTCCACGGTTTCTCCCGGCGCAAAATTAGTATCGCCCGCTTCTTTAATCATTAACCGCGAAAACATCGCTTTAACGATAATTTCCAAATGCTTATCGTTGATAATGCTTCCCTCTGAAACATAAATCCTTTGAATCTCATTGATAATATAACGTTCAACCGCCTCGCGATTGCGAAGCTTGAATAATTCCTGCAAATCAAGACTGCCCTCGGAAAGCTGATCTCCTTTTTTAACTTTATCTTTGGGTTTGAAATAAATAGCAGCTGTTCGAGGCGCTGGATATTCGATTATTTTCGCTTTTTTGCCTTTACTAACGGCGGAAATTTTTAATTTAATGATTTTTAGAGATTTTTTTTCTTCAATATCCTCAATAACGCCGTCATCTTCGGCTAAAAACGCTTTACCCTTAGGCAATCTGACTTCAAAAATCTCCTGAACCCTTTGAAGGCCGTGAGTAATATCCACCCCAGCCACTCCTCCCGTATGAAAAGTTCGAAGTGTTAACTGCGTTCCCGGCTCACCAATTGATTGCGCCGCCACAACACCAACCGCCTCGCCTATTGCCACAGACTCCAAAGAAGCCAGATCCAATCCGTAGCATTTGGAACAAACGCCATAAATAGTCTTGCAAGTGATTGGGGAACGAACCTTAATGATTTCTACCGGAGAATTTTCAACAATTTCTATTTTTTTCCTATCAATTATTTCGCCGGCTTTAATGATAATTTTATTGCCAACTTTAACATCTTCAAGAATCGTCCGTCCGAATAATCTCCGTCCAAAAGAATAACCATATTCCTTGCCTTCTTTGCGAATTATTGAAAAGCCTTCAGTCGTCCGACAATCTTTATCCCTGACAACCACGTCTTGAGCCACATCAACTAAGCGTCGCGTCAAATATCCCGCCTGAGCGGTTTTTAAAGCCGTATCGGTTAAACCTTTACGCGCGCCGTGAGTGTTAATAAAAAATTCCAAGACATTCAATCCCTCTTTATAAGACGACTTTATTGGCAATTCGATTGTTTCTCCTTTTGGATTTTGCACCAATCCCTTCATACCGGTCATCTGTACTGGCTGACGCCAAGTACCTCTCGCGCCGGAATCAATAATGGAATAAACCGATTGTCGAGAATTAAGATTTTGAGGAACTACTTTGGCGATAGCGTCTTTGGTTTTATCCCAAATTTCCACAATTCTGGCGTGGCGCTCCGAATCAGTTAAAAGACCGTTTTCATATTGATCTTTAATTAAAACGACTTCTTTTTCCGCAGCAATGATAATTTCCTTTTTTTCTTTCGGTACAATTAGATCATCCATTCCCCAACTTACGCCGGAAACCGTGGCGTACTTAAATCCCAATCCCCTGATTTTATCCAAAGTCATCCAGACGTCCTTAATCCCATATTTATCAATAAATTCCGAAAGCAGTTTCCCCAATTCCTCTTTATTCATTGTTTTATTGACAAAATCAAAATCTTCCGGCAAAACACGATTAAAAATTAAACGACCGACGCTGGTTTCAATTATTTTGTTTTTCAAACCCTCTCCTAATTCAAAAACAGCAAAACTGTCATGGACAGGAGCCATCCATGAATGTCCTCCTTCGGCAGTCCAACCATAGGCTGTCGCAAAATTAAGACTCCCATTTTCGGTCAGATCCCTTGTTGTCTTGTCACGACTCGCTAAATAATTTGCAGAAAAATTATAGAGAGAACTGGAGTGATTGCCCCGCAAAGTCGCACTTTCTGTATTTAAGTGCTCATCAAGTCCTAAATTGACAATATTTTCGCTGATTTTTGAATACGAAGAGCTCCTATTAAAGGATTTCTGAAGATCGTAATGTTTGGCCCCAGAGGTGCTTTCATAGTTTAAGTTTTGACTCAACTTCTGAGATGTATCTGACCAAGACAAGGCAAGCATACATTTCCATTCACTAGCCTGAATATTGGAGCCAGTGCTATAGGTGAAATCAACACCGAAATAGGCGGAC
>JBBTVE010000029.1:0-8255 GCA_038063395.1 Patescibacteria group bacterium
ATGATGACGGCGACAATACCAATACTCTTTCTAACACAAAAACAATTTTAAGTGTTCCTATTGGAACATATAGTATGGCTGAAATTGTTCCAGTAGGATGGACACAAACAAGCGCTATGTGTTCTGACGACAGTCCAGTCAACGCTATCTCATTATCTGATGGCGAAACCGTCACCTGTACTTTTGAAAACACAAAATATGGGAGCATTAGGGTTGTGAAAGAAACTTTTCCTAATGGCGACCCGACGGATTTTTCCTTCACGGGCGATGTAGAAGCTACGCTTTCTGACGGAGAATCAGCAACACGAGGCAATCTATTGTCGGGAGAGTATTCATCAACAGAAACAGTTCCTGCAGGATGGGATCTCACTGAAATTTCTTGCAATGACGGCGGAAGCGCTAATCCAAGCAGCGGGAATATTCAAACCGGAATAGTCACATTCGGATTAGACCCCGGCGAGGATATTATTTGCACATTCACGAACACTAAACGCGCGTCGTTTTCACTTGAAAAAATTTCTAGCCCCATTACTATCGGCGAATTTCAGTTCGACCTAACAGGTCCTCAAAATTTTAGTTCATCTACTACTTTTACTCCAAGCGGCGTTTGGAATATCAGCGATTTACTTCAAGGAGTATACTCTCTCGTGGAAACCGTTCTCGCCCCGCTGGATTGGACCGGTTCCCAAAATATCGCCTGTAATGGAAATAACACCAACGACCCATTTGGTTTAATAGTAAATCCATTTGAAATTACTCTTAATCCGGGAGAAGAAATGAGTTGTACGGTCAATAATACGCAAGACGCCTTAATCACGGGTAAGAAATTTGAGGATGCGAATGCCGATGGTATTGTGGGTGAAGACCGAGGTATTGGCGGTTGGACAATTACCGCAACACAGCAAGATGATCCCGCAACAGAAGATGTTGTTGAAAGTGGCGATTATCCAGCAATAACCAATGAAGAAGGCGGCGATTATGCCATTCTTGTTCCGCCGGGCATCTATAATATTTGTGAAACGCCTCAAGAAGGATGGACGCAGTCTTATCCCGCTTTAAGCGATGAGGGAACAATCTCTTGTAATGAAAATGTGGGATATATAGTAACAGTTATTGCTGGAGATAATATCAACGGCAAGGATTTCGGCAATTATCGAAAAGGCAATATTTCCGGTTATAAATGGGAAGACACAGACGGCAATGGAGAATGGGGGGAAGAATTCGGAATTGAAGATTGGACGATTGAACTCTATGACAGCGACGAAAATCTTATTGACGAAACAACCACGGACGAAGATGGCTGGTATTTATTTTCTAATTTTACTCCCGGAAATTATATTATCCGCGAAGTGCTGGATAGCGGCTGGACACAGACATTCCCCGGTGCTCCAAACTTCAAACATACGGTAACTATTACTTCCGGCGAGGGTGAGAATGATTTGAATTTCGGCAATTTCCATAATGTCACTATTACCGGATTTAAATGGGACGACCTTGATGGGGATGGGGTGTGGCATCAGCCAAATGGCACCGCGAACGAGCCGGGATTATCCAACGTTATCATGGCTCTGGGACGACAGAACGGCGATCCAAAACAGAAAGACGGACACGAAACCATTCCGATTGAAATTATTGCCATGGATTTGACCGGCGCTAACGGCGATTTCGCCATTCCCAATGTCGGCCCTGGCCGCTACAAACTTTTTGAAGAAACAAAGAGCGGTTGGCAGGCAACCAATCCGGCACCGCGCCTAGATTCATTTTTTGACATTGAATATAATCTTGACTCTATTGGAGACCCGGATTTTGATCTTCTACGCATCGGAGACCCGGATTTTGATCTCTTGCGCGCCTCTTTCTTTGACGTATTTGTGGAGTTAAGCGGACAGGATGTGAATCAGAGCGAATTAAGTGTTCCCCTTGAGTTCGGCAACTGGAAATACCCGTTAATTGAGGGATATAAGTTTAATGACCTTGATGGCGATGGGGTGTGGCACATGCCAAACGGCACAACGAATGAGCCGGGAATTGAGGGTTGGGAAATAAGAGTAGATCGTCTTGGAAAAGAAATGATTCCTATTGAGCTCATCTCATTTAATCTCACCGACGCAAACGGAAAATTCTCAATTCCTGTTTTCACATCGGGGCACTACCGCGTAAGCGAAACACAGCAAAGCGGCTGGACACAAACCGCGCCAACAACGAATTCATTTTTTGATGTGTTTGTTGAAGTAACGGACAATGTTGTAAATAAAGATAATACAATAAATCAAAGTGAACTATTATTCGGCAACCAAAAATTAGCGGTAATTTCCGGCGAAACAGCCACTAGTACTATTGAAACAACAAGCTTTACCATTATTTGGACAACTGACAAACTGGCAACCAGCCGCGTTATTTATGATACGGTTTCTCATCTTGTACTTGGCGATGCTCCAAATTACGACTACGCTTTTTCAACGGTTGAACAAGATACTGGGCTCAATAAAGTAACTGAGCATTCTGTTGCTATTACGGGATTAACAGCCGGAACAACTTATTATTACCGCGCTGTTTCCGCGGCTTCTCCCGAAAATGTGGGAGATGAAAATAGCTTTACAACGCCGTCAGCAGGAGGTGACGAAGGCGGCGGAGGCGGAGGCGGCGGCGGTGGTGGAGGATATACACCATCAACTCCCTTACCAATAGTTTCTCTACCAATACCAACGGAAATTTCTTATTCAATATTAGGAGAAGGGCTGACCTCATTAGAACAAACATTGGCTTCATTGGTAACGCCGCAAACTTCTTTACCCCAACCATCTTCTCAGCCAGTTGAACAAGGCACTGAAGAACAAACCCAACAACCGGTTATTGAAGAAATCCAACTTCCAAATATTGAACCGATAATTACTCCGAAATCATCTCCATTTTTAGCCGCCATAAGTAAATTTCTTACACTCAACAGCGGTAAAAACGGAATCGCTTTCCTTGTATATTTCCTCGCTCTCTTGATAGCCGGGTATGTCGCCTATCATCTTAAAATAAGAAAAAAAGGCGGCGATTACTAATAATCTTTCACGACATCTCTAACTGAAGCGTTATAAGAACAAAAATCGCACTCTGAAGATGATTTAGGTAATGTATTTTGCGTCAAACAATGATAAGTGTCTAAAATCGCCTGCTCTATCCATTTATCATTCCCCTCGTAAGGCAATATTTTCACATTGAATTCCAACTTCCCGTCAAAAGCGTCTTTATCCGCGTCGCCGTTGCAATAAACAAAATAACCGATGTCGCTGACTTTAAATCCGTTTTTTCGGAAAAGCCATTGATAGATTTCCATCTGCCGCTTGTAACCTATCTGCCAATCCGCGTCCAAATTCACTTCCTCGCTTTTTGAAGTGGCTTTATAATCAACAATGCTTAATTCTCCATCAGAACCGACCCAAACATCGTCAATTCCACCCGTAATAAGCAAATTAGTTTTTGGATGAAGATATTGAATCCCTCCTCTTAAAGCGTCTCGCCATTCATCCATTTTCTCATGTTGAAGCGGAATCAAATCCAAACCGTATGCTTTCATCAAAGGATGAGGCTCACCTTTCGCGCGATGAATATCAAATTCCTTTTTTAATAATTTATCCACCGCGGCATTCAAACTAAAAGGAAAGCCGGGCGGTTGGCCAACGCCAAGCCGCCGGTCTAGATAAAAACACCGAGGACAATTCAAAAATAAATCGATTTTGCTCCGACTTATCCTATATGGAACTTTTGATTCAGGGTCAAAAAGATTCCGTTTTCTTTGAGGATTATAAAATTTAGACATTTTTCTTTTTTAATCTTAATAAAATAAATACTATTATCAACGCGGAATAATTAAGGACGAGAAACCACGGCGCGCTCCATAAAAAGCCGTTAAACTTGAAATCAGAGATTGGCCATAAAAACGGCGTTGGATAAAACTTATAATTGTGAGTCGGAATATCAATTAAAATGTGAAAAAGCCAGGCGAACATTTCCCAAATGGGTCTTCTAAAAATCAAAGAAATAATGCCAAAAATAATAATAAACGCGATTAAACTGTGACTGAAACTATAAAGAAAACTCGTGGCCTTAAAAATAAAAAGAGTGTCCGGTCTTACCGGCTCTGTCGCGTCTGGCCTCGGAAAATCCGAGAAACTTAAACTGCCAAAAACCAAACCCCAAAATAACCTGATGAAAAGCGGAGTAAATGAAAATACGTCGGGGAAAACGCCGAAAATAATCGCAAGCCATACTTTCATTGACCGCTTTGTTTTTATATTAGCGCCCTTATAAATTGCCGCGCTCCAAAGTCCGTGAGAAAAAACATCCATGCGTTAATTTTATCATTCTACCGTAACTTTTTCCATTATTACCGAACTCAACGGCTTATCATTCGAATCCGTTTTTATATCCCCTATTTTATCAACCACCTCTTGCCCATTCACGACTTTCCCAAAAATCGTGTAATTATTGGGCAAAGCATAATTTTCCAACATTATGAAAAATTGACTGCCGTTAGTATTCGAACCGGCATTGGCCATCGCTACTACTCCCTTCACATAACCGGCTCTGTATGATTCTGTTTGAGAATTTAACTCATCTTCAAATTGGTATCCCGGTCCGCCGGTTCCATTGCCATTTGGGTCTCCACCTTGAATCATAAATCCCTTGATAACGCGATGAAAAATTAAATTATTGTAAAATCCCTTATTAGCTAAAGCAACGAAATTTGCGACTGTTTTTGGCGCGTCAGCGTTATAAGCTTCAAATTGAATTTCACCGAAATTTGTTTTGATAGTAATTAGGTTTTTCATAGTTTGAGTATTTGTTTGAATTGGTTCCACTTGTTTATTAGCCAAAAAAACATAAACGCCGACAACGATTAAAATTATTAATATAATTAAAATAATGATTTCTTTTTTCATATTATAAATAATATCACAATTTTATACTATCTTAAACGCTTTATAAAAAAAAGGGGGCAGTTTATTACCCCCTATATCCTACTCGATAATAGGCTCTATTTTAGCAGCCTCATAGACTGCCGAACCTTTGTAATCTTTTGTCCTTTGACCAAGGTGAATTTTTACTTTTTTGCCTTCACGGAGACCCGGATAAATTCCGGAAAGAATTACCCCTTCTCCACTTTTGAAGCCTACCATTGTTATGATCATTTCGGTTCCGTCTAAGGAAGAAATTTCCATCGGCTTGATATAGTCGATTTCTCCCTTAACCAAAACAACTACTTTTTCTACTTGTTGCTGATTTACTTCTACCGTTTTTTCCGCCCGTTTTGGTTGCAACGCCGCGCAACTGAACAAAAACAACATTACAAAAATCATTACCATCATTCCTGTCAATTTTCTCATTTCCCCCTCCTTTTTTTCTTATTTTTATTATCTATCTTTTTTAAAAATAGCGTTTTCTGATTTTTTAGTCAAGTTAAATTTGTAAAAACACTATAAAAAAAATCACCCCATTCTGGGGTGATTTTTTGAATCGGCGTTATTAAGCGCGCGATACGTTTGTGGCGGATTGACCCTTTTCAGTATCAACGACTTCAAAGGTAACGGTATCGCCGACCTTAAGTTCGTCAAATGTCACTCCTTTTAATTCTTTAGAGTGAAAGAAAAGATCTTTCTCCTCGCCTTCACGGGTAATGAATCCAAATCCCCTATCCGTGAGCGTTTTGATAGTTCCGTTCATGTGATTATTTTTTTAAATTATTTTTTGCCCAGAAACTCGACAGCATCTCTTGGTGTGATCGCACCCTTCAAGTATATCAGGAAAATAATGTTTTTGTCAAATACTCTTTTAAAGTTATCTCATCTTGACGGCCTCCATAAAAATAAATAAAGGGATTTCTTTTCTGGATTTATTCTCCGCAATGGCGCGAAGACCGGGCTGGCTTTTTCTATTTGAATTCCATTCTTCCAAACGGCTCACACAAAATTTGTTTTTACCTAAAAGTTTAAAATAAAATTGCAAAGGCCGATGAAACGAAATAGTATAATCCGACGGATTCGCGCCCGGATGCATTTGTATTTTAACCTTTGATTCGGAAAGATAGCTATCAATCCGTCTATATTGGATTTTATTTTTTTCATCATATCCCCAACTGCTTTCTTTAAACACGCGGAAAGCCGGATGACTCATTACTATAAATAATTTTCCGTTTGGTTTTAGAACACGATAACATTCCTTAAAAACTCCAGCGACATCTTCAATATTTTGAATTGACATTATGATGGTAATTTTATTAACGCTCCCCGCCGAAAGAAAATCAAGATTATTCGCTGGAGCAACCGAAAAATTCATGTCTTTAGGCGAATTTTTTCTGGCAAGAGCTATTAATTCTTTGGAAATATCCACGCCAATAACTTTAGCTCCTTTTTTATGAAATTCTCGAGTAAAAAATCCCTGGCCGCAAGCAAGGTCAAGAATTATCTCTCCCTTAATATCCAAAAGGCGCAATAAATTCGGCAGAATGACTTCTTTTTGATAAGTTCCTTCTTCTTTCAATAAATTGTCATACCACTTGGCAACTCCTCCCCAAGAAGTTTTTGATTGATTCATTATTTCTTTAGATATTTTTTGCCTTTTAGTTTGTCGGGGAGAAAGGATTCTTTTGAATATTTTTCGTACCCTTTTCCATAATCCAATTCTTTCATCAGTTTTGTTTCCGGGTTTCGCAAATTTAAGGGAATGGGCAAGTTACCGAAGTTTTTAACGTCTGCCATTGCTTCCATATACGCCTCATAAGCGCTTCTGTCTTTTTTACATTGAGAAAGATAAGCTACGCCGTGCGCCAAATTAATTCCGCATTCCGGCAATCCAATTGTTTCTACGGCCCTAAAAACATCATTCGCCACCACCAAAGCCGCGGGCAAAGCCAAACCAATATCCTCTGAAGCGAAAATAACCATCCGACGGGCAATAAATTTCGGGTCTTCGCCGCTGTCAATCATCCGCGCCAAATAATATAAAGCCGCGTCCGGCTGGTTAGCTCTCATACTTTTAATAAAAGCCGAAATGGTATTGTAATGTTCTTCTCCTTTTTTGTCGTATCTTAAAAATTTTGACTGAAGAGTGTTTTTTAAATTTTCTATTGTGATTTTTTTGTAAAGTTTTTCCGTATTTTCCAACATCGTAATAGCCTGTCTGGCATCGCCGTTGGCCATATTAACCAACCAATCCCCCGCTTCTTTATCTATTTTCAATCCGGTTCTTTTAATAATAGCCCGCATATCGCTTTCCGAAAGTTCATTTAAAACAAAAATCCGGCATCGGGAAAGCAGAGCCGGTATCACTTCAAAACTTGGATTCTCGGTAGTGGCGCCGATTAAAATTATCTCCCCTCTTTCTACAAAAGGCAGTAAATAATCCTGTTGAGCTTTATTAAAACGATGAATTTCGTCTAAAAATAAAACCTTAGAAAAAGTTCCCTTAAAAATTCCTTCAGAATCTTCATCTAATATTTTTTTAATATCCGCTTTACCAGCCGAGACCGCGGACAATTCGTAAATTTTCGCGTTCAAACTATTGGCGTATATTTTGGCCAAAGTCGTTTTGCCGCTTCCTGGCGGACCCCACAAAATAAAAGAAAACAAATGCTTTTGTTTTATGGCGATATTTAACGGCTTGTTTTCGCCGACCAGATGCTCTTGGCCGACAAAATCCTTTAGGGTTTTAGGCCTAATTTTTGAGGCAAGCGGTTCCATATCGTATGGTTTTACTTATACTTGATTCGGGTTTAATACTTTATAGATCTCGCTTGTCAATTTTCTAAATAATTCGCGTTTTTTCCAAAACGAATTACTTTCTGAAATATCTTTATTTCTAATCCGATTTAATTCTTGAATTATCATATATCTTGTATGCCCTAAGTCGACATTTGATTTGATATTGGCATCTTCCAGTCCTTGATAAATTTGTTTTAAATAACTGTATTTATTAGGAATATTCAATTTTCGATTGGATTTTACGCGAGATGAAAGACTGTTGAAAAGAGATGAATTTGATTCGATATATTCAATAAAATCGTGGATTGCCGCAAAAAAATCAAAACTCGCGGGCGTTTTTAAGACCTTTTGAAATTTCTTATCTAAATCGCTTTTTACTTTTTTCAATAACTTCATTATTTATATCATATCATAAATATGATTAAATAGCGATATGTGGGATGTTATTGTTATTGGCGGAGGGCCAGCGGGAATGATGGCGGCGGGAAGGGCGGCAGAATTGGGTCG
>JBBTVE010000030.1:0-6958 GCA_038063395.1 Patescibacteria group bacterium
AAAAAAGCGTTGATGAGATTTATAAAAAAATAATTTTAAGATTATGGAATGTTTATAAATTTTATGAACTCTACGCCGGCAAACTACAAACTACAAACTACAAACTACAAACTACAAATCTATTGGATAAATGGATTATCGCGCGGCTGGAAGAATTAAAAGGCGAAGTTTCAAAATGGATGGATAAGTATGAATTGGATAAAGCGGTTAAACCGATTTCCGATTTTGTTGATGATTTATCAACTTGGTATTTAAGGCGTTCGCGTGAACGATTTAAAAACGAAAATGAAGACAAGGAGAATGCCATTGCGACAACCAGATATGTTTTATTGGAGTTTTCCAAACTTATCGCGCCGTTTATGCCGTTTATGGCAGAAATGATTTATCAAAATGTCAAACGTCAGACGTCAAATGTCGAGAGGATTAAGTCCGTTCATCTTGAAAATTGGCCAAAATTAAAGCCGTTAATAAGTCGTTTTGCGGAAAAAATATTAAAACGCGATAAAAAATTATTTGAAAAAATGGCAGAAACGCGAAAAATTTGTTCGCTTGGACTTGAAGCGCGTCAAAAAGCGGGAATAAAAGTGAGGCAGTCACTCGCTTTGTTTAAAATCAAAAATCAAAAATCAAAAATCAAAAATCATAAAGAATTACTCAATTTAATAAAGGACGAAATTAATGTTAAGGAAATTATTTTTAGTGATAAAATAGAGAATGAAGTTGAGATTGATACGATAATTACGCCGGAATTAAAAAAAGAAGGACAATCGCGAGAATTGACGCGATTTATTCAGGATTTACGCAAGATAAGTAATTTAACCCCTGATCAAAAAATAGTTTTGGAAATTACCACAAGCCACGAAGGCAAAAATTTAATAGAAAAATTCGAAAGTGAATTTAAAAAATCCGTTGGCGTTGAAAAAATAGAATTTAAAGATGTTATTGAAAGCGGCGGAGAAATAAAAATAGACGAGATGAATTTTAGAATTAAAATCGGGAAATAAAATAATTATGGCAAAAATTTATAATAAATTAGTAAGAGATAAAATCCCAGAAATTATTGAAAAAGATGGTAAAATTCTCAAAATAAGGATACTTAATGATGAAGAATATAAGAAAGAATTGAAAAATAAATTAATAGAAGAAGCTAATGAAGCTATTTTAGCAGAAAATAATGCCGACTTATCAAAAGAAATTGGAGATATTTTAGAAGTAGTGGAATCAATAGAAAAAGCTTTTAATTTAAATAAAGAAGAAATTATAAAATTAAAAAAAGAAAGAAAACAAAATCGCGGCGGTTTTGAGAAAAAGATATTTTTAGAAGAAATCGAGTAAAAAATTAGTTCATTCTAATATTTAAACTTTTAAAACTTATGTCTAAAATCGATACAATTATCGTTTCAGATGTTCATCTTGGTTCGAAAGTGAGCCGAGCTAAGGAATTGCTTAATGTCCTTAAAAATCACAGCTTTGACCGCCTTATTCTTCTTGGCGATATTTTTGACGATTTAAATTTCAGCGATTTGGAGAAAGACCACTGGGAACTTCTTTCTTATATTCAGGAACTTTCTAATCCAAAATGCGATATTGAAATAATTTGGGTTTTAGGAAATCACGATGAGCTTATATTCAAGGTGATATCCCACTTTATTGGAATTAAAGTGACTCAAGAATATGTTTGGAAATATAAAAATGAAAAATATCTGGCAATCCACGGCCATCAGTTTGACAGATTTTTGGCGGATAACAAGCTTATTAGCGATATTGCTTCGTCTATTTATATAATTTTACAAAGACTTAATTTAAATTTTAGCCGTTTTATAAAAAGAGCTTCTAAAAAATGGCTTCGACTTTCTGGAAAAATTGCCCAGGGCGCGGCGCGCCATGCCTTGAAAAAAGGCATTCATTATGTTTTTTGCGGGCATACTCATCGGGAAACGGCAGAAATTATCAACGGCGTTAATTATTTTAATGTCGGTTGTTGGACCGACATTCCTTCGGTTTTTATTACTATCGGAGAAGATGGGATTAAAATACATAAAAAATGAAATTTCAATTTCCAAATAATTTAATCAAACTTTGGCCGGTCATTTCTTTTGGCTGGGGAATATTCATCAGTTCCAATATAGTCGGCGCGATGTCGGCTAAAACGCCGATAGATGTTTTTTCGGACATTTTAATTTCTTCTTCGTTTTTTGATTTTTCAAATTCTTTGGCAATCAGATAAATCGGCACCGGAGATAAATCGTGTTGGGTTTCCACTTCGCCGGTTAGGGGATTGGCCATTCTTTCAATATTGCCGTGATCAGCGGTGATTATTAAATAAGCGTTGCGATTTAAGGCGGCTTTAACTAATTTACCGATTTGTTCATCAAGAATTTTAACAGCTTGAACAGCCGCTTCAAAATTTCCGGTATGGGCGATAATGTCGGCATTGGCGTAATTGGCTAAAATAAAATCATATCCGCCCTCTTCAATTGCTTCAATCAGCCGGCCGGTAATTTCAGCAGCCATCATTTCCGGATGTTCTTCGTGACGGAAATCGATTTTTGACGGAATTAAAATTCGATATTCGTTTTTGAACGGCTGTTCTTTTTGGCCGTTGAAAAAATAGGTAATATGGGCGTATTTTTCGGTTTCAGCGATTTTGAATTGAATTTTTCCGTTATCGGACAGAACTTTACTTAAAGAATTTTCCACGGTTTCTTTTGCAAAAGCCACGGGAATTTTGAATCGATCGTCATAGCTTATTAGCGATGACAAATAAAGATTGGAGAATTTTTTGACTGGGAATTTTTCAAAAGCCGGATTGGCGAAAGATTCAACGATTTGCCGCATTCGGTCTTCGCGAAAATTGAAAAAAATTACGGAATCATTGTCTTTGATGGCGTTTTCTCGCGAAAAAACAATGACGGGGAGAACATATTCATCATTCAATCCTTTTTGATAAATTCCATTGATATAATTTTCAATATTCTCAATAACAGGCCCTTCACCGATAATGGTTTGATAATATTGTTGAGTTTGGCCCCATTGCCTATTATTGTCCATCGCGTAATAACGGCCGGCGATGGACGCCAGTTTTATTTGTTCAGAAAAAGAAAGGCGTTTTAGAAGTTTTAGCGCGCTTTGCGGCGAACTGTCGCGGCCGTCCGTAATTAAATGAAGATTAATTGTTGGAACTTTTTCATTTTTCGCGAATTCAATCAGCGCTGCCAAGTGTTCAAGTGAAGCATGGACATTACCTTCGGTGAGCAAGCCAATTAAATTAACGGCGGAGCTATTTTTTTTTGAATGATTAAAAGCGGCTAAAATCGTTTTGTTTTTAAAAAAACTTTTATCTTGAATTGCCAAACTGACGCGGGGATAATTTTGGTAAATTATTTTACCGGCGCCGATATTCAAATGTCCGACTTCGCTATTGCCTTCTTCTTTCCAAGGCAAGCCGACGGCAATGCCGGAAGCTTGAAGGGAGGCAGATGGATAACTGGCTTTAATATGATTGATATTTTGAGGGCCATTAGAGCCAACCGCGAATATCGGGTTTGAATCATCAGATTTACCGATACCATAACCGTCTAAAATTATGAGAATAACACAGCGTTTTGACATTTTATTATTCTAACCCTATAATAAAAGCATCGCAAGGAATTAATGGTTCCTAATTTTTATAAATCGCAAATCGCCAAGCGCTTTGCTTTTCAAATATGAGGTTAGCGAACAATAAAATAAATGATTTATCAAAACCCGATTTTTTTGGGAATTTTAGTGCTTGTCGGACTTGTAGCGGGTTATTTTATCAGGCAGTTGATTGCCGCTAAGCAATCCAGTTCAGTTGAGCAAAAAATAAAGCGCCAGCTTGAAGAAGCTAAAGTTAAAACCAATGAAATAATTCTTGAGGCGCAGGGGAAAGCCGCCGGCGCGCTTGAGGAAATAAAAAAGGAAGAGAGAGAACAGAAACTTCAACTCAGAGGGCTTGAAGAGCGACTTTTGAAAAAAGAGGAACATTTGGAAAAACAATCTCAAGATTTACGTTCTTCCGAAAATCAACTTAAGGAAGACGCCGAAAAAATAAAAACCGCTAAAAATCAATTAGCCGAATTAAAACAAAAATTAGCTCTGGAATTCGAAAATGTCGCCAAATTAACCGAGGCGGAAGCCAAAGAGAAACTTTTAGAGGAAGTTAAAGAAAAATATCAAGAAGATATTAAGGGATCAGTTCAAAAATTATTAAAAGAAAGAAAAGAGGAAATTGAACGAAAAGGCGTTGAAATTATGGTTTCGGCAATGCAGCGATTAGGGCGAACTCGCGTTGGAGAAATAACCACGACCGTTTTTAATCTAGACGAGGATTTGAAGGGTAAAATTATCGGCCGCGAAGGAAGAAATATCAGGGCTTTAGAGAGGGAAACCGGAGCGGAATTTATTATTGATGAAACTCCGGGAACGATCGTTGTTTCTTGTTTTGATCCCGTTCGCAGGGAAATAGCCCGATTGGCTTTGGAAAAATTGGTTAAAGACGGCCGGATCCAGCCGGCGAAAATTGAGGAAAAGGTTGAAGAAGCAAAGGTGGAAATTAATAAAATCATTGGGGAAAAAGGAGAGGAAGCCGCTTATGAAGTCGGAGTTTATAATCTTCCGAAAGAAATAATTCAGCTTTTAGGTCGATTGTATTTTCGCACCAGCTATGGTCAGAATGTTTTGAATCATTCTATTGAGTGCGCGCATTTGTCGGCAATGATGGCGGCGGAGCTTGGAGTTAATGTTGAAGTGGCGAAACTTGGAGCTTTACTTCATGATCTTGGTAAGGCGGTTGATCAAGAAGTCGGCGGCAAACACATTGAGCTTGGTCAGCGGATTTTGAAGAAGTTCGGGATTGCCGAAGAGGTGATTAAAGCGATGGAAGCCCATCATGGAGAATATCCGTTTAGCAGTCCGGAATCTTATATTGTGGCGGCGGCAGACGCCATTTCCGGCGCTCGGCCCGGAGCAAGACGCGACACGTTGGAAAATTATTTAAAGAGATTAGGGGATTTGGAAAAAATTGCCACTGCTTTTGAAGGAGTTAAAAGCGCTTACGCGGTTTCCGCCGGCAGGGAATTGAGGATTTTTGTGGTGCCGGAAAAAATAGACGACTTTGGAGCATTGGAACTTGCCAGAAATATCGCCGCTAAAATCCAATCGGAATTAAAATATCCCGGAGAAATTAAGGTGAATGTTATCAGAGAATTGCGAGCTGTTGAATACGCCAAATAGTCTTGCTATACTTGTTTTGAACAGATTTTTCCGTACAATCTAATAAAATTAGAAAAGGTCGAGAATCAAAAGATAATAATTTATAATCAGCAATTATGAATAAAGTTGGACTTATAGAGGAAGTAATAAAGATAGCCGGGATTGAAGTTAAAAAGCAGGGAGTGACGGCAGTAGAGGCAGTTTTTGACACAATTACAAAAACCTTGGCAAAGGGAGAGGAGGTGGCGATTGCCGGTTTTGGCGTTTTCAAAACCGTTAAAAGAGCCGCTCGAATGGGTATTAATCCGAAAACCGGAGAGAAGATCCAAATCGCGGCTTCAACCAAGCCGAAATTCAAAGCAGGTAAGGCCTTTAAAGAAGCGGTAAAATAACGAATTTTATTTTAATACAAAAATAGCCCTGAAATTTATCAGGGCTATTTTTTTTCGAACATTATTTATTGCATTATTTATTGAGAGAGCAGTGATTCTATTTCACTTAAAGCTTGTTCAGCGGATTTTATTTTTTCTAGAATTTTTTCCATTTCCGCTCCTTGAGCGTTCAATTCGTTGGCTTCATTCAGCGCTTGGGCCGATAATCCAAGTTTTTCCCGGGCAATATCGGCTTGGTCAAGATTAATTGATGATTGGTTTTCCAATAGATATTTAATTTCATCCAATCTTATTTGAATGGAAGAATTAATTTCATTGGCTTCAGCCACTAGATTATTTTTATTGCCGGGCAAATAAGAAACCGTTAAGAAAACAATTATAATGAAAGCGCTAATTAAACTGGCGGCGGAAATCATTCGGTGCAGATTTAACCAGCTTAAAACATCGGAAACCGCGTATCCGCGATGTTTTTCGTTATTGTTTTTTAATAAAATCAAAAACCGCGATTGATTGGAATAATCGGGATTGGGTTGAATATTTTGAAGCTGTTTTAAAATTTTAAATAAATCCTTTTCCATTTTATTCGTTGATTTCCAAAATCTTCTTTAAATTTTTTATTGCTCGGTGCTGGATTTGCCTGATCGCCACTTCGCTTTTATCCAAAGATTTAGCGATTTCTTTCGGACTAAGATCTTCTATAAATCTCATAATGATTACGTCTTGTTCCAGGGGATTGAGTTTTAATATCGCCTCTTTCGCTTTTTCCATTTCAAGCCGCGTATCAATTAATTGTTCGTTTGAAACGCCGATTTCCAGAATTTGAATAGTTTCAATTTCCAGATTGACGGTTGTTTTTTTAGCGCGGTAATAATCAATAACTTTGTTTCTGGCAATAGAGTAAAGCCAGGTTGAGAAAAGATATCCCTGAAATCGGTAATTATTGATATTCTCCCAAGCGCTTATAAATGTTTGATGACAAAGGTCTTCGGCTTCCTCACGATGGCCGACTTTAAGATAAATAAACCGGTAAATTTTCGGCTGATACTCGTCATAAAGCCTGCCAAAAGCCGAAGCCTCGCCACCTATGGCGCGTTCAATTATGTTTTTTTCGCCATCTATCATAATAAACGAGAAAAGCGATGATTAGTTACTAAAAAACGCTATTTTTCTTGAGTTTTTACTGAGCGGGGTACGGGAATCGAACTCGCGGCTCCTCCTTGGCAAGGAGGTGTATTACCACTATACTAACCCCGCGTAATCAATAGTCAGATATTATTTTAGTTATTGTGATGGAAATAGCAATGTTTATTTTTCGTATTTGATCTCTATTA
>JBBTVE010000031.1:0-1349 GCA_038063395.1 Patescibacteria group bacterium
TAGAATGCGCGGTTGTGGTCCGTGAGACGAGAGTTCGATTCTCTCCTTCCGCCCTGAGCAATAGTGTTCGGAATAGAAGAAAATGAAAACGGAGAAAATAGGAGAGCTAAATTATGGGAAGTTTAAAACTGAATTTAAGGTAACTGGAAGAGTAAAAAAATATCTTGAAAACGAGGGAATATCTTTGGCTTGTCTCATCCCTGATGCTTGGAGGTTTTATGAATCCTTTCTATTTGATTCGATTTATGGATTTGACCAAAAACCCAAAAAAGAGCTAGGAAAGAGTTTTGTCGTAATATACAATAAAATAACTGAATCTCTTGGCTGGAGCAAAGAAAAAGGTTTAGAAACAACTGGTTTTGAAGAAAAATTGAAATTGAATAAAGAAATTATTGTTTATAGTGGAACTAAACTTGTTAGTGTTAAAAATCCAAAAAAGGAGTTTATGGCTAACTATCTTGTTATCAAAAGTATAAAATGAGAAAAAACATATCAGTAATTTTTGGGGGTTCTTTTGGACTTTATTATGGAATTTTTACAGAGATTGAAAAAAAGTTCAATTGTAAAATTATGAGAACCTCTCCTTTTAGATTGACAACAAAAATTAACGGAATTGGTATAAAATTTTATTTTTGTAATAGCCCAATAAAAGATAAAAACTATTATTCTCAAAAGAAATATTTACAAAGCTCCCAATGGAAAGAATTAATGCCTCCTCCTGCAAATGAAGTAGCAAAGAAGATTAAAAATTCTAACATTGTCTTACTCTTTGGGTACTGTGGAGTTTTCAAAGGAAAAAAGTCTACTTACACACCCGAGATATTTAAAGAAGTATTTTTTGACACAAATAGAATAATGGATATTAAAGAGTCTCAAATCAAGGTTGAAAATGCTATAAAAATAAATAATTTTCTTAAACCCGTTAAAATTGGAGAAAATGCAAAAGTTATAACATCAAATTTAGTTTTAGCACCATATCATGAAAAACCAGAATCCAAAGATAAAGTAATTAGAATAGCATCCATCTTATCAGATTTTGGGGATGTTGTAGAAAAAGAGTCTTATCAAATTGTAAAGCATTTAAAAAAGGACTCTAGAATAGGAGTTTATCTACAGGCTTCAGACGTTTTGTCCAATAAAAGACATATGTTACATCCTAGAGGTATGGAGATTAACAGGGAAAAATTTAATAGGAATGTTATTAAATCTCTGGGTTTTTCTTTAGGAAAATGACACCTAAACCGAACACTATTGGCTTGGTTACTCCTTTCGCCCTTTATAACTTTTAGATAAGACTGTATACGCAGGTGACATATGTCACCCCCTAAAATAATAACCTAAACTCATTA
>JBBTVE010000032.1:0-16552 GCA_038063395.1 Patescibacteria group bacterium
ACCCGTGTCTCAACCTTGGGAAGGTCGCATACTGCCACTGTACTAACCCCGCATTATGGTCTTATTATAACCTCCTTGCCGTTCCATTCAAAGCCGGACAAGAATATCATTACTTTTGCCTTAGATTTCGCTTCAATGATTTTTTCTTCAAAATTTTCTCTTTTTGAGAATAATCTTTCTTCAAGAATTTCTTTTTTCGCTTGAGGAATCAACACTCTATCCTTAAATTCTTCGTAATAAAATCCATAAAGAGTTTTCGCTTCTTCTTTGACCGATTTTCCCCTTGTTGCTTCTTCTATTTTTTTATCCGCCAGTTCATCTATATCGGAAAAACTTAATTCGCTTTTTAATTCTTTATCAATCAAAATGTTTTCTATCAAATTGTCCAAAACCGCCCGTTTGAGTTCGTTTTTAACCTCATCGGCGTTAATTAAAGCCGAATCGCGAACATAAACATCAAGAGCGTTTTTATAATAAATTAAAGCGCCGGAATAATCCTTATTAAAATCCCGGGCGTTAATTATTTTGAAATCAACCAAAGCAACCGGATAAAAATCGCTTAAAATAAAATAAGCGCCGAAAATAGTGATAACTCCCAATAATATTGCCAAAAATAAATTTTTGCTCATTTTACCATTTCTTTGAACACTTCCGCGGGGATGGAAACATCGGCTCGGCTTAACAATTTCTTTTTCCCCTTTTTTTGCTTTTGCCACAATTTCATTTTTCTCGTCCGATCGCCGCCATAAAGATGACCCGTAACATCTTTTTTCATGGCCGGCACGGTTTCTCGCGCGACAATCCGACCGCCGGCCATTGCTTGAATCGCCTGGCTAAATTGCTGATGCGGCAGAATATTTTTCAATTTTTCAACGGATTTTCTCGCTTCTTTTTCCAATTTTGCTTCATAAATCATCCGCGTCAACCCAACTATTGTCTTTCCAGTAACTAAAATTTCCATTTTCCGCAAATCAACTTTTTTATAATCAGCCAACTCATAACCGAAAGACGCAAATCCTTCTGAAACCGATTTTAAGCGATCATCAAAATTGGCAATCATTTCGGAAAGCGGCATTTTAGCAGTCAACATAATCCTTTCTCCAATATTTTTTGTTTCCAAATTTTCCATCCGAAATTGTTCTTTAAGTTGTAAAACATTCCCAAGATATTTTATCGGAGAAATAATTTCAATATTTATCATTGGTTCTAAAATATCTTCGCAATAGTCGGGCATATCCGCCGGATTTTTAACGATGATGTAATCTTTATCTGTTTTTAATTTATAAGCCACCGAAGGAAAAGTGTTTATTGTTTTAATACCGAATTCTTTTTCCAATCGCTCGGCCGTTATTTCAAAATGAAGTTTGCCCAAAAAACCAACCTTAAATCCCCTACCCAAAACTTCATTAAAATCCGGCTCTATATTCAAGGCGGAATCATTAAGTTTTAATTTACCGAAAGCTATTTTCAATTCATAGTAATCATCGCTCGTTTCCGAATAAAAACTGACGAATACCACCGGTTTCGGTTCGTCATAGCCCGGTAAAGCTAAAAATTGTTTATTGTTAGCTGTTGATTGTTTATTAATTATGGTGTCTCCTATTTTAATCTTTTCCGGTTCTTTCAAGCCGGTGGCGATATAACCGATTTCTCCGACTGATAATTTTTCAGCCGCCTTAATTTTCGGCAAAAAATAACCCAATTCTTTAATTTTAATTTTTTCATCGGCAGCCATAAGCAAAATTTCATCGCCGACATTAAATTCGCCGTCAAAAATTCTAATTGAGGCAACCACGCCTTTATGATCGTCATAAAAAGAATCGAAAATCAAAGCTCTTCCAAAATCAGAAATTGAATTTTTTGGCGGCGGAACTTGATTTATAATTGCCGCTAAAAGTTCATGAGCTCCTTCCCCCGTTTTTCCGGAAACTTTATAAATTTCTTCCGGCCGGCAACCGATTAAATCAGCCAATTCTTTTGTTTTTTTGTTTAATTCCGCCTCATCGCTTACCAAATCAACTTTATTGATAGCGCCGATAATTTTTAAGCCGAATTTTTTTGCCGCGTAAAATTTTGCCAAAGTTTGAGCTTGAATTCCCTGGGTTATGTCAACCAATAAAATCGCGCCCTCCACCGCCGCCAGAGCTCGAGAAACCTCGTAAGAAAAATCCTGATGACCCGGAGTATCAATCAGATTGAGAATATAGGATTTAGCGTTCAGGGTATAAGACATTCGAACAGGAGCCATTTTAATAGTAATCCCCCTTTCTCTTTCGGATTCAAGCTGATCTAAATATTGCGACCGCATCTGTCGCAACTCAATCGTTCCGGTAATTTCCAAAAACCGGTCGGCTAAAGTGGATTTTCCATGGTCAACATGGGCGATAATGACAAAATTACGAATATTATTGTAATCCATGAGATAATTTTATATAGATTAGATTATAGTATAATGTAATAAAATAAAATGAAAACAATAATTTTTGTCATTTTAATGATTGTTCTACTGGCGACTTGGACGCAGATTTATTTTATTTTCAAAGAATTGAGCCAATCGAAAGAAAAATTCGGAATTTTAAAAGCCAAAGCCGATAATTTAATCTCGGAAAACGCTAAAATTAAGTCCGAAATTGAATATTTTTCCCGACCGGAAAATCTGGAAAAAGAATTACGGTCAAAATTCAATTACAAAAAACCCGAAGAAAAAATGATAATCGTGGTACCTTGACAAATTATGCGGTTAATGCTACTATCTTGGCAGAATAAATTGATAAAGGAGGTCTACTGTGAGTTACGAGGAACTCGTAGAAAAAGCGCTTAAGGCACTTGAAAGAGTTGATCCACAGTGGGGAGACCAATCCGCGGCTATCGTAGGAATTGGTTACGCCATATTGGCGTTGGCATCAATAGCCAAAGAAGCTTCCCCAAAATAACGGTACCGATCATCCCCTAATTTAGGCCTAGCTCTCACAGCTAGGCCTTTTTTATTTCCCGTGACACTTTTTATACTTTTTCCCTGAACCGCACGGGCAGGGATCGTTTCTGCCCACATTCTTAAAAGCCGGTTCGCGCTGAGTTAATTTACGTTGATTTATTTCCATATTTTGCGCTGGCCCGCGATTCGTTTCCAATTTTTCTTTATTTTCTTCCAGCCACTTTTCAAAACCCGCCATCATCCCCTTAAACATCAAACTCCCCTCTCTCCTATATTCAATTAAAGGCTCTTTCTGACCATAAGCTCTAAGCCGAACTGATTCTCTTAACTCCTCCATATTTTCCAAATGATTCATCCAAAAAGTGTCCAACATCATTAAAATCTGCGACTGTTTTCCCCGTTCCAGCATTTCCTGGCGTTTTTTATAAATTGCCATCCGCTGTTTATTCAAAACATCGTCGTATTCCAATAAATGTTTTCTGGAGTCAAAATTAATGCCTTCTATTTTTTTCTGAGCTTCATTAACCACTCTTGAAACTAAACGCGACTCAATGGGCTGATCTTCGGGCAAATTAAAGGTTTCCATCAATTTTTTAATCCTTTCGCCGCCGAAAATTCTCAATAAGTCATCCTCCAAAGAAAGAAAAAATTGCGATTCTCCTTTATCGCCTTGCCTCCCCGATCTTCCTCGCAATTGGTTATCAATTCGTCGGGCCTCGTGCCTTTCCGTGCCTAAAACAAAGAGCCCTCCAACTTCACGAACTTTAACCGCTTCATCAGGTAAAGGCGGATTGCCTCCTAAAATAATATCAACGCCGCGGCCGGCCATATTGGTGGCAACCGTAACCGCTCCAAATTTTCCGGCCTGAGCAATAATCGCGCCTTCGCGTTCATGGTTTTTGGCATTCAATAATTCATGAGAAATGCCCGATTGATTTAATAACTTTGACAAAAGTTCGTTATGCTCAATTGAAGCCGTGCCGACTAAAACCGGCTGACCCTTTAAATGCCTGTTTTTTATTTCTTCCGTTGCCGCCCGATATTTGGCTTCTAAATCCTTGTAAACCATATCCGTCAGGTCTTTGCGAATCATCGGCTTATTAGTCGGAATGCTAATAACATCCAAATTATAAACTTTGTGGAATTCTTCCGCCGAAGTTTGAGCAGTACCGGTCATACCGCCGATTTTTTGATAAAGGCGGAAATAATTTTGAAGAGTGATTGAAGCAAAAGTTCGCGACTCCTGATTAACCGCCACTCCTTCTTTAGCCTCAATCGCTTGATGAAGGCCGCCCGAATATCTCCGACCATACATTTTTCTACCGGTAAATTCGTCTATAATAATTATTTCGCCCTTTTCCACGATATAATGTTTGTCTAATTGAAATAATGCTTTTGCCTTAAGAGATTCTTCCAAATAATGGACGAGCCGCAGATTTTCCGGACTATAAAGATTTTTTATATTAAGCGTTTTTTCAATTTTAGCGATTCCCTCATCCGTTATTGCCGCTGACCGAAGTTTTTCATCAACAATATAATCTTCATTTTCTTTCAAATTGCGAACTATTCTGGCAAAAATTTTATAGTATTCGCTTGATTCCGTATCCGGCGCGGCGATAATCAAAGGCGTCCGAGCTTCATCTATTAAAATACTGTCAACTTCATCAATGATGGCGTAATAAAACTCTTTTCTTTGAACTTGAGAATTTACATCGTAAGCCAGGTTATCCCGTAAATAATCAAAACCAAATTCATGATTAGTACCGTATAAAATATCGCATTGATAAGCTTCTTTACGCGATATTGGCCGTAAAAATTCACGAATAACCTTGAAAGCGCCAACCGCATCGCGTTCTTTATCAAGATTTGCCGTTGGATCATAAATATACGCCGATTCATGAGTGAGGCATCCAACCGAAATGCCAAGAGCGTAATATATTTGCCCCATCCAAACGGCATCTCTAGTTGCCAAATAATCATTAACCGTAACAATATGAACTCCTTTGCCCGTTAAAGCATTAAGATAAGCCGGAGCGGTGGCGGCTAAAGTTTTTCCTTCTCCGGTTCTCATTTCGGTAATTTTTCCTCGATGAAGCGCGATGCCTCCGATAAGCTGCGCGTCAAAATGCCTTTGATTTAATGTTCTTCTAGCCGCTTCGCGCGTTAAAGCAAAAGCTTCGGGAAGAATAGCGTCTAGTGAATAACCACTACCCGCTAAAGATTTTAATTCGTTGCTTTTTTCTTTTAATTCGCTATCTGAAAACTTTTTGAAATCTTTTTCTAAAGCGTTAATTTTAATAATCAGCGGACTAAAATTATCCTCTCTAAAAAATTTTTTAAAAAAAGAGATCATACGAATAATTATTCCGTTATCTCGGGAACCAATCGTCCTTTGAGATTAACGCGCGTAAGCGCGCGCTTTTCTTTGTATTTCTTTATTTCTCTTTGGAGTTTGTCTTTTGTTTTATCAATGGCAATGCGAATATCCCAATCAGAATGTTCGACTCGCAAATTTTTTTTTGGCAAATGAAGATTGACTTCCGCGTAAAAAACATCGCCATGACGATGATGTTTTGTTGTTCTGGCAATTTCCACTTCCGTCCTTATTTCACTTTTCCCTTCAAATCTTTTTTTTATAAAACGGTCGAGAGAACCGATTTTTTCTTCAATATATTCTTTTATTGCCGGAGTGAGATCAAGATTGGTGGATTTAATAATGATGTGCATACCAAATATATTAACTAATAAAGCCGCCAAATTCAATAGCGGCTTTATTAGTTAATATAGAAAGTGTTATCTCTTTCTTTTTTTCGCAGCTTTTTTCTTTTTTGGAGCTGCTTTTTTTTTCGCCATTTTATCATTCTCCGTTATTTGATTAAATCAATCAACGGAATTTATTTTTTATCAACGCTGAGCTGTTCGACCACAACAACCCGAAACATTGATCTTTAAGTAATTTCCTATTTTAATTTTATCATTATTCGCCGCAACAACAAGGGGGTATCTGTGGATAACCTAAGAAAGATATTCTATGTCCTCCTCCAACTCAATGCCGAATTTTTTATTAACCTCGTTTTTAATTAAATCTATCAATTTTTTAACGTCAGAAGCTCCGGCTTCCAAAACATTAACGATAAAATTCGGATGTTTTGGAGAAATCATCGCGCCGTCTGAAGAAATCCCCTTAAGACCCGCCTCGGCAATCAAATAAGCCGCCGGAATCATCGGAAAAGGATCTATTTTTATCACTTTTTTAATTTCCGGCTTCTCAATAAAGCCTCTGTCAAATCGCTCAACCGGCACATTTTTAAAAGTGCTGCCTAAACTCGGATGCTCCATCGGATGTTTTTCAAAACGATAATTAATATTTTTCTTCGCTTCTTCTTTAATTTTTTGAATGTCTCCCTCGGCGAGCCTTAAAACCGCTTCTAAAATAATTTCCCTGCCTTTTTGTTTTTTAAAAATACTGGAACGATAATTAAAATCGCATTCTTTATTTTCTCTTCTTATCACTTTCGGATTTCCCCCGGAAATGTCCAAACTGATTACGCTTTCAACAATATCTTTCATTTCCTTTCCAAAAGCGCCGGCATTACCGTAAATTGCTCCGCCAATCGTTCCCGGAATACCGGCCGACCATTCCAAGCCGGACAAATTTTCAGCCATTGAATCATTAAGAAGTTGATTCATTGAAATGCCGACGCCCACTCTGACTTTCGGTCCTAAAATTTCAAAACTCTTAATGTCCGGCTTTATCACCAATCCATTAACGCCAGAGTCATCAATCAAAACATTACTGGCGCCTGCCAAAACAAAAACCGAGACGCCGAGCTGCCGCGCCTTTTCAATTGCTTTGATAATTTCTTCCGCGTTTTTCGCCTCAAAAAAATATTTTGCTTCACCGCCGATTTTATAATGACTGATTGTTTTTAATGGAAAATTTTTTTGGAACATAAAAATAAGCAACTTAACGGGCGACAGATGGTGACCTCCAGTTTTATTACTTGATGAGTGCTCTTTCCGTCGCCCATAATATTTTACTATACAAAATTATAAAAACAAAACCCCCGCCTTACGGCGGGGGAAACTGGAATGGCAATCCTTTGCCGATATCATCGTAAAGGATTACTCACACTCACCGCTTAAATTATAGCAGAAGAGAAAATGAAATGTCAAGCCCCCTTCACTTGAATATTTTTAAAAACCAAAAATTTATAGCCTAAAAAGTTCCAAATCAGCGAGAAAGCCACCGCCAGAGCCGCGCCGATATTCGCCCATAAATTTGAAGCTATTCCCGCCGGCGCGCCGACAATGTTAACGGCAAAAGAAGCGATACCGACATTAATGCCGAAACCGATCGCGCTAATGATGAAAAATTTTAAAAATTCCCCTTTTTGTTTTTCCCCTGTTGACGCAAAAACCCAATATTTATTCCAAAAATAACTATTCACCACCGCCGCGATAAAAGAAATTCCCTTAAAACCCGAATATCCCGCACCCGCCGACAACCCGCTCAAGAGCATCAAAAAATTTAAAACGCCAAAATCGATAAAAGTATTCAGTCCGCCGATAACGATAAACTTGCCTATTTGCCAAAATACCGACAGCCAACGACTCAAAAACGACATTATCAAAAGACCAACAACCGTCAAAACAGCCAAGACAAGGGGAATTAAAATTTTCCCCATTATTCCCATTGCCAAATTTAAATTAAGAACCGTTGGCAACGAAAGCAACCCGACTAAAATACCGACAATAACGCCTATTATAAAATCTTTTTTTGTCATATTAAAAGAAACTTAATGAAGCTATTAACATAAAAGCGATTAAAATTATAACTATTGCGGCAATTGTTTTTTTTATTTTCGCTTTCATCTACTTGATATTTTAACAATTTTTTCGACCTCTTTTGATTTTAAACTCGCGTGGCCCACCAAAAATCCATCTATCTCTTTATATTCTACAAAGTTTTTAATATTTTTACCACTAACCGAGCCGCCGTATAAACACTTGACACTTAAAAATCGTTTAATAAATTTTATTATTTCCACCGCGTCTTTTGGAGTATCCGAATGACCCGTGCCAATGGCCCAAATAGGCTCATAAGCTATCAATAAATTTCCGATTTTAAATTTTAAATTTTTAATATTTTTTAAATCTTTTTCTAATTGAGTTTTGATAAATTTTTCAACGGCTTTTTTGCCGCGACGGCGAATTGATAAATCTTCGCCGACACAAAGAATAACTTTCAATCCCGCTTTAAGCGCGGCTAAAACTTTTTTATTTATCATCTCATCTGTTTCTCCCAAATATTTTCGCCTTTCCGAATGCCCCGCAATTACATATCGGACACTGAGGTTTTTTAATTCTCTGGCCGAAACTTCGCCAGTAAAAGCTCCTCCCTCCTCCCAAGACAAATCCTGAGCGCCCAATTTCGCTTTTTTAACAATCTTTTCGACGTCTTCCAAAAACGTGAAAGGTGGCGCAACGACGACTTCCGGCGCGTTTTTGGCGGGAACGACTTTTTCAACCGCTCGCGCCAGTTTAATCGCCGCGGCCGCGCTTTGCGGATTGCTTTTCCAATTGAACACAATCAATTTCTTTTTCATAAAATTTGTTTTTTATTGCTAAAATGCTTCCAAAGCCACCAGCCGATTGCCGCAAAAATCAAAATCAAAATCAAATAATCAAATTTTCTAAAATAAACGTGAAGCGTTTGCCAATTTTCCCCCAATATCAAACCGAGATAAGCCAGAAAAGCTGACCAAATAAAACTACCGGCAAAAGTCAGCGCTGAAAATTTCCAAAGCGATTTTGTACTTAAAACCCCAATCGGGAAAGAAATAAAAGTTCGCACCACGGGAAGTAAACGTGAAAAAAATACCGCAAAATCTCCAAAACGATCAAGCCACGCCCTGGCGCGCTCAACTTCAATGGAAACTTTATGATTATTCCAGTGGAAAATCCCCTTTCTCGTTAAATAACCGAGCCAATAAGAAAATAAAGAGCCGGCTAAATTGCCAAAAGCGCCTATAAAAACCACCAACCAAAAATTAAAAATTTTAGAAGCCGCCAAAAATCCAGCAAAAGGCATAATAATTTCCGATGGAATCGGGATATTAGCCGACTCTAAAGCCATTAAAACAAAAATGCCCCAATAACCGCCCGTCTCGACAATTATCAGAATATAACGAGATAATATTTCAAAAATTAAAAAAATCATCGTAAAATTTTCGCCGCTTCGTCCGGATCAACGCCGACAATAGTCATACCGGTTGAATATTCAAAAGCGCCGGGGATTTCAATTTTCGGTAAAATCTCTATATGCCAATGATAATACTTATGTTTTTTCTTATTTTTAAGAGGAGAAGTGTGAATAAAAAAATTGTAATCCGGGTCTTTTAGTTTTTTTTCAATTTTCGCCAACGATTTTTGTAAAGCGTCAACGATAAATTCTAAGTCTTTATTGTTGGTATCTTCAAAATACGGCAAATGTTTCTTTGGGAAAACGCGAAGTTCATATGGCGCGGCCGGAGCAAAAGGCGATAGAACAACAACCCCCTTATTTTCATAAACTATTCGCCGGCCGATTTTTTTTTCCCATTTTATCATTTCACAATGAACGCATTTTTTGTTTTTTTGGAAAAAATCAAAAGAACCTTCAAGCGAATAAGAAATTTCAGAAGGAATAACGGGGGTGGCGATTATCTGATAATGAGGATGATAAATGGAAGCTCCGGCTTTTTGCCCCCAATTATGAAAAATTGAAATATAAGAAAGACATTTGTCTTCCGCCATTTCCTGATATCTCTTCTGAAAAGATTTAAAAACAAAATTAGCGTCGGCTTTATTAAGATGAGGGAAATTTTTAAGATGTTCCCGGGTAATTATTAATTCATGACGACCAATACCCTCAACAACCGCGTAAGGGCCGTTTTTAAAAACTTCGGCGCAAACTTTTCGATGGGAAAAAGCGGGATATTTATTTTCAACAACCTGAACCTGCCAATTTTTTCCTTTTGAATAAATTAAAATCGGCTCTTTGTGCCCGCTTTTTTGCAAATCTTCAAAGGGACAATTTTTTATCGGCGAAACGGCGCGTTTTTCTTTTTTTAAAAACTGTTCCGGCCTTCTGGCGCGAGCCGAAGCGATGACAATCCAATCACCGGAAACAATATCTTGCCTTAATTGCGAGTTCATAAAGTTTTTATCCTATTTTCATAATACCATTTCAAAACTTCCTTCGCCACCGGTAAAGCGTTAGAACTCTCTTCTTTCGCTTCCTCTATTAAAATTAAAATGGCGATTTGCGGATTTTCGGCGGGTAAATAACCCGTAAAAAAAGCATTGATTTTCGTATTTTTTTGAATCTGAGCCGTACCGGTTTTAGCCGCTACCTTTACCGGCAAATCGCTTAATAAATTGGCCGTGCCATAAGATTTGGCCACCGTATCAATCATTGCTTTCTGAACTTCTTGGATATACGGAAAAAGATAAGAATAATCTTTAATTATTTGAGAATTTTCTTTTTGAAAATTTTCTTTTACGATAAACGGTCGATAAATTTTTCCACCATTGGCAATTGCCGCGATATAATTAAGAAGGCCTATCGGAGTAACCATTAAATCTCCTTGCCCGATGCTGACATTATAAGTGTCGCCCAACCGCCAATCGTCGTTGCTTTTTTTCTTTTTACTTTCCGGGTCAGGAAGAATACCCGCTGTTTCAAAAGGCAAATCAACGCCCGTTTTTTCATCAAGTCCGAAAAGCCGCCAATATTCTTTTAATTTATCAATTCCCAGTCCCTTAAAACAATCGCCGCTAACGCAAGAAGCGATACTTGATTCTTCTTTCGGCAATCCGCCGCCGACAGAATAAAAATATACGTTGCTTGATTTGGCAATCGCGGAATATAAATCAACCCAGCCATGCGGTTTCCAATCGGGATAACGAGTGGGATTTTCCGGATAATAAGGATTAGGAATTTCAAGATAGCCGCGAGAAAATATCTTATCGCGAGGACTAACGATTTTTTCTTTTAACGCCGCCAAAGCCACCAACGGCTTTATTGTTGAACCGGGCGAATACAATCCGCTGATGACTCTATTAAAAAGCGGTTTATTTACATCAATTAAATCCCTTTGAACAATTTTGTTGCTATTGAAACTCGGCAAACTGACAAGAGATAAAATCTCTCCGTTTTGCGGATTTATGGCAATACCAACGCCCCTTGAAGAACCGATTTCTCTTAACCGTTTTTCCAATTGACCGTAAAAAAAATCCTGAAATTTTTTATCTATCGTTGTTTGAAGATCATAGCCTTTTCGAGGATTCTTCAAAAATTTATCGTCAATAATTTCTCCTTTAGCGTTGCGGTAATAAATTATCTGACCATTTTCCCCGCGAAGCTCATTTTCATAATACTTTTCCAAACCGCTTTTCCCGACACTATCATTTAAAGAAATAAGGTTATTGTTTTTTACGTCATTTTTATCGGCAAAACCGACATAACCGAAAATATGAGAAAAAATTTTAGCGTCAAAATAATTCCTCTTGAAATCCTTATTTACTTGGATTGATTTTAAATCTAATTTATTTAACGCTTCGGCCTGTTCTTCACTCAAATCAAAAGAAAGTGTTATTGAATCCTGCGATTCCAAATCGGCTGAATTTATCAAATTTTCTATTTCTTCCCGCTCAATTGACGAAATTTTTAAAATATTATCCAAAGCAACGATGGCTTTTTCTTTTCCGCCGAGTTTCAATAATTCCGGCAATCTTAAACTTAAGCGATAAATTGGATTATTTTCAACCAAAACATCGCCAAAGCGGTCAAAAATTAATCCCCTTTCCGCGGCAATGGGAATAATTTTACCGGCGTTAATTAAAGAACGATTAGCGTAAAAACCGCTCTTCCAAATCCCCAAAAAAGAAAATTTAACAACAGCCGCCAGAATAAGAATCGCAATAATGACGCCCACCAGCCGAAAAGCTTTTTCCGACAGCGGCGCTTCCAATAAATCCAAATCTTGAGCCAAATCATCGAGAACGGCTTCTTCCAAAAAAAGATCTTTTTTCATTGCTATAACGAGATGTCCATCGGCTTCAACGGCGCGCTGAAAATTTGGACATGAGCTGGAATATTTTCCGCCACCATTCCCGCTCCTCGAACAACGCAAGTCAAAGGGTCATCGACAATCGTCGTGGTAACGCCTATTTCTTTCTCAATAAATTGGTCGATTCCTTTAAGCATACTGCCGCCGCCGCAAAGAAAAATTCCCCTCCTTAAAATATCGCCGACAAGCTCCGGTGGAGCGGTCTCAATAATTTCCCTAACTGATTCCGCCAGCTGCCTTAATGGTCGTGAAATAGCGGCTCTAATTTGGTGATTTTTAACAATCACTTCTTTAGGAAGACCGCTTGAAACATCGCGGCCGCGAACCGCCAATTCCAATCTTTCGTCAAGAGGAATTGCCGATCCAATGGTAATTTTTAATTCTTCGGCCGTCGGCTCTCCTATTAATAATTTAAATTCATCACGCACAAGTTTGATAATTTCACTGTTCAATTTGTCCCCGGCGATTTTTAAACTTTTAGCCGCCACTGTTCCACCAAGAGAAATAATGGCTATTTCCGAAGTCCCGCCGCCGATATCAACAATCATATTGGCAGTCGGATCATTTATCGGCAATCGCGCTCCTAAAGCCGCCGCCACCGGCTCTTCTATCAGAAAAACTTTATTGACGCCGGCGGAAATCACCGCGTCTTCAACCGATTTTCTTTCCACCTCGGTTAAATTAGCGGGAACGCCGATAACCGCCCGGCTATAACTCAAAAAACGATTGCCACTGATTTTTTTCAAATAATGCCTCAAAATTTCCGTTGTTATTTCAAAATCAGAAATAACGCCGTCAACCAAAGGCCTGACTACTGAAATATGCGATGGCGAACGGCCAAGCATTTTTTTTGCTTCTTCGCCAATCGCCAAGATTTGACCGGTTTTATTATTAATCGCCGCCACCGTCGGCTCATTAATCACGATTCCTTTCCCTTTTACATAAACAAGAGAATTTGCGGTCCCAAGATCTATCCCAATGTCTTTTGAAAAATAATCTAAAATCATTGTAATAATTTTATCAGTTCTTTTTCGCTTATTAATTTTATTTTTTTCTCGCCTCTTTTTTTAATTTCGATTTTATCGCCGGTTTTTTCACTGATAACCAAACGATAAGGAATTCCTATTAAATCAGCGTCGGCGAATTTTTCTCCAACCGTCGCTTCTTTTCTGTCATCATACAATACTTCAGTCCCGGCTTTTTGTAAATTATCATAAATTTTATCGGCCTTTTTTTTACTGGCCGACATTTTCCCGATATTTATCAAATGCGCCTTAAATGGCGCCACACTTTCCGGCCAAATAATCCCCGCATCATCGTGATAAACCTCCACAATCGTTCCCATCAACCGATTGAGGCCAATGCCGTAACAACCCATTATCACGTCTTTTTTCTCCCCTTTTTCGTCTTTATATTGCAAATCAAACGGCTTTGAATATTTTGTTTTTAACTTGAAAATATTGCCGACTTCAGCCGCCTTTTCTTTCCTTAAATTTTTATTGCCGCAATAAGGGCAAACGCTTTGTTCTTTTATTATTTCCTCATTGACCGCCACCTTGCATTTATCGCAGATATAAATTGTGTCTTCTCCTACCGGAACAACGGCTTGAAATTCGTGGGAATATTTTGAAAAAGTGCCGCCGGAAGCGAAAGTCAGATAAGTTAATTCCCCCAAACCGACGCTGCTGAAAATTTTTTGATATGATTTTTTGGCTTTTTCGTAATATTCGTCCAAATCACTTTCATCTTTATGAAAACTGTATAAATCTTTCATAAAAAATTCACGACCGCGGAGCAATCCCGATTTTACTCTCGGTTCGTCGCGAAATTTATTCTGAATTTGAAAAGCGTATTTAGGCAAATCCTTGTAAGATAAAATAAACTTGCCCATCAAAGGTGAAATTATTTCCTCATGAGTCGGCCCAAGCGCGTAATCGTTTTTAGAATAAAAACTTTGAAATTTAAAAAGGGAATCGTAAGTGTCCCAGCGGCCGGTTTTTTCCCAAAGCGTTTGGGGATGAAGCGTTGGCATTAAAATTTCCTGACCGCCCAATTCAATCATTTCTTGACGGATAATATTTTCTATTTTTTTGAAAACTCGCCAGCCCAAAGGCAAAAAAGTATAAACACCCGCCATCACTTTATCAACAAAACCGGCACGAATTAAAAGTTTGGCGTTAATCGCTTCCTCGTCCTTAGGCGCGGTTTTATTCGTTTTTGTAAAGAGTTCCGATTGACGCATTAATTTAATACTACGGTAAAATTATTTGTGCGTCCACCAGGATTCGAACCTGGGACCATCTCCTTAAGAGGGAGCTGCTCTGCCGGCTGAGCTATGGACGCTTTTCTACTGGTGCGCTCGGAGGGATTCGAACCCCCACTAACAGGTTCGAAGCCTGTCGTGATATCCATTTCACTACGAGCGCAAAATTAATTTATAGTTTATAATTAAAATCAATGAACTTCAAGATTCCCGCGGAAATCGTCAATATTGCTGGAAATCTCCAAAAAGCCGGTTATCAAACTTATCTTGTCGGCGGTTGCGTAAGAGATCTAATAATGGGCCGCGAACCGAAAGATTGGGATATCACCACCAACGCCAAACCCGAAGAAATCCAGAAAATTTTCCCGGATAATGTCTATGAAAATAAATTCGGAACAGTTGGAGTAAAAACCAATTCCAAGGAAGAAAAATTAAAAATCGTTGAAATCACCACTTTTCGGTTAGAAGGAAAATATACTGACAAGCGCCATCCCGATGAAATTAAATTTGCCAAAACCGTTGAAGAAGATTTGGCAAGACGAGATTTTACAATTAACGCGCTTGCCCTGAAATTAATCAATGGAATAGCTGATGAAATTATTGACCCTTTTAACGGCCAGCAAGACATAAAAAATAAAATTATTCGCACGGTCGGCAATCCGAATGAACGTTTTAATGAAGACGCTTTGCGACTGATGCGAGCCGCGAGATTCGCCACCGAATTGAATTTTGAGATAGAAGAAAAAACCAGCGAAGCGATAAGAAAAGAGTCAGGACTTTTGGAAGCGATTGCCAAAGAAAGAATCCGCGACGAATTGATAAAAATTTTAATGGCTGAAAACGCGGCTGCCGGCATCCAGTTGCTTGAAAATTTAAATTTACTTCGCTATGTCGCGCCGGAACTGCGGGAAGGAATTGATGTTGGACAGAACAAACATCACATTTATAACGTTTGGGAGCATAATTTGCGCGCCTTAGATTACGCAGCCAAGAAAAATTATTCTTTGGAAATCCGTTTTTCCGCTCTTCTCCATGATGTCGCCAAACCGCAAACCAAAGCCGGCGAAGGGCTTGATTCGACTTTCTATAATCACGAAATTGTCGGCGCCAAAATGGCGGCGCGAGTTTTAGATAGACTGCATTTTTCAAAAACGCTTGCTGAAAAAATTGTCCACCTCGTCCGCTATCATCTTTTTTATTACAATGTCGGTGAAGTGACTGAAACCGGAGTCCGCAGGTTTTTGGCGCGAGTCGGTCCGGAAAACGTTGATGATTTTATCAAATTACGGGAAGCCGACAGAATCGGTTCAGGAGTGCCAAAAGCCGTGCCTTACAAATTAAGACATCTGCTTTTTATGATTGATAAAGTTAAAGGAGATCCCCTCTCTCCCAAAATGTTAAAGGTCAACGGCGAAAACGTAATGAGAATTTTGAAAATCGTTCCCGGACCAAAAATAGGACGGATTTTATCAATTTTACTTGATGAAGTTATTGAAGAACCGATGAAAAACGAAAAAAAGAATTTAGAATCTGAAATCCAAAAATTGGGGAAATTACCCGATGCTGAACTTGAAAAATTATCAAAAAAAGCAAAGGAGAAAAAAGACGAATTTGAATCGGGTATTGAAGAAGAAATAAAGAAAAAGTATTATGTTAAATGATTTCGGGCTGTAGTATACCGGTAGTACGTGCGCTTCGGGTGCGTAAAGACCGGGTTCGATTCCCGGCAGCCCGACCAATTAAAATAAAAAGGGCTCGTAGTATAGTGGTAATACGCCGCATTCGCATTGCGGAGACACGAGTTCGATTCTCGTCGAGTCCACCAATCAGAATTTGAAGAAAAATTATTTAATATGAAATCAATTCTCGTAACCTGCTATGTAAATCCCGACCTCGACGGCGTTGCTGGCGTAGTCGCGGAACGACTAAATCTGATTATGCGAAAGCAAATTGTTCCTTTATTGAAAGAGGAATTGGAATAGGATTTACTGCCCGCCCCGCCAAAAACGGATTCCGAAATTCCGCCCGCATTCATTCCCCAAACCTCTTTCTGCGGGCGAGAAAATTCAGCCGAGGTTTTGCCAAATCCTTTTCCCCAGAAAATAGTGGCGGGGCGGCATTATTTGGGATTTTGCTCAAAGTATGTTCGTCCAATGTTTAAAATATCCCGCCAATATTGCTATTTCTCCCACAATAACTAAAATAATATTTGGTTGTTGATTACGCGGGGTTAGTATA
>JBBTVE010000033.1:0-1528 GCA_038063395.1 Patescibacteria group bacterium
TTGCGCTTGCATTCGATTTGATTTTCTTATACGATAATTTTGTGAGAAGATTTTTCGCCAAAGTTTTTATTTTATCTTTGCTTATCGTACTCTTGGCTTTTGTTCACAAGGACGCTGTCTTTGCAGATTATACAATAACTATAATCCCAGAAGATATTCAACAACCAACATCTCTCTCTCCCGCTCCTGAACCCTCAAAGACGATTAATGAGAATACCAAAACAGTCAGAATAACCTTTAGCGGTCTTGTTTCCGATAAGGAGTACTTTCTCTGTTTTAAGGCCGATAACCCAATTAACTGCATATCTGATTTAAAGTCTGTTGGCAAGCTGGGAAGCAGCGACTTAACTAAAAATTTTTGCGCAGACGGGAAAGACACTCTAAAATTATCCGATAATGATGGAAAAGATGAGTGCAGTAAGGATGATTATTTCTGGGGAGGGCATGCTTATTACGTTGCGATCATGAGAAAAGACCCGGTAAGATTTATTGAGAGAGTGCCCATATATGTGTCGCATTATTTTCCAAAAGTAAGCGTATCTCCCGACAAGCCGTCTCCTGATGAACCAATTACAGTAACCATAGAAGGGACCAGACGCAAGCATGATAAGGGAGGAAGAAACAACTATGCCGTAGAACTCCATGATCAATCTGGGAAACTTCGAAATGAATGCAAGACTGTTTCTGCTAACCAACCGGCAGAGGTAGGTTTAGGAGCAGATTGGGAGGCAGGAGACTATCTAATTAAAATTAACGAGCAGGTGAACGAGGGTAGTATTGTTGCCAATAAATGTTCCGCTGGTTTTACTTACTATCAAATCCCTATCCGTATAAAAGTAGGTGGGGGAAGCATTGGCTCATACGAATCGGATCCCGGCGGAACAGATCTGCAGGGCGTCGAAGAAACATTTCCATCCCCTCCTCTGCCCTGCCTGTCTCCTTCTGGAAACGGCGGATGCGATACAGTACAAACCGCAATAGGCGAAATAAATACCACTCCTACGGGTTTTATAAAATCTATTTTTTCTCTTATTCTTGGTCTTTCGGGGGGAATTGCGCTTCTTCTTATAATTTACTCAGGCTATAAACTTATGGCAGCGCGAGGGGAACCGGAAGCGCTTCAGGCGGCAAGAGATCAGCTTATCTCAGCTATAATTGGATTGATCTTTATTATATTTTCTTTGGTAATTTTGCAGATAATCGGAGTTGATATCCTTAAAATCCCTGGTTTTGGAAAATAATATCTATGAAAATCCTAAATTCAAATTTCCAAATCCTAAATAAATCACAAACACAAAATTCTAAATTATAAACATTTAATTTTTTGAATTTAAAATTTGAATATTATTTGGAATTTGTAATTTTAGATTTTTAATTTATTATGAAGCTTGCACTATCAATAAACGGAACTCCGATAGAAGCGCCCGTAGGTGTACCAACCGGCGGAATTGACACAGGGCAAAAAATTATTAATCTTGGCTTTAATCTTTTATTCGTTGCGGGAGTTATAATTACAATTGCTCTTGTT
>JBBTVE010000034.1:0-1809 GCA_038063395.1 Patescibacteria group bacterium
AGCCAGCAGAAACTCCAGAGAATACAGACGACGACGTTTTCGAGATTCCCGCATTCCTGAGACAAAGGAATTAAACTTTAAAAGCTACAAATTTCTACTAGGCACCGAAAGAAGGTGCTTTTTTATTTCTTCCCGAATCATGATAGCCTAAAGGTTTTGCGAGAATCAATAGGGAACTGTTTGTGGTTTGAGAGTGGGGAGTTGGAGAAATCTAAATCCTCACAAATGAAGCCATAAGTTACTTGAGGGATAAAGAAAAACTTAAGCTCCCATCCTTCTCAGAAATAGAAAAACTAAATCGTTGGTCGTTTTCTAAATGTAAATTATCAACAGTTTCTTTTAATGATTTTATGACTTCTTTGGGATCTACATTAAGTCTAACCATCGGATGTCTCATCGCAGCTCTCTCTAGAGTTTTATCTGCTAGGTGCATGTATGTTGAGTAGGTTGTTTGAATATCTTTATGACCTACAAGAGGTGCAACTTCCGTAATTGGGACACCTGCCTCAAGCATATGGGTTATATAGCTATGGCGGAAATTGTGAGGAAATGTTCTCTTGGTAACTCCTGCAGTCACTGCTCGTCTTTTCAAATCAGAGCTGAAATCAGTCACCTGAACTTGCTTACCCATCATATTTGTGAAAACTCTGTCGTCTGGTTTTCTTTTTCTTATAAGTATTTCTAATTTACTTTTCAGAGGCTCTATAAAATATGCAGTTCTATTCTGATTGGTTTTGGTATTTACGAAAATTGCTTTGCCAGCACTAATATCAACATGCTTTACTCGAAGTTCTGAAGCTTCTGAATATCTGCAGCCTGTATATGCTAGAAACATAGTCATTGCTCTAAACCTAAAGTCCAAAATACTGCAATTCATTCCCCTGAAGCTTCCGTAAGACAGAGAAGTACTCAGTATTTTTTCAATCTCGTCTTTTGTAAAGATTATTATATCTGGTTTAACTTTCTTAAAAGACTTGAAACCGTCAAAGAAATCGGCAGGAAGTCCACGATCTTTGCAATAGGCAACTAATTGGCGAAACAGGAAGCCATATGTGTTGAGGGTGTTATTATTTCTACCTCTCGTCTTTAAATCCATGAAAAATTTCTCTACATTCTGTTTATTTAATTCTCTTCCAGAAAACCATAAATTAACAATTCTCAATCTAGACTTGCATGTCCGAATACTTCCTTCGGAAAGAGATTGTTTTGTAAATATAAAAGAATAGAAATCTTTTTCGTCTATTACCATGTTCCCTATCTGGTAACTGGTTGTGGTTGCGAGTGGATTTTGCGAGAATCTATTTCTGATAGTAGCTGACATATTTTAAAAAATCAAGAATTGATTTCTTTTCCAGCGGTTTCATCTGCTAGGTCCTCAATTACAAGCCCCTCTAGATACTCCTTAATGGTCATAGAAAGACTTGCAGCTTTCATCTTTACTCTTCTTAGCAGCTCTGCGTCCATCCTTGCCTGCTTTGATGATTTGTTGTCGACAAATTTACTCATTCCTTTCTCTTCTTTCTTTTAACAACGCCCCAAAAATATTGTGCAGGAGTGGTTTTAATTCTCCCTTCTCTTTGGGCTTCTTTAGTTAAAGCGAGGCATTCGAATAATGTCTCTTGGTGATACTGGTATGCCAGTTTTATGTAGAATTTAAGGTTCCCTGAAGCATTTAGGGACTTAGAAAGCTCTTCCCCAATAGCCTTTGGTTTATCCAAAGCATCTTTTATCCTAGAAGCAACATTGTCATCGTAAACGTTGTTAATTAAATTATTATCTTTAACAACGTTAACGTAGTTAGGCCTTTTA
>JBBTVE010000035.1:0-2163 GCA_038063395.1 Patescibacteria group bacterium
ACTCGAACCAAGAACCGCCGAGGTATAAGCTCGGTGCTCTAACCAATTGAGCTATAGGCGCAACTTATTACCAATATAAACCACTTTTCATTTTTTTCAATAAAAAACCGCCCCGATTTATCAAAGGGCGGATTTTTTTTGAAAATATTAAATTTTTATTACAACCGGTTTAAATTTGAATCCTTTTATCAGGACGTCAAATTCTTCTCTTTCAATAGTTTCTTTTTCCATTAATGTCTTGGCAATTTTTTCCAAAACCTTTTTTCGAGAAGAAATGATTTTTTTCGCCGTTTCATAAGCTTTTTCAATAAAATTTTTCACTTCTTTATCTATTTCCGTTGCCATGCTTTCGGAATAATTTTTTTCCATGGCGATTTCCCGCCCCAGAAAAACGAGTTCTTCCGTTTTCCCGAAAGTAATCGGTCCGAGCTTTTCACTCATTCCATATTTAGTGACAAGTTTTCTCGCTAAAGAAGAAACCATTTGCAAGTCATTAGAAGCGCCAGTTGAAATATCCTTAAAAGTAAGCTGTTCGGAAACATAACCGCCAAGCATCATGCTTAAATCCGCTAAAAATTGAGATTTAGTCCTTAAATAAGTTTCTTCTATCGGCAATTTTAAAGTGTAGCCGCCAACCCGACCGCGAGAAACAACGGAAACTTTATGTATTGGGTCAGAGTCCTTCAAACTGGCTGCCACTAAAGCGTGCCCCGCCTCGTGAAAAGCCGTGATTTCTTTTTCTTTTTGCGAAAAAATTCGGCTCCGGCGTTCCGGACCGAGCAAAACTTTTTCAATGGAATCGAAAATATCCTGCTGAACGATGAATTTTTGATTTTTCCCGGCAGCTGAAATAGCGGCCTCATTCATTAAATTAGCGAGGTCGGCGCCGGAAAATCCCGGAGTGCGCTCCGCCGCTTTTCTTAAATTAACGTCTCTGGCTAAAATTTTACCCTTAGAGTGGATTTTTAGAATTTCATCACGCTCGCCAATATCGGGCATGTCTAAAATTACTCTTCGGTCAAATCGGCCCGGCCGAAGCAAAGCCGAGTCCAAAACATCCGGCCTATTGGTGGCCGCGATAATAATCCGGGTATCGTCTCTTTCAAAACCGTCCATTTCCACCAAAATCTGATTTAAGGTTTGTTCTCTTTCATCATGGCCGCCGCCTAACCCGGCGCCGCGCTCACGACCAACGGCATCTATCTCGTCAATAAAAATAATACAGCGGCCGGCTTTTTTAGCGGTTTGAAAAAGATCACGGACGCGGCTAGCTCCCACTCCGACAAACATTTCCACGAATTCCGAACCGGAAATATGGAAAAAAGGCACATTGGCCTCGCCGGCCACAGCCCGCGCCAACAAAGTTTTTCCGCAACCCGGCGGACCATAAAGCAAAACTCCTCTTGGAATTCTGGCGCCAATTTCCAAATATTTTTTCGGATTTTTCAGAAAATCCACCACTTCCATTAATTCCTGCTTTGACTCTTTTAATCCCGCCACATCCTTAAAAGTAATTCTATCCTTAAATTGAGAGAAAAGTTTGATATTGGCTTTGCCAAAAGTGAAGGCCTGTCCCATCCCGGTTTTTGCCTGCTTAAACATCATCCAAAAGAAAAAGCCGATAATAATAAGAGGGAGAAGCGAGGGGATTAAAATAGCCATCCAAAAACGAAAGCCCGATTCTTCCTCTATTTCCAAGCCGACTTTTTGCAGAATTAAAGAGTCAACGCCGTAATTTTTAAGAGTTTCCGAGAGGCCGGCTTCCGTTTCTTTTTTGGAAACCGCTTTTGAACCGTCTTTAAGTTCTATTTTAAGCGCATCGCCGCTAACGATAATTTTAGCCACTTCGTTGGAGGCGATTTTTGAAGCCACTTGGTCAAGAGTTAAAACCGTTGCCGGCTTTTGTTCAATATAAAAAAACGAAAAAATAAACGCTACCAGAAGAAGCGTTATAATCGCCCAAAGAATGTTTTTGGAAAGAATCGGCATTATCGTTTTATATTAATGGTCAATAACTGTAGTGTCAAATAAAAAAGCGGTCAAGATATAAAATCCTAACCGCTCCGTGAAAACTATCTATGTCCTGAGGACATGGTAAGGCGTGTTTGCGAAATCGAAAGGAGGAGCGCCCTTTTTCCGGGAAACCTTGGTCTTGAGTTCTTC
>JBBTVE010000036.1:0-1963 GCA_038063395.1 Patescibacteria group bacterium
GAGATGACGTAGAATTTAGGGGAAGACCAACATTTAATAAAGATACGGCCGGAGTTGCTCTTATCAAAAAAGACGCAACAACTGCAAGCGTGGTATTTGAAAAAGAATATGAGACAGCGCCAATTGTAAATGCTTCTGTGTCTTTGGATTTTGACACCGATGGCAAGACAGATGAGGAAAAAAGGATTCAGGAAGAGCTTGAGCAAAAAGTTTTGGACGGGGATATCCGCTACATAATTACCAAAAAAACAAAGAAAGGATTTACCATAAAACTTAGTAAGAAAGTAGACGTGGATCTTGGATTTTCATGGATAGCGCTTGCAGTCAAAGACGGAAAACAACCTTAGGCACTCTAACTCCCACGCCTAAGGCGAGCCCGACTCCAACACTTTCACCGGCACCAGCAGGCAAAACTTAACAGTTGACCAAAATGAATTAGGGTTCCTAAGAGTGAGAGCAAGCGCAAGTGTAAATTCGGAAGAAGTTGCACAAGTTAACCCAGGGCAGACTTTTACAGCTTTGGATTCTCAAAGTAATTGGTACAAGATTGAGTATGAGACCGGAAAACAAGGATGGGTATCAGCTAACTATGTGACTGTTGAATGAGTCCGGTTGGGTGAATGGAAACTATACAATAGTTAATTAGTCTTTTTCCTTGACAAGGATTGCTAGATAAATTATAGTTTGGATATTGTTCATGAAGAAACTTCAGCAGCCAGCAGTTTTATCCACGCTTTTAGTAGTAGCAATAATTGTTTCCATATTTTCTCTCTTTCAATATCAAAAAACACAAGCAGAACTTAAAAAACTAAAGCAGAACCCCCAAGTCGCAACCCAGGAGAAAATTAAAGCAACAATTGACAAGGCGCGAAAACTTATTGCTTTGCCCTCAGAAACACCAACTCTTGCAACCATTACAGACATTGCCAAATTAAAAGACCAGCCATTTTTTGCAAAGGCTAAAAACGGTGATAAAATTTTAATATTTACCCAGGCCAAAAAAGCAATTTTATATAGAGAGAGCGAGAACAAAATTATAGATGTTGCGCCTATTAATATTGGAACCTCCTCAGTAGCCCAATCACAGCAAGCAAAGATCGCGCTGATGAATGGAACAGATGTTGCGGGACTCGCGAAAAAAGTTGAGACACAGTTAACTACAGCATTTCCGGGAGTTAAAATAGTTAGTAAAACTGACGCAAGGGGGAATTACGATAAAACAATTGCTATCGTGCTAAATGACGGTGCTAAAACTGCCGTAGATAATTTAGCAAAAAATCTTGGCGGAACTGTTGGCGGTTTACCGAGCAAAGAAAGTAGACCTTCAAATGCAGATATTCTCATTATTATTGGAAAAGATTATATCAAAAGATAACTTAACATCTTTTTATAGATCAAAATCTAACAATAATTTCAAATTATAGGATTAAATTTGAACTCTAATTCCGGGAGACATTGTGGACTTGAGGGTAATTTTTGCAATATTTTCTATCTTGATAGCGCCGACTGCGGCGGTGATATTGTCCGTAAGTTTTTTATCTCCAAAAGAAAACTTGCCTACAGTCATATGAATAAGAGGTGCTTTTGCTTCGGTTTTGAAAGATATTTGTCCTCCTTCAAACTTTTTGACTACTTCTTCAGGCTTGGCAGTAATAGTGCCGTTCTTGGGATTGGGCATAAGTCCTTTTGGTCCTAGTATCTTCGCGACTTTAGCAAGCTTCGGCATCATGTCGGGTGTTGCGACCAAGATATCGAAATTGATTTTTCCTGTCTCAATTTCTGCGAGCATTGCCTCATCGGCTATAGCAACTCTGGTGGTTTTGCCTGTGCCGTGGGGGAGAGTAAGAGTTCCGGAAATTCCGCTTCTCACAGTGTTTAAATGAAGTTCAATTGTCTCATCAAACTTAGTCTTTTGAAATTTGGAGAGAAGTTCAAGCGCATCTTTTAGTCCATAAGTCTTTGA
>JBBTVE010000037.1:0-5124 GCA_038063395.1 Patescibacteria group bacterium
TATTGCCAAAGCTCGTTTTGCCGGAAAAAGAAAAAAGCAGTTTAGTTTATGAGCAGCAGTACCACACACCTATTCGATAAGTTGTTAAAGGCAGAAACCGATCTGGAAATTACAAACATTATCAAAAAAGACAATGTCTTGAGTAATCCTAACAATTGGGAACCCTACGGTGGAACAGAAAGCAAAAATAATTTAGGTACTATTAACAATCAACAACAAAACCCCGTTGCAGCTCTTTGCGAGAAACTTTTGAATTCAATAGATGCTCTTCTTATTAAGGAGTGTCATTTAAAAGGAATAAATCCGGAGAGTAAAGATGCTCCAAATACCATGATGGGTGCAGTTGAATTATTTTTTGGAATTCCAAATGGTGACTTTTCTGAAGTTATGGAATCAAAAAGAAGAGCTCTAGCCAAAAATATTATTGTCCTTGCAAGTGGTTTAACGGATAAACCTTCGATAAACATTTTAGATACAGGCGAGGGGCAAAACTTTGATGATTTTAAAGATACATTTCTTTCACTTCATAAAGACAATAAAGTAAAAATAAAGTTTGTTCAAGGTAAGTTTAACATGGGTAGTACGGGAGTATTGAGATTTTGTGGAGATAATCACTATCAACTAATCCTTTCTAAGAAACATCCAAAACTTTTAAAGAACAACCAGAAAGATGAATGGGGCTTTACAATCGTGCGTTTAAGACCAGAAGTCAGCGAAGAAGAAAAACATTCCTGGTACGAATATTGCGTAGACGTAAATGGTGAAATTCTCCATTTCAGTGCCCCAAACTTGAAGTTATTCGATGATATAGAACCAATGAGCTTTGGTAGTTTTGTAAAGATGTATGAATATCAATTACAGCCTGGAACTAGATCTAATATCACTCTGGATTTATGGAGAGAGTTAAACCGCTTTTTATATTATCCGGCGCTGCCCATGCTTCTTTATGACTTGAGGTACCCCAGAGGTCACGCAACATCCGGAAAGGTTTTACTCGGAAACAAAACTAGAGTCCTAGTTGATGAAAAAGACAAAATAGAGCACTCATCAATTATTAAGGACGTCAATTTTGGTGAAGCGGGACTACTAAATATAGAGTACGCAGTATTTAAGGCTGATGCAGTACGAACAAGAGACGAATTTACATCAGAGAAAGAAGCAATATTTTTTACCGTTAATGGTCAAACACATGCTGCTTTACCACGAAGTTTCATTAAAAATCAAGTAAGATTGCCATATATCGCCCAGAGTCTTCTTGTCCAAGTAGATTGTACGAGTGTGCCCGCTGCTGTTAGAGACAAGATCTTCATGGGATCAAGGGACAGAATGGCCGATCATTCTGCAGCTGAAAAACTACAAGAAGTTCTTGCCGCCGAATTACGCGAGGATGAAGGATTACAAACCATAAACAAGTTAAGGCACGAGAAGATATTATCCTACAATCCTAAAGAAACAAAATTTATGGAAGAGGTTGTATCAGAATTGATTAAAGGAGATAGAGATCTGATAAATCTTTTAGGATTAACAGGAAAAGTTATAGATGTTAAAGACTCGGGGATTCTTCGTATTGCAAAATTTGAAGGGAAGAAATTCCCAACTTACTTTCGGCTTGCTAATGGAGGGGGAATTAAAAAGATACCATCAAATTCTTATGTTCGAGCAAAATTTGAAACAGATGCAGCTAATGACTACTTTTACAGAGATAAAGATCCAGGTGATTTAATTTTTGAACCTGCCATATCTACTTCAAAGCATTTATATAACGGGGTGCTTACTACAAAATTAATTAGCCGACCAAATGCCGTACCTGGTACTAGAGAAACAGTTCTTGTTGAGTTAACCCGTCCCTATGACAAGTCATTAAAAGAAGCAGTTGAAGTTGAATATATTGGGAAAATAGAACCAAGGGTTAATCCTCCCGGTCCAGAACCGGAACCTAAGGGTAAAAACTATGGCTTACCAGAATACAATTTAATTCCTAGAGAAAAGTGGAATGAATTAGGTTGGACAGGAGAAGATATTGCTGAAATCGTACCAATAGATACTAAACAAAATGCCGATGAAAGCAATAGCAGTATAGAAGTAAATATCAGCGAAGATCCAGATGTTTTACGTCATTTTTTAAGGACAAAGGAACTGTCTGAAGAGAAAGCTGACATAATTAAAAAGAGATATATTACAAGTATCTTTCTATACTCGTTAGTAGTACATAATCATTTCTCAAAACTTTACAAAAAAGATCTCGTTCCGGAAGTTATGAAAAGCATTTCAAAAATAATATTAAATTTACTTTTTTCTGAAAAGTTTTTACGTGAGCTTGAAAAAATTTAAATCATAAATGAATACGTTTTATTCTCTAGGGCTGAGGCAGATTGCAGTTGCGTAAAACAGATATGAGAAGTGAAAATTTTCAGCAGTTTAATCCATTTGATCTTCCACCTGATATAGCTAGTCAATACAGGGAGGTAGAGCAGCGTTTTTATGGATTGATAGAGGAAGGTAATTTTGAAGAAGCAAAAAAGTCTTGGGATCTACTTTATATTGATTTTTTAAGAAAACAAAAGAGTTTAGGTCACCGGCTTCATAAGGGCGGTATAGTACATAATTTAGGAGTAACCGCTCTACTCGCCAATGATTTGGAGCAATCCTTTAAAGACTTTGTTTTAGGTTTTGCCGAAGACGTAGCGAGCCAAGAACAAGGATTTGCTGGTGAAGCTGAACAAGCACCTGGAGCTCTAAATTTAAAGAATTTTTTTGGAGTTGACCAAGGCATATTTAGCAAAGTCAGGAAGATAGCTATCGATGCATTATCAAAGGACAAGTTCGATGATCCTCGGTATACGTTTCAGAACTTTCTAAGGACTCAACTAAGCGAAGATCCTGTTAGAAGTAGAGTTGAATTACTAAAGAAAACCCCATTTGTAATCCACAGAAAGTACAGCATTAACAGGATTCCCGGAGAATGGAGTAAAAGGGTTTTTGTTGGTGGTAACTATATTGGAAGCAGGATCGGCAATCTGTTTGAAATTAAAAAGGTAGTAGAAAAGAAGGGCTACACTCCTGTAATAGCACTTGAATTTAATGATCAAAACCCACCGATCCATGATCACTCCCTTTTACTACTTCATAATTGTAAATATGCAATTTTTGATGTGAGTGCAGACAGCGGTTATCTTATGGAGGTAGAGAGAACTTTAGACTATAGAACTATTACTCTCTTAGTATATGAAGAAATACCTGAGTATAGAATGACAGCCATGATAACCTCATTAGGACAGAACTTAAATAAATTCTCAAATAAAAAAGAGTTAGATAAATTAATTAACAACTTTTTGCAATGAGCGAAAAAATTACAATTGTCGAAATAAAAGAGTTAATGGAAAAGTTGCTTAATGCTACTAAGCCTCTTGCAGAAGCTCATCCGAAAGTTGACAAAAAATATCACTATGTGAGAGTTATCGAAGGGTTCTACAGGAGAAATTACTTCACCTTTCTAGCAATTCGTTATCTTGCCGATGCACCAGCTTTAGCAGATAGCGCAGGAGTCTTAACAAGAAAGATGACAGAAGATGTTATTTCAATTGAATATATGTTGCTAAAAGGAAAAGAGGATATGGCCAAACGTTTTCAAAACTTTTTCTATATTCAAGCTTACCAAGAAATAGAGCATCGAAAAAGACTTGAGTATGAAATTCCATCTAAAGCGGAAATAACCAAGCTTATGAAACGGGTCGAGAAACTTAAGCCCCTATTTTGGCACGAAAAAAGCGGTGAATTTATGCATTCATGGTCAGGGATGTCTGCTGAACAAATGTGGGTTGAATTAGCTAAGAAAAAAGTATTTGGAAAACACGATGTACATTCGGTTTTACTTGGATATACTTATGGGTCTTGGAAGAATCATCCAAATCCCGCAGACGTTTTAACCTATATGACAAATGATCTTAGGAGCACTTTTTCTGCCTCAGCACTTAAACAAGCAACAATTTTAGGCATGATGGATTATATACGACTAACAACGCGCTACATTGATGAAATAAGACAAATTAAACAAAAAAATGTTTATGAAGATATAAATAAAGTAGTTAAAGAAGTATTTGGTTATATGGATGACGAACGGTTTGCTTTAGATAAAAAAACAAATTAGCCATTAGTCCCCGCTTTCCTAAAAAGCTTCTATAGTTACTAGGTGTTAAATTTCCAATTTCTGATAAAGGAGGTGAATATTTTCTATGCTACCGGTGGGAATAATCAAGCAATATTATCCTAATGCATCAGAAGAAGAGCTAAAAGATATACAGGAAGTTGTTTATTTATTGGCTTGTGCAGTTATGCAACAGTTTTATGGGTCAAAGTGGATGGGTGATTTTGAAGAGCCAAACAAAGAAGAAAAATAACAAGCTGAAAGCTAGTTCGATTCCCCTTAGGGTATAACATTATGGGCTTAGATTTCACAGAATTTCAGCAATTTCTTGAAGCTAAAATCCACGAGTTCGATAAAATTCGTATGGAGCGGGGTACGAGAATCGAACTCGCTTCTCCACCTTGGGAAGGTAGCATACTACCGGTGTACTAACCCCGCGAGAGTCTTAATTATATCAAACTACCGCGGGATTTTTAAAACATTTCCGGAAAATATTAAGTCGGGATTTTCTAAACTGTTTGCCTGTGCGATTCTTGTCCAGGAATAACCATCTCCGTATGCTCTTACCGCTATATCCCAAAGATTGTCCCCTTTCTCAATAGTATAAGAATTTCCAGCGATAGATTTATTTGTTTCTTGTTTTTGCTGAATAGATACAGTAATAGTTTTTGCTTCAATCTTAGGAATTGTAAGTTTGTTTCCGGTAAAAATCGTTCCCGGATTTTCAAGATTATTTGTTTTTGCTATATCTACCCAATTGTAACCCGATTTGTAAAAATTCTCCGATATACTCCAAAGATTATCCCCCGGTTTTACCGTGTATGTCTTTTGATTATTATCTTTTTTCGCGTTTTTATCCTCCTGAATTTGAAGCGAAGGATTAAATTGCGTCGAACTTGTCTGGGTAGTCTTTTGCGATCTTACAAAAAATATTCCCAATCCTGCAATTACTATAACCACGATAACTCCAATTAAAAGAC
>JBBTVE010000038.1:0-4254 GCA_038063395.1 Patescibacteria group bacterium
GCCGCCTTTGGCGAGTTTCGCTCTTAATTTCTTTGGCGTAAAAATGCGGGAATTTATAAGTCATCCCCCAACTTTGAAGCTAAAATTCTATGCTGCACCATTAAGGAAGGTTTACTTTCTTAAGCCTTCAAGAAGAATTTAACAGCTATTAAGAAAGAAGTCAATAAATAATTCTAGAAGTTACTCGATGGGTGAATCAAAATCTTTGCCTTCGTATTTTCCTTTGTTCCAAATTTCCTCTAAGAATTTATAATAATTTTTGAAAGAATTTACATGATTTCTCCAGAAAACTTTTCCAGTTTTCATCTTAATAAATTCTACTACTTTTTTATCATGCAATTCTGTGAGTTTAGCCGCAATTTCCAGTTTAACTCTTTTCTCTTCGCTGATTCTTTTGCTTCGCTCACTCATGAATATAAAAAAACCACTAATTAATGAAGATACGATTGAAGCAATAACTACTGATGTCAGAATAACACTGGCTAAATCTGGATTCATATTAAGCTTATGAAATGTAAAATCAGGAAAAGCAATGAGATTAAAAAAGTTATTTTAAAAATATTTTCTACTCTGTCATGATTTAAATGAAAAAACTTTAATATCTTATATGTAAATGTTTTCTTGTAAGCATTTGCTCTTTCCTTGAGATGTGGCTCAATCAATTCTTTTTCAGTTTTAACGCTATCATCCTTCCATAACTCTCTTCGCCACCAATGACTTTCCATCTCCTGTTGATATTCCCACTCTTGCGATTGATATCCAGACTGAGTAGATATATTCTGTAGCCACACGCCGAAAAATAAACTTATTAAAATAGAGGATATACCAAGTATAAGCCAGGAAGTTGCCTCTTCTGGATTGCCAAAAACAACAACTGCCGCTAGAATAACTCCCTCTAAAGTTATTAACTGATATATTGAAGAGGAATGCCTCTCTGATAGCTTTTCCGCTTTTTCCGCATGTTTTTCCAAAAATCTCGTATGCCTTTCTCTTTCTTGTTCAAGATTTATCCGATTTATTGGCTCAAGCTGTTTTTTCAAAAAATTTTCTAAATCCTTCCTTAGCTCTTCATCTCTCATAGCTTGCGGTCATTATATTACATCCATATAAATAGCTCAAACTCTTATTGCGTCGCAGAATCCAGCCTATACGACGTGGACTTGAGGCTAAACCGAAATTCTAAATGAGCATTTGAGGCTAGGCTAATAACTATGAGACTACCAATCTCTCCATTTTTCGTTCTGCTCTTCGTTTCTTCTTCTAGTTTCGGCAATAATATTCTTTTCTCTTTCCGACTGCCTTGGCCTGACTGAAAATCTTGCCTTTGCAATATGACTGCTCTGTCCTTCTGCTTTTCCAGATGCCACATATATTTTTAGTCCTCCACCTTTTGTAACAACCCTCTCCACAACAACCTCTATGTCGATATTATTAACAATATGTCTAAGTTCAATATTAACTCCATCTTCTATCTGAGAAACAAGCTGACTTATAAAGTCTCTTACTTCAATGGGCTCGAATTTCATGGCTATAGTATAATTTATATGTGACCTTAAAGCAAAGGCTATTTACCAAGGAATACTTGAAGCGTGGCAATGCTACGGAAGCAGCTTTTCACTTATATAACGTAAAGAATCGTAAATCAGCAGCTGTCATAGGCTCTAGATTGTTAAGAAATGTTAATGTTATTAGGGAAATTGAGAGAGTTTATGAGGCTGAAGAGTCTATCCCTACGTTAATGGTTAAATTATTAAAAGAAACATTAGAGCATGGTACGGGAAAAGAACACGTTCAAGCTATTAAGATTGCAATGAGACTACACGGATACTACTGACTACCCCCACCCCACATCCTTTAATCTTGAAAATATAGGGTAAGAGGGCTAAAAAATACGGCAGAAATTTTTTGGGAAATTGAGGCTAATGCTTTAAAGTAGCTCCGTAGATGTCTCCGCCACCAGTTCTCCAGGCCATCCATACGGCTGTATCTTTCCAAATAGAGGTTGTTGTGTGAGAGTTTTGATGTGGGCCTTGGGCTTGTATCTCAAAAACCTGTCCAGTTTTAAGATTGGCTCCCTGAATTCCCCCTACATGCTGTGCAGTGCTTTCAGACCAGACGACATATTTATCAGAAACTGAGGGGTATTGTACAGCAGATGTAGTGGTTTCATAAATAGTTTTCTTTTCTCCTGTCCGAAGGTTTTTCATTTTGATTGCTTGATAATCCCCTAAAGCTCCTGTTGTGTATTCGACATACACCAGATTATCTCTGAATAGATTTGGACTCTCCTGAAAGTCTGGATCACTAACTGCGTCAAAAGCTGCGTTTGTTTTAAGATTATATCCATAAATATTTGTTCCACCTGGTGCTCCATTTGCCCATACGACAGTATCATCCGAAATACTTAATGGCGAACACCCTGTGCCAATTTGTGCCGCTGTTTCTTTTTTTATGTTATAAGCATGAATTGTTCCGCAAGCACCGCCATTGATGTAAATAACATACTTCCCATTTGTTACTCCTCCCGTCTGTGAACCAGGACCCCCAGCTATAAGCGTGTCTTCTTCCTCCTCAATGTTAAAAAGTCTTACATCGTAATTGGAAGAATCACCTACGTCTTCATAAACAACAAGGTCTTTGTGAAATCCAGTTAGGAATTGCTGACCAGGTCTTTCTATAAGAGGGAAATTTTCTTCATCGTCTAAGTCATAGGCCCAAATGTCTATTCCCTGAGACCCACCATGATTGGTATAGGCGACCAAATCTCTGTGAATAAGCGGTTGCGTTTGTTGACTTCCATCAGTAGTTATTTGGAAAAGATTTACAGAAGCTGCAGCATGAGAAGCGATATTAAATTCCAACAATAAAATTATTGCAAGAAAAAAAGATAATAGTACCCTTATTATCATAATACTCTAGCTAAAAGCTAGCAATTCATATAATACCACGCTCTAAAATATAAACAAGAGGTAAATTAAGAAAGCAAATCTCCTAATTTAATTTTAAGTGCTCTCGCAATTTTCTCAAGAGTCTTTAATGAAGGAGACTTCCTACCTTGCTCTATGTGACCTATATGCGTCCTACTGATCCCAACAATTTCAGCAAATCTTTCCTGCGTGTATCCAATAGATTTCCTGAGTTTTTGCACCCTCTTCCCTAAATTACTTCTTGTCTTCTGAACTACTGACCTCATGTAGCTATTATTGATAGCTATAAGGGTCATATCTACTAGCTAAAAGCGAGAGAATAGCCTTAATATTATTCTTGATTATTGATCCACAATCAACTATAATCCGCATGTGAAAAACTATACGCCTATAGTCATTCTCATTGTATTAATATTTGGGCTCATTGCGGGTAATAAATATCTTGACGATAAATCTAACCAACGCTACCTAGAAGCAAATCAAGTAAAGGAAGTTATAGAATTACCAGTCGAGCAAATTGTTTCAACTGAAGCCCCTACTCCAACAGTAGCTCTTTTTCCAACTCAAATCCCAACCCAAACTCCTCCTGCTGTTGTACCTAGCTTTACGCCTACACAAAGTCCAACGATTTCCCCAGCAGATATTTATAATCCATTATCGGATTATGTGAATAGAATGAATAAATGTTTAAGCGATAAGGAAAATGACCCACTAACTAAACAGATTGAATCTGCCAGAGAGATATATAATAATCCAAATACCACCAGAGAAGAACAAATCGCTGCAATTGGCCGAATATCTTCCAATAATTGGATTATCGGGCAGAGATATGACTGCTTCAATACTAGCCACTCGTCTCCTACTGCAAGATGTAATGATGGCACTTATAGTTATAGTCAGCACTACAGCGGAACATGCTCCTATCATGGTGGAGTATCTCAGTGGTTTAAGTATCTCGTCCCATGATTTTCAATTTTCATCGATTATGTTCGTTATTCATTTCAAGCCATGTGTTATAATTAAGTAAGTAGATTTTCTACTAGGGTGCAGGAGACGCTCCACAGTATGCATCCTTAACCGACTCCAATTTAGGAGGATTATAAAGGGAGCCTGACTTCGTCACAAAGCGAGGGAAGGTTCTTTTTTTGTTGCAAAATTCTATCGGGTATAGGTAAAAGCTCCCGTTTAGCTGTACCCGAGACGGGAGTTTTTATATGGACCATATACGAAATACTTTACTTAAAAGGCCTAACTACGTTAACGTTGTTTAATTTAATAATTTAATTAACAACGTTTACGATGACAATGTTGCTTCTAGGATAAAAGA
>JBBTVE010000039.1:0-1014 GCA_038063395.1 Patescibacteria group bacterium
TTTGCCTACGACAACAGACAAAAACTTACTTTGAATAGTGCAAATGTCGTAATACCGAGAATTCCGAATTATTCGATCAAAGTTATTGCGGCATTATTCAATTCCCCTCTTTATCAATTTATTTTTCAAAAGAAATTTTCGAGCATCAAAGTTCTGCGAAACCATATTGAACATTTGCCCCTGCCTCTTTGGGATAAAACAACCTTTAACGAAATTATAAAAATGGTTGATAATGTAATAAAAAATCAATCCACCACTGAAACATTAGATAGTTATATTATGAACAAATTCTCGCTTTCAGAAAAAGAGAAAAGTTGTATTAAAGAATTTAACAAATAATCTATGCAAGTATTAAAATTACAACTCGAGAAACTTATCAGCTCTCTATCGGCACACGATAGGGACAAGGTAAAAAATAGATTAGACGATCTGATTTCTGTCTATCCATTTAATGAATATGAATATATTATTTCTAGCTTGTTGGCCTTAGACAAAATTACACTCGATGACTATTTGGAAATCAGAGATGAGTATATTGCGCGCAATATGTATCTCTATATTTTTGAAATTTCCGCTCCAAGAGGCTTTGGCGAACAATGGGCGCAGGGGCATTTGAAAGAACTTGCACCAGAACTGATAAAGCCAACAAGAAAACTTGAGGAAAATTACTCTGGCGAATATGATTTTTTATACCCGCTCGCCAATGGAAAAATGATAAAGATTGAAGTCAAGGCCTCGCGAGCCGTGGACTTTAGGAGCCAAGAGCCGCTTTATGTTAAAGCCCTTGCATTGGAATCCAAACTACCGTTTGATATGAATTTCCAACAGGTGAAACCAAAATGTTGTGATGTGTTCGTGTGGATTGGAGTGTGGCGAGATACTATCAAATACTGGGTGCTTTCTTCAAGGGATGTAGAAACCAATAGATACTATTCAAAAGGACAACACCGAGGGAATACCGGCGAGGGGCAACTCCACGTGCGCCCTGCGGGAGGCGGCGCGTGTGGGGGGGTG
>JBBTVE010000040.1:0-1207 GCA_038063395.1 Patescibacteria group bacterium
TTTGCGAATTATTGAGAATAAAACCCCTAATGTCTTTGTGCGTTTTTACGTTCAAAATAGATTCAGGTAAAATAAAGGATAAAATGCCGCCTTTTTTCAAAAGATCATGGCCTTTTTTCAAGAAGTAAGCGAAGGATTCCAATGAAGAAAGTTGAGTATATGCCTTTTGCAATTTCTCAATGTCTTGTTTTGAAAAATGAAGTCCCCAAGGTGGATTTGTCGCTATCACGTCAAAATCTCTGATATTTTCATCATTCAAGCTAAACAAGTCATAATTACCAACTTCAAAGAGAGTATTTTTACAAACAATGTTTGGGGCAAAATCTATATTTTTGTAGTGAACAAGTAAATTGATTCTGGCAATCCTTACGGCTATTTCGTCAATATCAACGCCATATATGTTTGTTGGGTTTTCAACAATACTGGCAAATGCCAACAAGAACTGCCCAGTCCCACAACAAGGATCGAGAACTTTTGAATCTTTTCTTGCATACTCATTAACTATTTCGTCAACAATTTCTGAAGGAGTGTAATAGGACCCATTTTGTGATTTTTTCCCCTCAAGCAACAACGATTGGTAAATAAAACCTAAAATATCGCGATGTTTTGGTAGGGGGCAATCAAGAAGGTATGAATACTCATTTTTAATTTCTACTTTATCAACTGACAGTACCCACGATCTTATTTCCTCTTGGATTTGCTTGTTTGAAAATTTGAAATTTTTCTTCTGTCCAATGTCTTCTATGGAAATTTGCGACAGCACCTTTTCTTTTACGAGCAAATTAGCACAGAGAAGCAAAAGGGCTAACGGCAAATCAATATTATGTTTTTGAACAAAATCAATAACCCTATTTAGATTGTTAAGTCCATTTTTATCTTGTAAATATTCTTCTGGAACAAATGTTCTATCTGCTTTTGATTTGTTAGCTCTTTTGTTCAGCTTTTCAAAATTACCATTTGTTATTTCCGACTTTATATTTTCTATTTCGCTCAAATTAAAAAGATTCGAGGATTGATCGTTATAAGTTTTCAAATGACCGCACTTCACCCAATTCCTAACAGTAGCTGTTGATATGCCCAAATATGAAGCCGTGCTTTCTAATGTAAGCACTTGCTTTTTTTCATCAATAAAACTTTTCAATACACCGTTAGCCATAATTTTATTTTATTAAATCCTCAATTGGCACATTCAACGCCATGGCGATCT
>JBBTVE010000041.1:0-1411 GCA_038063395.1 Patescibacteria group bacterium
TGGAATATTTCCAGAAAGCGGTGGTGGTGTTGCCTTGAAACGCATAGATATTACCCGAGCCGTCATAAGCTAGGGCGCCGCCACCAGCGACAGCTGCCGGAGCCACTGCCATTGTTGACCAGGCGTTGCCGGAGATGGAATATTTCCAGAAAGCGGTGGTGCTGTTGCCTTGAAACGCATAGATATTACCCGAGCCGTCGTAAGCCAGGCCGCCGTCGTAATTGACACCTGCCGGAGCCACGGCCATGGTTGACCAGGTGTTGGCAGTAGCGGTTTTGGACAAAGCCACTGACGCGGCCGAACCCGAACCGGAAACCGCAGTGCCGGAATTCGTTCCGTTTCCGAATCCTCCGCCGGTCGCTGTTCCGCTTGTGGTTGAAGTGGCGCCGTCATCCGTAAAAGTATAAGACGATTGTGTCAATTTAACATCCGCTCCAATGGTCAAGCCGCTTGTTGAAGTGGAATACTGGTTCCAGTCACTTTGGTTAGTCGGATGAACCGCGTTATTGGCAGTCGCCCCGCCAGTCCAATCGTTTTGCTGAAAAGTATAAGTGGCGGCTTCGGCCGTTTTCGGCTGATAAAAATTCACGCCGTAAAAAGCGCTGGCAACAACCGCTACTATTAAAACCGTTGACGCTAATTCATGAAAAAGTTTTCTATGATTATTATTTATTTTATGATTATTATTCATTTATTTTAAATTTGAATTTGAATTTATCCCTCTCCTAGTTGGTGCAGTTGACTGCACCAACTAGCTTTTCTCTTTGTTATTTTCTTTATCTTCTCTTTTCTTTATTTTTTTCATAGGTTTTATTCTTGTTCCGTTGTGCGCGAACATTTCGACGATGTTCTTTTTGTGCGCGTTTTTTACTACTCATCTTTTAATAAAATTACTGACGACCAAATACCAAACACTATCATCCCTAACCCCGACAACTGATACAATCCATCAGTTTCACCTCCAAACGCATTCAAAAACGCAAGACTGATGGAAACAATCATACCCCAAGCTATTATTTTTCTATTTTTCATATGATTTTACTCATCATTCTTAAATTTTAATTCTTCTGCTGTCGCTGGTTCGACCTCCTCAACAACTTCAATCTTTAATTTCTTTTTGGTGGCGTGGGGATTAGGCATTGCCGCCTTTAGTTCTTTATTTTTTTTCTCACTCTCTCCCTCTTTTATTTTATATATTCGCTGCTACCGCGAGCGGTAGCGGTGAGAATTCTTTTTGTTTATATATTATTACCCATATAATACCACACTATATTTATTCTTCATAATTTCCCCTGTGGATAACTCTCCCTTAACCGCTCTTCCGCCGGCAACCCTCTTACCAGGAATTCTCTATTTCTTCTATTTCTTCTGTTTCTATATTTTCTATAATTATCAGCTATTTCTATATTTT
>JBBTVE010000042.1:0-1944 GCA_038063395.1 Patescibacteria group bacterium
GCGGACGAGGCGCGCATCATTTGTTTTGGAAATAGGTTCGGACTTGGTACAATAAACACACCAAATGTAACTTTCACTTTATTCTATTTTTATTTAAATAAAAAAGCCCTAACCAATTACTTGGCTAGAGCGGAAAACTATCTTTATTTAGGTACGCGAACGTTATCACAACAGATTTGTTCCTATAAAAGAAACAGAAACTCAACCTATTATTTTTTTGCTATAATACGGTGGCCTAAATTCACTTTTCCTCTCTTTTCCCTAGATTCAAAAAAGACCTGGTCATAAAAAAAACAGAATACCGCGATAAAAGTCGAAAGCGAAATTACAAGCGGAAGATTTATTCTCTCCGCCAAGTATTTTGACGAGTATTTTTCTTCTGTTCTCTTTTCTTGATCCTTGACGATGGCTTGAGGAATCTCGGGAGCAATTTTGAGGCGGGGAATTTCTTTTTTAACAACCTCCTCCCCTCTTATCTTCAGGACTTGGCCCGCGACGATAAAATCGGGATTGAAAAGACCGTTCTCTCTGCTGATATTAATGACCGTAGAGGTGATATCTCCCGCCATTTTCTTTTTCGCGATGCCCCAAAGGGTGTCACCTTTCCTGGCAAGATATTCCTCATCCCCTATTTTAAGGATTTGGCCCGGGATGATGAAGTTCGGGTTTGAAAGGTTATTTGCTTTGCTAATCTTGCTGACCGCGAAAACGATATTACTATTCGCTTCCTTTTTCGCGATACTCCAGAGAGTGTCGCCTTTTTTGACAACATACTCTTTATATTCGCCGGCAACAGCGGTATTTATAAACGCCGCTGCTATCAAGATAACTATTATTATGATAGCTATGCTTATGTTCCCTAGTTTTTTCACTTTTATCCCCTTCCAGCCCAATTTAGGCCTAGTTTAATTTGTAAAGAACTATGTATAAAATATATCAGAAAATAGATTAATTGTCAAGTAAACAAGACGCACACAAAAAAACGCCTTGAGGCGCTTTTTGTGTTATCACCAATAATTTTTATCGATTTAACATCTTGTTATAAAGCCAGCCGAAAATCCAGCCGAAAACAAAACCGCCGACCAGATGTTCAATCACGATAATAACCATCCCGCCCCAAGAATAACTGAAAAACGGATGAAAACCGCCAACCATCGTTATTGTCATATCGGCAATGCCGGTTAAAAGCGAAACAGTCATTATTAAAAACCACCAAGCGCCGGCGATTATTCCCAATGCCAATCCCAAAGATTTTGGATTAATTTGCATATAATTTAAAATAAATTATTTTGCGACCTTTACAATAAATTGTAATTACGGCATTAACGCTTTTTCAGCATCCACTAAACCCGAACCGTAAAGATTGTCTTTGCCAGTTGCTCCTAAATCTTCGGCTGTTGCTTCCAATCGCTGTTGGACTTCAGCTGGAGAACAAATTCCGTCTAAATCATAATCGCAGGTTTTTTTGTCTATGACCAAAGCCGCCGCGCCAGCCACGTGAGGCGCCGCCATTGAAGTGCCGCTTAAGGTTTTATATTTACCGCCTTTATAAGTTGAATAAATTGAAACGCCAGGCGCGGCTAAATCAACTTCCGGACCGCGAGATGACCAAGAAGGGATATTATCAACTCTGTCCGTGGCCGAAACCGCAATTACTTCCAAATAAGCGGCTGGATAATTGACGCTGCCGCCGGAATTTCCCGCTGCCGCTACTTGTGTAATACCAGCCGAGTTTACTCTTTGAATTGCTTCCCAAAAAGAAGGAGTATTCACAGTTGTTCCAAGACTCATATTAATCACCTGCATATTATTGACAATTGCCCAATCAAGACCTTCAATCACATCGGAAAGATAACCCGAGCCATTACGATCCAAAACCTTAACGGCATAAAGGTCTATTTTCGGACCAACACCGATAACGCCAATTGTATTATCAACGGCTCC
>JBBTVE010000043.1:0-1333 GCA_038063395.1 Patescibacteria group bacterium
ATTCCACATATTCTTCGATACTTCAAATAAAATTTTAAGATTTAATCCTGAGCTGAGTAGACCGGTCTAGGACCATTTTGTCCCGTAGCTTACCTTTTCTTTTCTTGAGTAGCCTTCACTCCACCGGAAAAAGTTGCCTCTAACTTAGTGAAAACGTCAGTTGGGTGAAGATCTTTTTGATCAAAAGCCAGTCTTTTTATATCAGGCTCTACAAAGATTTGTGCCTTTTCTTTTTTCCCCTTCTCTCCTGCATATACAACAAGCCTTAAACCAGCTTTTGACTTTGTCAATAAGGAGGTTACGAAATATTTATTATCCTTTGAAGAAATCTTTTCTTCAGCCAATGGTAAAGCTTCGTCATCTAAATTAATAAACCTCTTTGTTTTATATGTTCTTGAATCAATGTCTCGTATTACATATCGTTTTTGATCATCTACGTTTCTCGGAAGAGTATAAACTTTTCCACACTTCTCACATTTCAGTTTTGACTCTTGCCACTCATGACCATTTGGATAAGAGTCCAGTTCTATATGATCCTTTGGACACAAAGGAATAGCCTTAACAGGATGTTGCCCAATAACCCATTTTACCCCGTCGATAATAAAACCGTTGTCTAACATTGTGCTGGGCGTACCGGTCTGCCCCCGTTTAGTCATTATAGCCGAATGAGACGCCTAGGGTTATAGTCTGTAAAAATTGAGCATATGGGTCTAGTACGACATAGAGCTATTGGCCAAACTTTATGGGATGTTTTTGATCAAATCTTGGTAAGCAGAGGGTGTTGTTGATTAACTTATATGCCTCCACAATGATAGCGGGCTTCATATCTAGGCGTTTTTGTACATCTACGGTAACTCTATCTAATAAAGGAGGTAGGTCAATATCCTTATCTGAGACTATGATTTCTAAAGCGAAAGGAGGGCCAATTGTAAAAACCATATCACCAGTCTTTGGCAAGCGAGTTTTTTGAGACGCTAAAACATTTAAAAGAACATTGGCTGTAATGATAGACTCGGCGCCACGAAACTCGGAAAGTGGCGGTCTACTTTTTTCAACTCTAATTTCTGGATTTTTCTTGCTAATAGGAGATTTGTGGGATGAAACACCAGATTCATGATAGGAAAAGTGACTTCTATCATTCACTTGCAAAGAATTTATATAAAAATTAGTAGCGGTTCTGTTAATTTCATAAAGAGGGTGAAGACCATAGTCATCTTTGTAGTAAATTGTAAACTTCATTTTTTTAGAAACGGGTCTGATTATTTGCTGCTGCATCTGGCTGCCGGGCTAGGATTTGAACCTAGATGAGTGGATTCAGAGTCCACTATCCTAC
>JBBTVE010000044.1:0-1954 GCA_038063395.1 Patescibacteria group bacterium
ATAAATTAGTTCAAGTTCCCGGTGAAACTACTACCGATAATAAACAAATAATAGGTGGATTTCCTATTTATCATAAAGGCGAAGCTACAGTTAATAAAATACCTACTTGGAAAGAAATATTTAATAAAAATGAAGAATTATTAAAACATAAATATAAAAAACCGACTAAATTAAATTTAGGATGTGGAGACCTCATCTTAAAAGGATTTATTAATATAGATTTATATTCTGATAAAGCTCAATTAAAATGCAATGGTAAATATTTACCTTTTAAAGATAATAGCATAGATGAAATATATGCCTCTCATTTGATTGAACATTTTGATTTTAAAGAAGGTTTCGATGTATTGAAAGAATGGCTTAGAGTACTAAAAGTTGAAGGAAAATTAATTATAGAAACTCCAGATCTATTAGAATCTGCTAAGAAATTTATTGAAGCAAATGAACAAGAAAGAATAAATTTTTATAGTCACTTCTTTTCAGAGCCTTGGATAGATGGACAGTGGCATAAATTTTTATATACATATACGCAATTAAAGTGGACTTTAGAACAAGTTGGATTTAGATCAATAGAAAAAATTCCAGCTCTACGCTATATAGGACGGGAGGACATATGCCTGGGAATGAAAGCAATCAAATAAATGTAACAATAGTTATATCAACTAAAAATAGATATTTTTCTACACTTCCTTTAACTATTCTAAGTATAGCTAATCAAACTTTTATAACTAAGGAACTATTAATTTACGATGATAATGATTCTCCTTTAGATCTAAGAAATAATCCTCTTTATCAATATTTATTTATTTTATTGGATCAAAAGGGATGTGAATATAGAGTTATATTTGGAGAAAAAAAGGGACAAGTTTTAAATCACCATAAATCTTTAAACGATAGTAAATGGCCATTAATACTCAGAGTTGATGATGATGAAATTCTAGAGCCTAATGTATTAGAAGTTTTAGTAACTACTATGCTTGAAAATAAAGAGGTAGGGGCAGTAGGGGGCTTAATTTTAGATCCTAAAAGTAATTATCAAAAGTTATCTTCATTAGCTTCTAATAATATTGAAGATATAAATTTAGGATTAAATATTCAATGGTTTAAGCATGAAAATAAAGATAACAAATCTGTTGATCATTTATATTCTTCATTTTTATATCGCAAAGATTTAGCTGAATATAATAGTAATTTATCTCAGGCGGGCCATAGAGAAGAAACTTTAATGACTCTAGGAATAAAACAAAAAGGATATAATCTTTTAGTAAATCCAAATGCTATTACCTGGCATTTTAGATTTCCTGAAGGAGGAATAAGAGGAATTAATAAAGAGGCTTTTGATCACGATGAAGAAATATTTAAAAATCAATTAAATGAATATAAAATAAATACTAAATCTTATAAACTCTGTATTTTAGATAATGGCCTTGGCGATCATTTAGTATTTAAAAAACTTATTCCTGAGCTACAAAATAAATATAATAATTTAATAATCGCTTGTTGTTATCCTTTGGTATTTGAGGAATATAAAAATATTAAAATTATATCTATAAGTGAAGCCCAATTACTAACTAATATTAATGAACATAATATTTATAAAAAAATGAATGAATGGCAGTGGAAGGAAAGTATTGAATTGGCGTATAAAAAATTATATTTAAATGAATAAAATCATTATAAGTCCTTATAGCAGAAAGTTAAAAAATAATAAACCTAATCCTAAAGATTATCCTTTTTTTCCAGAATTGATAAAAGAATTAAGGAGTCTTAATATATACATAATTCAAATAGGAGTTGACGGAGAAACTAAACTAGAAAATGTAAATGAATATCAATTTAATTTATCTTTAAAAGAGCTTGAAAAATTAACTTTATATGTAGACACGTTTATATCAGTTGATAATTTTTATCCTCATTTTTGTAATTTAATTAATAAATCTGGTATTGTTATATT
>JBBTVE010000045.1:0-10028 GCA_038063395.1 Patescibacteria group bacterium
ATAAAAACAAGCACCTATCCAAGCCGCGCGTAATAATCGCGCCGCCGGAAAGTTTCTGCGCTAAAATTTCCCATTCCTTATTCGGAAATAAAAACAAGCACCTATCCAAGCCGCGCGTAATAATCGCGCCGCCGGAAAGTTTTTGCCGAAATTTAACCGGCAAAGCGATTCTTCCTTTGGAATCTAAATTGTGAGTAAATTCTCCTATAAACATATATATGTTATCCCCAGACTTTTAGGGTTTTCCCCATACTTATCCACATCTCCCCACTTTTATTTAATCTTGCCCCACTATTGATATATCGTCAAGTCCTTAATCGTAATTGCCCGCAAATAAAAAACCCGCTAAAATAGCGGGTTTTTAAAAATTTCACCCGTTTTTATCCACAGATTATCAACAGCGCTTATTTATTATTATTTTTTATGATTTAAATATTTTAATAAATTTGAATTTTCACAAATCTTAATTGTTATTAATCAACCAATCTGATACAATAAATAAACAAATTAATTAATTCGAGATGCCTGAAAGCAATAAAAAAATAAAAATTCTTCTGGTTGACGACGACGAACTGATCCGAATTTATTTTCGGGATGTTTTTTGGATTCACGGCTTGGAATATAAACACGAACTTTTACTGGCCAACAATATTAAAAAAGCCGAGGAAATTATCAATAATGAAGAAACGCGACCTCAAATTATTTTTCTTGATTTGGTAATGCCGATAGAACGCGACGGAAAAATTATCACTACTCCCGAAGCGGGCTTAGAAACGCTTAAAAAAATTAAAAGCGACCCGAAAACAAAAAACATTAAAGTCATAGTTTTTTCAGGGCATAAAGATGAAAAATTCCAAGAAGAAGCGAAAAGATTGGGAGCGGAAAGTTATTTAATCAAGGGAGATAATCTGCCAAAAGAATTGGCGGGATTCGTCGAAAAAATAGCCTTAGAAATTTAACTTTCTATAAAATATGGAATCAATTATTAAACTTGAAAATGTCAATCTTTGGTATGACAAAGGAATGCCTTCTGAAGTTTGGGCGCTGAAAAACACCAGTATGGAAATCAAAAAAGGAGAATACGTGGCTTTTTTCGGGCCGTCGGGCTGCGGCAAAACCACTTTACTTTATACTATTTCCGGAATTGAAAAAGCGACTGACGGCAAAATTTTCATTAATAATCGCGACATCTCGCAATTTTCTCGAAAAGAATTGGCGATTTATCGTCAAATCGGAGTGGGTATTGTTTTCCAGCAATTTAACTTGATACCCTCTCTTTCCGTATTAGACAATGTTTCTTTACCAATGGCTTTTCTGGGCGTTTCTCAAACCAAAAGAGAAATAGAGGCGTTAAAACTTCTTGATCGCTTAGGAATAAAAGATTTGGCCAATCGTTACCCCTATGAACTTTCCGGCGGTCAACAACAAAGAGTCGGCATTGCCCGGGCGCTAGCCAATAATCCGCCGATTATTGTCGCCGATGAACCGCTGGGAAATCTAGATTCTGTTAACGCTCAAAAAGTTCTGGAATTTTTGAAAGAACTTAATGAAAAAGACGGACGAACTATTATTATGGTTACCCACGAAGCCTGGAGTTTAAAAGACGCGAAAAGAATATTTTACATGAAAGACGGCGCGATTATTAAAACCGAAGAGTCAAAAGCAGCTACTGTTGCCGAATCCGTTTCCGAACATTTTTATAAAGAATTATCCCCCCAGCTTACCTCTTCCGAAGTAACGGCGCGGGCCTTATCCAATCTTCTTTTGAGGGGATATTCCACTAATGAAATAAAAAGATTCGAATTTTTTCTCACTCAACGCTTCGCCGATTATATTGATTCGGAAACTTTCAGAAGAGTTTTGGATAGGCCTTATCAAGACGGCGGTATCGGACTCTGGAAACAAAAAGCTAAAAAAATGGCCGATTACGTTAATGAAATTATTGAAAACAAAAAAACCGTGGAAGAAATTTATAAAGAACTTGAAAAAAATCCCGAATCGCCTTTAATTGTCGAAATCGAAAAAGTTTGCGCTTGGCTGCTCCAAGATTATCGCGGCAAAATTTCCAATATTCAAAAAATTCGGCTCAATGAAATTATCGGTGAAAGATTAAGATCCATTATTGACGCGGAGCAATTCCATAAAATCATTAACCTCTCACAAACGAAATTCGGCATTGGTTTTTCATTCAGAACAAGTCAAAAAGTTTCCGAAAGATTAGAAGCGATACTTAAAAACGAAAATCATGGACAACTCTCAATTTAGCCACGGATTAGGCGCTGTAGATTTGATAAAACTCTCACTTAGAGTTTTTAAAACCAAACCTCTTCGTACTTCTTTAACTATTTTAGGCATGTCTTTCGGCATTGGCACGGTTTTGTTTTTGGTCTCTTTGGGATATGGACTGCAATATGTTTTAATAGGAAAACTCGTTGCCACCGAAGATTCCCTTATTACCATTGAAGCTTACTATCCTTCGGAAACGGATTTAAACATCACTCAGGAAGATTTTAAAATGATTTCCGCCATTCCGGAAACCGATGAAATTTCTCCGGTATCAGAATTTACAGGCGAAATACATTATGAAAATATTACCGGCTTAATCGTGACAAAAATAATCAAACCGAATTATTTTCGGCTTTCAGGACAACTTCCCGATATCGGCTCAAAATTCAACGAAAGCGAAGCGGCCACCGTAATTTCAAATTCCGCCATAAAACTTACCGGCGTCTATTCCGACGTCTTTAACCCTCAGAAAGATTCTTTGGATAAATTTTTTACTTTCAAAGTTTTCTATCAAAACGAAAATAATTTGGAAGTAGAAGAAGCTCAAACCACTGAACCGTTGAAACTCAAAGGCATAATTACCGATGAGCTCCAGCCGCCGTTCGCTTTTATCCCCGAAGATTTTCTTGATAAAAAACCTTCTTTTTATAAAAAAGTTTTGGTTAAAGCCACCAGCATTGATACCGTTGAAATTCTTCGAGATAAACTTATTGAAAAGGGATTTCTTATTTCCGCCAGAATTGATTTAGTCAAACAAGCCACTAAAGTAATGAGAATTATTACTTCCGTTTTGGGAGTTTTCGGCGTCGCGGCTTTAATTGTGGCGGCGGTTGGAATGTTTAACACGATGATTGTCAGTTTTTTAGAGAGAATTTTCGAAGTCGGAATTATTAAATCTCTCGGAGCAACCGACAATGATGTCAGAAATCTGTTTTTAATGGAATCATTTGTAATGGGATTTTTAGGGGGAATTGGCGGAATTATACTGGGCATGGGCGCCGGCGAATTAGCTAATTTAGGATTAAATATATTAGCTCAACGCTTGGGAGGAAAACCATTTGACATATTCATCACGCCTCTTTGGTTTGTTATTCTGATTATTAGTTCTTCCAGTTTAATCGGCCTTATTTCCGGCCTTTGGCCGGCAAGAAAAGCCTCTTATCTTTCTCCAAAAGAAGCGTTTATAAGAAAATAAAGCGGGGGCACAAGGAATCGAACCTTGGTCTTTTCTTTTGGAGAGAAATAGTCTACCACTGACCTATGCCCCCAAACTCCGTTAACTACCTCTTCGCCTCTTTATGAATTGTGTGTTTCCGACACCACTTACAATATTTTTTAAATTCCAATTTTCTTTCAAGCGTTTTTTTCTTTCGAGTATAATAATTTATCCGTTTACAAACGGAACATTTCATCTTTATTAAATTTTCGCTGAATTTTGATTTTGCCATATTCGTGAGCCGATGGGGAGGATTGAACTCCCGACCCCGTTCTTACCATGAACGTGCTCTGCCACTGAGCTACATCGGCAATTCAACTGAGCTACATCGGCAATTGAGTCTTCCTCAAAACAAGCCGGAGAGAGGAGTCGAACCCCCAACCTTTGCTTTACAAAAGCACTGCTCTGCCATTGAGCTACTCCGGCAGCGCAAAATAATATTAACTTTTCTTTGTTAATCTTTCAAGGTCTTTAAGCATCTTTTCCCCTTCGTCTTTTTCAAAATATTCCCTAGCCGGTTTTAATAATTCAATCAAATGTTCCGCGACGAAATTTTTTAAATCCTCCGGATGAAGCTCTTTATTCTTAAATATTTCTTTTAATTCGTCAATGTTTTTAATCTCCAAATTTCCTCCGTGTTCGGACTTTCGTTCTATCTCTATTTTTTCTTTAAACGGGAAAATCAGATATTCCGCCCAATCAATAATCGGATTAAGACCGATTTCGCCTTCCGGACAAAAAGCTTTTTTGATCTTTCGCCTGATATCGTCTTCGCTGTCATGGATAAAAATCGCGCTATCCGGTTTGGATTTGCTCATTTTGAATTCTTCCCAAATCTCCGGCGCTTCTTTTTTTAAAGGCAAGGGGGAAACCGATGGTTTCCCTAATCCTAAAAGCAAATGATGATGAACCGCTACCGGCTTAATAATTTCACTATCTATTTTAAGGGGAGAAAAATTTAATTGTTTTGCCACATCGCGAGCAATGACATGAGCCTTTCTTTGGTCCAACCCCGCTTGATTAAAATGAAACCCACCGACAAAAATATCCGCCACCTGCATTGCCGGATAAATCAATTTGGCAAAATCAACTTCTTCTCCCTCTTTGCGCCCTAAAATAGTGATGCTCCTTTTCATCCGGCTAAGACTGGTATTCTTACTTACTTCCAAAACTGTCTGCCAATACAAATCATTATTATGATAAAAATCCGAAGCCAAAATAAAATTCAAATCTTTTGGATTACCTCCAAGGCACTGATAAGCGATTGAAAGCCCTTCTTTAAAATAATCAACCGCGATTATTTTTATATTTTCCAAATCGCCGCCAAGTTTATCGTTAATCCAAGTATGATAATCGGCCAAAAAAATATTCACTTTAACGCCGGCATCGGCAAAATCTTTCACTTTCTTCATGCAAACCAAACCGGTGCCTAAATGAATTTTCCCGGAGATTTCAAAACCAATATAATGTTTCAAGGGCGCGTTTTTTGAAAGCAGATTCTTTAAATCTTCGGCTGTCAAAACTTCTTCCGTTTGGCGAGAAATTAAATTTAATTTTTCGTTAATATTCATTTTTAATTTTTTATATGTCCGGCGGGTAGGATTCGAACCTACGCAGGGACAAAGCCCGTCAGATTTACAGTCTGATGCGATTGGCCACTCCGCCACCGCCGGATTATTTAATTTAATCTAACAAAAAACAACGCTATTTTCAACAGTTGAAAATAGCGTTGTTTGAAATTCTAATAAATTTATTTTCCTTCCAATGATTGGTCATCTTCAAACAAACTTGGCTTATCTTCCTTTCCTAAACCGCTGCCGTTAGTTTTCTTGATTTTCTTCAAATGATTACTGAGCAGATTGTCCCATTTCATTAAAAATAATCTTGATTTTCTTAAAAATTTTTCAATTGCCGTGCTGATGACAACATCAATTTCATCCAAGGGAAGACGAGAAATAATCCTGTCCAGTTTGTTATGATAAGATTCATCAACAATTTCAATATCCCCTATTCTTGGAGACGCTCGAGCAATCAAATAAATCATAACCCCCAAAGAAAACATTATAATAATTTGAAGAATAAAATTATACATATTTTGCTATAATTCGTATCTGCAAAATTTTTCCACTTTTATATTTTCACCAAGTTTGGCAATAAAAGATTTTATTAATGACTCAATCGTCATTGATTCATCTTTAACATAATTTTGAGCCAAAAGCTCATTTTTGTCATTGGGATTCATCGCCGCTATTTGCATGCTTAAATCCTTTGCTAAATCCTTGAACATCGGATTTCTCGCCACAAAATCAGTTTCACAGCGAAGTTCCAATAAAACGCCAACGCGATCATTATGGACATACGAATGAAGCAAACCGGCGCCCGTCGCCCTTCCACCTTTATTTTCCGCTTTAATAAGCCCGTGTTCGTAAATAAGACTTTTTGCTTTATCAAAATCGCCCTTTGCTTCTCCTAAAGCTTTTTTACACTCCATCACTCCCGCGCCGGTGGCTTCTCTTAATCTTTTAATGTCATCTGTCATAAACTATAATAATTTTTCGCTTATTCTATTTATTATCCACTCAATACTCATTTTCGCGTGATCGTTCGCCGGAATAGGATAATCAATTAAATCCGGATTATCATCGCTGTCAATAATAGCCATGATGGGAATTTTTTTAATTTTTGCTTCGTGAATGGCGGTCATGTGTCCCTTTATCGAAGTGTCTATCACAAATAACGCATCGGGAAGAGAAGTTAAGTTCTCCAAACCGCCGAACATTTCTTTCATCCGATGAATATTTTTATTAATCATTCCCCTTTCTTTCTTCGTGTATTTATCTAAAGCGCCGCTCTCCATATCGGCTTGAATTTTTTTAAAATATTCAAGGCGTTTAGAAACGACTTTGAAATTAGTAATTAATCCGCCAATCCAACGGTTTTTGACACAAGGAAAATTTAATTTTTTCACCAAATTATCAATTGCTTCCCAAGCAGCCGACTGAGTCGCCACTAAAAGAATTGTTTTTTTCTCTTTAATTTGATCGTTTAAAAAATTAACGGCTAGATCAACGGCTTCCAAGGTCTTAGCCAAATTAATAATTTCAACGCCGTTTCGAGTGGCAAAAATATATTTTTTGAATTTTGGATTAGTCCGCGTTTTTTTATGACCATACATCGCTCCGACTTTCAACATTTCTTGAAGAACCTTCAAATCGGCTTCATTTACCTCGTCAAAACTTTCTGCGTTAATTGTTTCCGTTGTTTCCATTATTTCCGCTTTTATATTAGTTTCTTCCATTTTAGTATTCTTCTCCCATTTGACCGCGACCGTGATGGCTATTTTTTTCTTTTTTCTCCGGCAAATCCGTTACCGCCGCGCCAATAGTCAAATAAGTGCTGGCAACGGAAATAGCGTTAATGAAAGCCGTTTTAACGACTTTAAGGGGATCAATAATACCCGCCTCCTTAAGATTCGCCGTTTTATTATTAATCGCGTCAAAACCAAACCAATTGCCGTCTTTTGATTCTTGTTTTTTCAACGCCTCAAGCTCTTTGATAATAGCGCTTGGCGATTCGCCGCTATTGGTAATTATCGCCGAAAGCGGGGCCTCGAGAGCGCGCTTTAATATGGAAGCAGCCGCTATTGCCGCCGGCGCGCCCTGTTTTTCGGCACTTTTTCTAACTAAATAAATATTAAATAAAGCTATGCCGCCGCCCGGGACAATGCCTTCTTCCATTGCCGCTCGCGTCGCCGCCACGGCGTCTTCCACCCTTTGTTTTAATTCTTTTTGAGCGGATTCCGTCGGCGCGCCGACTTTAATTACCGCCACTCCTCCTGAAAGTTTGCCTAATCGTTCCTTGAATTTTTCTTTATCAAATTCAGAAGTTGTTTCTTTAATTTGAGTTTTAATTTGGGAAATCCTTTTTTCTATTTCTCCTTTTTCTCCTTTGCCGCCGACGATTGTAGTATTATCTTTATTGGCTATTATTTTATGGGCTTGTCCTAAAGAAGAAACATCAACGCTTTCTAATTTTCGGCCGATATCTTCGGAAATAAAATCAGCGCCGCAAACAATGGCAATATCCTGAAGTAATTCTTTTCGCCTGTCGCCGAATCCCGGCGCCTTGACCGCCAAAATATTGAAAACCCCTCTTATTTTATTAACCACTAAAGTTGCCAAGGCTTCACCTTCAATATCATCCGCGATAATCACTAATTCTTTTCTGCCGGCAGCCACTAATTTTTCCAAAAGCGGCAAGAATTCATTGATTGCGGAAATTTTTTTGTCAGTCACTAAAACATAAGGATTTTCCAAAATCGCTTCCATTCTCTCGGCATTGGTAACCATATATGGAGAAATGTAGCCACGATCAAATTGCATTCCCTCCACTATTTCATGAGTATTACCAATGGTGTTGGAATCCTCAACCGTCACCACTCCCTCTTGTCCAACTTTTTCCATTACTTGAGCGATCAATTCCCCAATTCCCGAATCTTTCGCCGAAAGTGTCGCCACTTCTTTGATTTTTTTATTTTCGTCAATTAATTCTTTTTGCGATTCAAGAATTTCAATAATCGCTTCGCTCGCTTTTTTCAATTCTTCCGATAATTGAATGACATTAAAACCTTTTTCGCGAATAAGCCGCTCGCCTTCATCAATCATCGCTTGCGCCAAAACAACCGAAGTGGTCGTTCCGTCGCCGACATTGTCATTGGTTTTTTCCGCCGCTTGTTTAATAAATTCCGCGCCGAGATTTTCATATTTATCCTCAAGCTCAATTTCTTTGGCAACCGTTACGCCGTCAAAAGTTACCTGCGGCGCTCCATAACCTTTTTCAATAACAACCGCCCGGCCGCGGGGACCCAAAGTCATTCGCACCGCGTCGGCCAATTTATCTATTCCTTTTTTTAACGCGCTTCTCGCGTCTTCGTTAAATAAAATTTGTTTTGCCATAAATTTATTCTAATATCGCAAGAATGTCGTCTTCGTTTCCGACTAAATATTTTTTGCCTTCAATTTCAATTTCATCGGGTCCGTATTTTTTAAATAAAACAATGTTCCCGATTTTAACCGACATCGGAATTCTTTCGCCTTTCTCGTTTATTTTTCCAGAACCAACGGCAATTATTTTACCTTTAATCGGCTTTTCTTTTTCCGCGGTTTCCGGTAAAAGAATGCCGCTCTTGGTGGTTTTTTCTTCTTCAATTGACTCAATAAAAAGATTATTTGATAGTGGCTTGATATTCATAATTATTACTTTAATAAAATAAAACAATCTTGAAAACTCAAGATTGATTGACTAAAAATAATTTTATTCTCAAAAAATCGTTATGTCAAGTAGATGCACTATAACAGGGTGTATTGACAACGTTTTAGTGGAAATTGTGAATTTTACGGAGCGTTGGAAACCGAACTTCGCAATTCGTCCATATGGATTTTGCGGATTTTGGTGGAATTGGCAATAATGCTTGAATCAGTCCAAGAATAATTAGAAAGGCCGGCGTCAACCCTTCTACTGTCTATCCAGCTTCGCAATTCGTCCATATGGATTTTGCGGATTTTGGTGGAATTAGCGGTAATGGTTGAATCAGTCCATTTTATCCACGACTCTATAAATTCGTGATGTTGCCCGAATCTCTCCTTATCAATTTCCGAGATAAAGAGATGGTCTTTATAATGCTGTTCTTTCGGGATTTTATACGCGCCGAGATTGTCGTGGACAGCCTCTTTTATATCGGCCCGGATTTCCTGTTTAAATTCAGCTTTCTCTTCGGAAGTCATTTCTTATCCCCTCGCCTTATCGCTGAATACGAGGAAATTGCCGTCGAAGTGGTTTTGCACCTCGACGAGACGGAGAGGCGTTACGCCGTCCTCGGCAAAGGCATTCTCGGTCTTAAGCCTCTCCATGTCCGCTTTTGTTCCGTCCCATGCAAGTTTGATTTCCATATAAATCCCTCCCGGCCTCCCTTTGAAAAAGGGAGGAGTTTAGTAACTGACATGCCCACCCGCTATCGGCGGAGCGGCGGTGTAGATATTCAAGCCCTGAATATCTACAGAAGTGAGGCTCCCAGTACGATGAGCGTAAACCTGCACCAAATCGCCGGCAGACCAGCCGCCTATGTCCTCTGAAAATTCGACATAAGTATCACTGCTGGTATTTCGTTCTGTCCCGACTGCGACACCGTTCCTATATATTCGGCCATATAAAGGCCCACCAATCCCTTTAATGCTAAACTTTATCCTTAATGTTCCGCCAACGCCGATTTTCGTTTCCTTTAATTTGACATAAGTTGCAGAAGCGGTCGTCCGTTCGGCAGAATTAAGATTTAACTCATAATCTCCGGCGGTCTGGCTAAACTCTGCACTCAATGCACTCAAACACTTCCCAGCTGTTGTACAAACATCCGTTGCTCTGATATTTCCCTCCACATCCAATTTCTGTGTCGGCGTCGTCGTCCCGATACCGACGTTGCCGCCTCTTCCTTGAAGCACCAATGGCTTGTATGTTTGGTTGCCAACTGATT
>JBBTVE010000046.1:0-1646 GCA_038063395.1 Patescibacteria group bacterium
ATTCCCTCAGCGCGCACCAATATGCCCTTTTCATTTTTATAAAATTTATTTATAATCTAATAAAGTAAACAAATAAACTAAAAAGGAGGATGGAGTGGGTAAAAAATTCAAGACTTACGCAAGGGTTGTGTATCCAGATTGTGGGAAACGGAAAAAGATTTTTATTAAAAGAGGAAGATTGGATCAAAAAGTCATTAAGGCGGTTGAGAAGTTCTTTAAAAACAACTTGTGATTATTATTTTACCTTACGCCCGCGACAATTTATGCGCGGGCTTTTTTTATTTTCCAAAATTTGAAAAATTTATGGTGTAGGGGTAAACTAAAATAGGTTTGAGTTTGTTTAACAACTTAAAAAGGAGGTTATTCATATGGAATCGTCCAATAAGGTCAATAAGAGTAGGGAAAAGATATTATCAGAAATGCGAATTTTACTGGAAAAGCCGTATCTTATAAGAAATCCTCTTACCGGCAAACACGTGATTCAGATTCCCCATGAAAATGATGATGAATGTGTTATTGATCCTTGTCCGTTCTGCGAAGGCAATGAAAAATTGACGCCTTTGGAAATAACAGCGCGTCGTAACAATGGCGGTTCTAATCAGCCCGGTTGGCGGGTTCGGGCGGTGCCGGATAAAAAACCGATTTTTCGGATGGGAGAACAAAAGCGATTCAGCCTGGGCACTTACGACATTATTCCCGCTACAGGCGCCGACGAAATTATCATCGAGTCTCCGCGTCACGGTGATACCTGGGCCAATATGCCGGCGGAAAAAATCTGGGAAATCCTCAGCGTGTTTGGAGAAAGAATTAGCGACCTTAAGAAAGACGGGAACATCCGACAGGTTTTGGTTTATAAAAACTACGGCAGCGGGGCGCGGGTAAAAATAACCCATCCCCACTCGGTAGTGATCGGTTCACCGGTGATATCGCCGGTAATGCAAGAAAAACTCTATCACCTGAAAAAGCATTTTAATTCGAAAAATCGGTGTCTCTTGTGCGACATTCTCGGTGAGGAAGAGAGAGGTGGCGAAAGGATAATAATGGAGAACCAAAACTACATTCTTCTGGCGCCGCCCTGGAGCAGAGTGCCGTATGAAATGTTCATAGCGCCGAAAAATCACGAACCGTTTTTTGAAAAATCACCCTTTGACTTGGAATTCGCGGCTATGCTTAAAAACGCGATTACAATGCTTAACGCGGTGGTTACCGGTGAAGAAGACGGCGTTTCTTACACCATGACCATTTATACCGCTCCTAATCTCTCGGAAGATTTTCATTGGCATATCGAGATAATCCCGAGAATCAAGAAATACAGTTCGTTTGAAATAGCCACGGCTTTCCATGTTAATCCTCTCCCTTCAGAGGAGGCGGCGGAAGTTTTAAGGAAAAAAAAGTAACACATATCAATGGCCCGGGAATTAAATCCCCGGGTTTTTTTTGTTTGACTTTTCTATTAATTTTCATTAATGTAATTTTAACAATCGGCTGAGTAGTCTGATGTTATAATCGTACATTCCCAACTAAATAAAAAAGGAGATAAAAATGCCTATAAAAAGAAACTTTCGTGAAATGTTGGAAGTACTATGGTCTCGCGGCAATTTCGTTTGTGTCGGGCTCGACAGCGAGTTTGGCAAGATTCCCGAGTT
>JBBTVE010000047.1:0-1335 GCA_038063395.1 Patescibacteria group bacterium
TTTCTTAAACCTCTAGCTGACAAGTTCTATTGCCTTGCTCAAATTATACCACAATATGGCAATTATAAACTAGTACGCTGAACTAAGGAGGCGTAACTTTGTAATATACTTCTGATTGATCTTGCTGTGAGACAGTTAGGTAAATAAATCCATCTTCACCCCACTCAACGCTACAACTCCAAGGACAAAAATTTTCATCGATATAGATACCAGCTCCATCTAGCCTAGTGACAATGAAATCTCCTCCATCTCTGTATTCCTCGAAAAAAGCAATCATACGTTTTGGAATTGAAAGAAATATCGGCCTTGTACCTGATCCGGCGCTAGGCGAAATTGAAAATGCCGAGAAATTTACTCCCTTACCTACATCTATTATTTTTTTATCATTCTCTACTAGGAGACTCGTTTTGTATACAGTCTGACTATACGAATCTTGAGACCTTGAAACTGGCCCCTGAAGCAATAGTTCGCTTGCGGAAAGTCTGGCCATAACAACGGTTCCCGCCTGTTTTACTTCCAAAACTGTGCAACAATGTTTAAGTTTGTCTACGGAATCATAATCTTGCTTATTGATTTGAATTTTTTGCAAAGTAACCCTGTAGATCGGAGCTTCTTTATCCGATATTTTATTGTTAAAACTCAATGTAGTGAAAAATGCATAAGCTGTGGGCATAACAAGAAGAAAAATAAACAAAATAATTAGAGTAGTAAAGCCATATTTGTATTTTCGAACGAAATAGATACTTATAGTTGTGATTACGAGCGATATGTATGCTCCAGCAGCGAGCATCAATACAACCATAATAAATATTGCAAATCCAAATCCACAAAACTGACCTTCGCATGGGAAAATAATAAACAACACAAACGCAAAGATAGTAAATAAAACCGGAATTAACAAACTTATAATTGCTAACAATTTTTTCCCAGAGTGCACTAATTTTCTAACAAGCGAAACTAGTCCGAACGACAGAAAAACACCAATCGGCACAAGTAAAAATTGATGGGAATTAGAACCTTGTTGGGGCAGAATTGATATTCCAGATCCATCGCCAATCCGAAAAGCCCAATTAAAAAACAAATAGACCATCCAATAGAAAATGGTTATCGACAGTAATGAAGCAAATACATCTTTTATAGAATCTCTGGGGATTTTATTGTAGTTAGGTGGATTATTCACTGGGGCGTTAGAAGATTGATTTGCCTGAAGAGATGTGGAGTCCATCTCTCAATTATCGATCAGATCAAAATATAATTCAACGACTAATTATCCAACATACTTAAATATTTCTTTAATAATATCGTAATTGAAGCCTTTTGAAGAAAGATAGCGGG
>JBBTVE010000048.1:0-1369 GCA_038063395.1 Patescibacteria group bacterium
TTATGCAACCTTCGAAGGAACAATTCCAGAAGGAAATTACGGCGCAGGAAAAGTAGAAATTTGGGACAATGGATTTTATGAACTAAAATTCCAAGATGAAAAAAAGATTGAGCTCGAACTTCACGGAAAAAAACTAAAGGGAAATTATGTTCTTGTGAAAACTTCCTACGGTTCCAAACCAGAAAAATCTTGGTTGTGGTTTAAAGTATAAAATGATAAACATTCCAATAAACTTAGCTGAATCCGGTTTAATCACACTTTTTCTTTGGGTTTTAACAGGTGCCTTAGGAATTCCTGGAAGCACAATAGGAATAATTATTTTTGGTTCTTTAGTAACAAAAATTTCTTCTCTTATTCAAATAATTATCATAGTTTATATTGCCGTCGTAATTGGAGACATAATTGCTTACGAACTTTCATCTTTCTTTTCAAAAAAGTTTAGAAAGAAATTGAGAAAGCTTTCTTTTTTCAAAGACAATGAGAAAAAAGTAAAAAAGTTGCTTGAAAAGTACGAATTTTCGATAATATTTTTCACAAGATTTGCCCTTACTGGACTTTGTCAGGTTACTAGCTATGTATGTGGGTTTGAAAAGATAAACAGAAAAAAATTCATTACAGCTGTTTTAATAGGTGAACTTTTGTTTGCAATTCTTTACTCTTTAGTTGGATTTGCCGTTGGAACTTCATTAAACATCTTGATTAAAATGGTAAACAATCTTGCCATAGCAATCCTTCTTCTTTTGATTGCAGCTTATCTTGCAGCATATCAGATTAGGAAAATGAGAAAGAAAAAATAACTGACTATTGCTTTTTAACAATTCTTAGAATTCTTTGTTGATATCCAATCAAATCTTCTAAATCTTCTTTTTTCATTGGATTTTTAGCCAAAGCTTCTATTCCGTTATCAACCCCCAGGTCAAGAATTGGTTTTACGAGATTAGACCCGGAGGTATAATAACAAACAGGACACCCATCAATTTTTTTGTAATAATAAAATCCTCCTTCTTCTAGAAGCCCGTACTTTTCCACATCATTTTCAGCTTTAATCCTGTACACAGCTTCAAAATAATTTGCAATACCCTCATCAACTATTCTTTCTCCATCGCTTCTTCCGGAAAAAATGTTTTTTATTAAATTATTTCTAAGACCTAATTTGCCCTTTAAAATTCTTATATACCTATGACCTTCTTCATGCGCAGCAACTTTTTTAATGTGTTCATTTGTAACATCTATCCATGTAGCGTCAAAAAATTGAGAATATGACCCGCCAAAATTTCCCGGCATTCCAAAAACTTTAAACACTGGGTTGAAATAAATGTCTGGTTCTCCTTCATACCTTATCTTCAAAGCATCTTCCTGGATTTTTGTT
>JBBTVE010000049.1:0-1482 GCA_038063395.1 Patescibacteria group bacterium
CGTCTTTTTCCCTTTCTTTGTCTTGAATGTCTTCTCTTGGGTTCCTGCGGCATTTTTGTATTTTACCCTATTTCCTCTTCCGTCGCAATACTTTGGGGGATACCGTGAACTTTTCTCAACAGCTCATTTATTTGTGTATTCTCAGATACGTCAGTATAAAAAACATAAACTGCTCTTGTATCTTTTTCAATCCCCCGAATTTGATGGGCCATGACCGGATCGGCCTCTTCAAAGGGAACTACTTTTTGATGTTCATCTAGAGTCAAATATGAAAGACCGGCATCAAATCCTCTGCATTCTTTTATTCCCATCACTAAAAATTCCTGAGCTAAATCTTTTGCTTTCTCTTCTGCTTCATCTTGCGTTTCGTATCTTGCATGCATAGGGTACCAATTTGTAAGCTCCTTGTATATCCAGGATGAATCGTCTATGCTAAATTTGTATGCATCCGCCAGAATCGAGAGGGCTTCTCTATCATTCATTTCCCTGAGTTTCTGCGGGCTTAAAGGTTTGGACCCATCTGCAGAATAAATAGGTCTCATAAGATTTGCAACAAAAAAATCTCTCCCCTGACTTGTCGGATCCAGATATAAATGTTTATGCATTAGGGCTCTCAATAATAGAAAAACTCCTAAACGTTTTGCATCTGCAAAAAACACAACCTCTCTTTTTCTATCAACCACTACATCTTTATAAATATTTCCTATATCGGGATGATGAGACAATGGATATCTTAGTTCGATAAGATATGGATGAATATTTATTCTATTTCCGATAGTGCCTATTACTCCATGAATATCCTTCATTGTGTAAGTAATCCTGTCTGCTATATCAAGAACCTGACCTAATACCCCGCCGTTATTGATAATTCTCCCAAGTTCTTGAGGGTCCAGTCCCTCATTTTCAAGAAATTGTTTTCCTTTATCATCCAGTGCTTCATACCAGAATTTTTCTTCATCAAGATTCTCAGGATCAATTGATTTTGCTGCATCTCCCAAGGCTGGTGTTGCAATATCATGGAGTAGTCCTGATGCTTCTAGAGTATCTATGTCTTTTTGAGGAAGATTGTTTAATCTTCCAATCTCCCCCGCAGTCATTGCAACTACGAGTGAATGATCTAGGCGATCGTGAGAATATCCTATGAAATATTGTTGTTCAGGGTCTGGCCCTACATAGGAAAGAAAACTTAACGCTCTAATTTTGCTTAGCCTGCCCCATATTTTAAAAGCACCTGCAGCTTTTGTTAGCAGGCTGTCTGTCGGAGCCCATCTTTTAAAATCAGAAAACGGTAGAAATTCATAAAAATCTCCTTCTTCTGCAAAAGCGTCTGAAATATGATCAAAATTCAGCTGAAGACCTGTTTCTCGAATCATGTTAGGGAATTTTAACAGAGGGTTATAGATTTTTCAATCTGGGGTAACATCTTTAGGATTTTGTTTTTTGATTTTTTCAAAAAGCAGCGGATAGCTGGAAAGATTGGGA
>JBBTVE010000050.1:0-5726 GCA_038063395.1 Patescibacteria group bacterium
GAGTCTTTATTATATTAAAAGAATCATTGGTTTGCCAGGTGAAAAAATTGAAATTAATAATGGTGAAATCGTTGTTTTCAACGATAAACATCAGGATGGGGTTGTTTTTTGCGAAAATTATCTTCCTTTCGGATTGGACACAACCGGAAAAGAAGGAAGCGTTGTTATTAGTCCCGATGAATACTTCGTTTTGGGAGACAATCGCAATTTCAGTTTTGATTCGCGCAGCTGGGGAGCGCTTCAAAAGAACGAGCTTGTCGGTTTGGTTCGGCTGCGGCTTTGGCCGCCGAATGAAGTAATGGCTTTTGAAAAACCGGCATATTAATGTCCAAAAAGAAAACAATAAAAAAGAAAATTTTTTTCCAAAGTCCCAAGGGCATGCATGATATTTTGCCCGGGGAGCAATTTTGGTGGGAAAAAATGAGGAAAGCGGCCAATAAAGTCGCCGACTCTTATAATTTTTTAAGAATTGACACGCCGATAGTGGAAACGGCGGAGATTTTTGAGCGCAGCGGCAAAGGAACCGATATCGCGGAAAAACAAATGTATTCTTTGAAGATGAAAGGCGGCGATCAATTAGTTTTGAGACCCGAAGGCACCGCGCCAATAATGCGCGCTTATCTTCAGCATGGACTTTCAAAATTTAAGGATCCGCTGAAACTTTTTTATTTTGGACAGATGTTCAGGTATGAACAGCCGCAACAAGGAAGATTTCGTCAGCATAATCAGGTGGGTTTTGAAATTATCGGTAGCGCCGATGAGCCGATTTACGATGCGCAAGTTATTTTAGCGCTTTTTCGCCTAATAGAAGAATTAAAAATAAAAAATTTAACAATTCAAATTAACAGTATTGGCTGTAGGGTTTGCCGACCGGCCTACGTAAAAAAACTTCAAGTTTATTATGGTGGACAAAAAGACAAATTGTGTCGTGATTGCCAGCGGCGTTTAAAAACAAGACCTTTGCGCCTTCTTGATTGCAAACAAGAAAAATGCGTTGGAATGAAAGATAGCGCGCCAATAATTGTTGATAGAATTTGTAATATTTGTAAAAAACACTTAAAAGACGTTTTGGAATATTTGGATGAAATTTCTCTTCCTTACACTCTTAATCCTTATTTGGTCAGGGGTCTTGATTATTATAATCGGACGGTTTTTGAAATTTTTTCAGAATCTTCGGCTATTGCTTTGGGAAGCGGCGGCCGATATGATTATTTGTCAGAAATGCTTGGGGGAAAAAAGACATTTGCTGTTGGAGGAAGCGTTGGGGTTGAGAGGTTGGTAGAGACAATGAAATCTCAAGGAATTTTAGGGGGTCAGAGACTGGGTCAAAAAAGCGATGCGAAAGTTTTTTTAGTGCATATCGGCGAAGAAGCAAAAAAGAAAAATCTAGTCCTTTTAGAATCTTTAAGAGAAGCGGGTATTAAAACGATGGAAATGTTTGGGCGGGAATCATTGGGATCTCAGATGAAAGCCGCTGATAAAGAAAAGGCGGCGTTGGCTTTAATTATGGGGCAAAAAGAAGTTTTTGAAGAATCGGTAATCATTAGGGATATGGGGAGCGGAGCGCAAGAAATTATATCATTGAAAAAAGTGGCGGAAGAAGTGAAGAAACGGTTGAAGTAAAATGGATTGTGTTTTTTGTAAAATAGTTAACAAGGAAATGCCGGCGGAAATAATTTATGAAAATAATGAAGTTATGGTTTTTAAAGATATTTATCCATCAGCGCCGATTCATTATCTGATTGTCCCCAAAGAACATATTCAATCAATAACGCGCATTAAGGATAACCATCAAGAGATTATTTTTAAATTAATTTTTACGGCTAAAAAGGTCGCGGAAGAAATCAGCTTGAAGGGGTATAAATTAGTTTTTAACGTCGGCAGGGAAGGAGGGCAAATAGTGGACCATTTGCATCTTCATCTCTTAGGAGGTTGGAATAATCAGCAAGATATTAACAGGATGCCCCATTTAAATTTAAATAAATAAATAAAATAAAATAAAATGCTTGAAATAAAAAAAAGACCGGGAGAATCAACTAGCGCCTTTTTACACCGTTTTTCCAAAAGAGTTCGGGAAAGCGGAATTTTGCGTGAAGCGAAAAAAAGAAGATATCGAGACAGATTGGTTTCAAAATCAAAGAGAAGAGCGTCAGCTATTTACCGAGCGAAGAAAGTAAAAGAATTTGAAAAGAAAAAGAAGGAGGGGTTGATGTATAAATAAAACAAGATTCATGTTAAGCCAAAAAATCAATCAAGATTTGAAGGAAGCGTTTAAGGGAAAAGACGATTTTCGCGTCGGCGTTTTAAGGTTAATAATTTCCGCTTTGCGCAATAAAGAAATAGAAAAAAAAGGCAAAGAGGAAGAAAAAGAACTTTCTGACGAAGAAACAATTGAGATTTTAGGAAAAGAAGCAAAAAAAAGAAAAGAAGCGGCTGAGATTTATAATAAAGGGGGGAGGAATGATTTGGCGGAAAAAGAAAAAAGAGAATTGGAAATTATAAAAAAATATCTTCCCGAGCAATTGAGCGAAGTGGAAGTTGAAAAAATCGTAAAAGCGGTTATTGAAAAAGTCGATGTTTCCGCCTCTGGTGGAAAAGAATTCGGAATAATAATTGGAGAAGCTATGAAAGAATTAAAAGGCAAAGCTGACGGCAAATTAGTCGGCGAAATTATCAAAAGATTGTTGGCGTAAAATGGAAAATAAAATAACAGTTGTCAGTTTAGAAAAAATTCAAAAAAAAATCGTTCAAGAAATTCAGGGAGAAGCGGTTCGGATTTTAAAAATTTTAAAAAAGAAAAATTTGGAAGTTGAAATTTATTTGGCAAATAATCGGATGATGAGGCGGTTAAACAAAGAATTTCGCGGCAAAGATAAAACAACTACTGTTTTAAGTTTTGAAGAACCGCAAAATTTTATTTTACCATCGTCAAAATTCAGAAAAATCGGAGAGATTTATTTGAATATATCGGATGTCAGTCGTCAGTTGTTAGTTCACGGCCTTCTTCATCTTCTGGGCTATGACCATAAGAGAAAAAATGATAGAATAAAAATGGAAAAATTGGAACAATATGTTTATAACCGCTCTTGATCTCGGTTCATCGCAAATTAAGGCCCTGGTTGCCGAAATAAAAGAAGATAAATTATCCGTTTTGGGGGTTTTTCAATCTCTTTCTTCGGGCATTCGCAAAGGTGAAATCGTCAATGCCGGAGAATTAACGGAAGTATTAAGAAAAATTTTTGAAAAGATAAAAGATATAGATAAACTGGCCCTTAAAAATGTTTTTGTTAACATTAGCAGTTCGAATGTCAGGTGCCAGGAATCGCGAGGTATTGTGGCGGTTTCAAGAGCTGATAATGAAATTTCTCAAGACGACATCAATCGGGTAATCAAAGCTTCTCAGGCGATAAAACTTTTGCCTAATCGGATGATTATTCACACTTTGACGAAAGAATTTATCGTTGACGGCGTTTCCGATGTGCGCGAGCCGTTGGGATTAACGGGGACGAGGCTTGAGGTAAATAGTTTAATTATTGACTCTTTCACTCCCAATGTTAAAAATATTTTAACGATTCTTGAATCTTTAGGGGCTTCCGTGGGAGGAGTGATTTATAACCCATTGGCTTCCGGTCGGGCGATTTTAACGAAAACTCAAAAAGATTTAGGAGTGGTTTTAATTGATATCGGTTTCAGCACAACTTCAATGAGCGTTTATGAAGAAGGAAAACTTCTTCACGCGGCCACGATGCCGGTCGGCGGCGGAAATATCACCAATGATTTGGCAATCGGGCTCAAATGTTCCATTAAAGCCGCGGAACTTATTAAATTGTTTTTCGGCGCCAGCTCGGCGAAAGAAACTTCTTCCAAGGAAAAAATCACCCCGGTTATTTTCAAAGAAAAAACGGGTTTTGAATTAAAAGAAATCGACCGTAACATTAAATCGATTATTTCTCGGCGCTTGGTAAATGAAATTATTGAGGTTCGGTTGGCGGAGATTTTTGAATTTATCAATAATGAGTTAAAATTAATAGGTAAAGCCGGGCAATTGCCGGTTGGAGCGGTGTTGACGGGGGGAAGCGCCAAAATGTCGGGAATTGTGGATTTGGTGAAAGATGAGTTAAAATTACCGGCAGAAATCGCTTTGCCGGGAATAGAAGAAATGGAATTTTACAGTAATAATGCCAGAGATTCCGTTGAAAATTTGGAATTTTCCGTGGCGGTTGGTTTGTTATTTTGGGGAAAAGACCAGCATTTGAAAGAAAATAAGTGGCATATCCCCGATAAGTTTTCAATAAATAAAATAAAAGATATTTGGAGATATTTTGTTCCATAGTCCGCGGTTATAAAATTTATTAATTTAAAAATCATGAAGCGCAAAAAAACCAAAGACAATAATTTAGCCAAATTGGTCGTAATCGGAATTGGAGGAGCGGGGGGAAACGCCGTTACCAGAATGAACGATAATTTGCCTAGAGGGGTGGATTTAATCGTTGTTAATACGGATATCCAGGATCTCAATCAATGTTTGGCGAAAAAGAGAATTTATATCGGTAAAAATCTTACTCGCGGTTTAGGGACGGGAATGAATCCGGAACTTGGCCGGCAAGCGGCTGAAGAAAATCAATCGGAAATCGTGGAAATTTTAAAAGGGGCAGACATGGTTTTTTTAACGGCGGGATTTGGAGGCGGCACGGGCACGGGCGCTTTGCCGGTTATCGCGGATATTGCTCGGGATTTGGGAATTTTAACGGTGGCAATAATCACAAAACCGTTTAGCTTTGAAGGATTTGAAAGAACCAGAATCGCCGAAGAAGGAATTGCCGGATTAAGAGAAAAGGTTGATACTTTAATTACCATTCCAAATGATCGGATTTTTTCAGTAATTAATAAAAACACTTCATTGATTAAAGCGTTTGAAGCAATTGACGAAATTTTAAAAAACGCGGTTGTGGGGGTTGCCGAATTAATTACCATGCCGGGATTGATTAATGTTGATTTTGCCGATATCAAAGCCATTATGCAGAATGCCGGTTCGGCAATCATTGGTATGGGTATTGCTTCCGGAGCGGAACGAGCCGCAAACGCCGCCAAATTTGCGATGAGCTCTCCGCTTTTGGAACTTTCCATTGATGGCGCGAGAGGAGTACTTTTTAGCATTTCCGGACACCGTGATTTAAAAATGACGGAAGTTAATGAAATTGCCAGATTGATATAAGAAACGGTGCATTCTCCGGCAAAAATAATTTTCGGGGTTCATCATGATCGAAAACTTAAAAAAGGGGATATTAAAGTAACTTTGGTGGCTACGGGTTTCAACGGAGGAACGCGAAAAGAAACAGGCACTCTCCCTAATCTTTTTGTTTTTGAACCGAGTGTTAAAGTTGAAATGATTGCCGCGGAAAAAGAAATTCACGCGATTAAAGAAAAAGAAGTTTCAAGGATTAGAGAGAAAAAAGAAGAGAAAAAAGAAGATACTTGGGACATTCCGGCGTTTTTAAGGAAAAAGAAACGATAAATAACAACCTATGTTTAAATTAATTAAAAAACGCAACGGCCAAACAACGCCGTTTAAAATTGAAAAAATTACTAATGCCATTTATAAGGCCTCGGTAGCGGTTGGCGAACCGAATTGGAAGTTGGCGAATGATTTCGGTAAAGAGGTTATAAAGAGACTTGAAAAGAAAATAAAAAAAGGCGTTATCCCGATGGTCGAAGAGGTGCAGGAT
>JBBTVE010000051.1:0-1074 GCA_038063395.1 Patescibacteria group bacterium
CGCCAAAATCGCGCTAGATATTTAATATACGCGTATTTCCAAAAAGAAATTGCGTCACGCCTTACAAACAACACATCTCCATTTGTGGTCAGGGAAAACGAAATGCAATAAAATCCGTTTGCGACAAATTTTTTCTTTAACTCTTCTACCTTTGGGGTAAGCTCTGGATACAAAAAGTCATGAAATTCTACCGCGCACTGCACAAGCTTTTTAAAATCATCCGCGACAAGCGAATCTATCAAAGGAATTTCCGCGCATTCTATGTCTACTTTCAAAAGATCGATTTTTTCAATCTTATAATCTGTTATCATATCGGCATATTTGTATTCCCGCGCAAGTATAGATTTACCACCCACAACAGAACTCACGGTTGCGCACCTATCTTCTGGAAGAAATATCTCAATCTCCCCATTTTTCCCAGAAATAGCTGCCTGAATATTTGTTATTTTCTCATCCTTAGGAAGTGCGTGAAAAAGTTCCGGAACGGGTTCTACAATAAATACTTTTGCATCATAAATTGACCGCATGCTCCGCGCAAAATCCCCGTGATTTCCACCCAGGTCCACGATAGTTCCCCCACTTGGAATCAATTGATCAAGAAATGTATGTCCGTAGGCCTCTCTAAGCATTCTTATTTTTTATATTTAAAATTCTCTCGTATTCCGCAATCATTTTATTACCATAGTCATCCCACGTGAATCCAGATGAAACGTGTTCTTTTGCGGACGCACTCATTTTTTTCCTTTCCTCGGGATGCTCATAAAGATAAAGAATTTTTTCTTTAAGCGCGGAAACATCCCGTATAGGAATAATAAACCCGTCCAACCCATCTCTTACGATATCCTCCGCGCCGGTATTCGTAGTCGCGATTATCGGCAACCCACACGCCATTGCTTGAGGCTGCACAAGCGCAAGACCCTCTTCTATTGAGGGCATCACAAATACCGATCCCTGCGAATAATGTTTATACAATTCCGCCTGTGGAACCTTTCCAACGTAATTATAATGACCCGCGTATTTTTTAAAAAACGGTGCCATCTCTTCGTTCATTGCCCCCAAAAGCATAAGTTCGGA
>JBBTVE010000052.1:0-6641 GCA_038063395.1 Patescibacteria group bacterium
CCCCGATAACGCCAATTGTATTATCAACGGCTCCGACAATGCCGGCTACATGAGTACCATGTCCATTATCATCGTTATAAGAAGTGGTATATCCAACCGCGCTAAATCCACCTTTAATATTATCAACTAAATCCGGATGAGTCCTATCAATACCAGTGTCAATAATCGCCACTTTAATCGTATCAGCCGTGCTAGTTGCCCAAATTTTTTCAGCGTCAATTCTATCAACCCCCCAAGGTAAAACTTCAAGCGGTTGCGAAAAAAACCTATTATTATTGATGCCTTCTTTCCTCTCTAAAGTTTCAACCACCACATCATCGTCAATTCTTAAAATATCTTTATGACGAGCCAAAGATTTTTCAGCTTCTGTTGTTAATAAGACAACCCTGCCATTAACTAATCGAAGATTTTTAATCTTTTCAGCGCCAGATTTTTCAATTAAGGTCTCTTTTGTCTGTTCGTCAACGCCGGATTTAAAAACCACGATTTTTCTTGACATTGGTTTTGACTGCGCTTGAGAGACTAAAATTACGCCTCCTAAACTTAGGATCACGCTACTAATTAAAATGACCGCCAATAAAATGTTTATTTTTTTCATATATTATATTTTACCTGATTTCGTATCTTAAAACAATATTAACAACTATTTCCTGCGAGCCCGGTTCAATAATCGGAGAAGGCAAACTTTCAGCGCTTTTCACCATTGTTTGATAACCATAATCAGCATAAGGAATATATCCCCCTTCGTCAATTGAAAGCAATCTCCCCAATTTGAAACCGCCGGCTTTGGCAATAGACAAAGCTTTTTCTTTGGCCTTGGCAATCGCCTCTTCTCTAGCCTGATTTTTAATTTTATCCGAATCATCAATCGTAAAAGAAAGTTCGGAAACCGAATTGGCGCCTTTTTCCACTGTTCCAGCCAAAACATCGCCGATTTTACCAAAATCCCTGATTTTAATTTCAACTGTTTGTCTTATCGTGTAACCAACGATTTCCGGCAACGGACAAGGTTTACGACCGTCTGAAAGCGGCATTGGACAATTAAAATATTGATAGCGTGGCTCAAGATTATAACTTCGAGTTTTGATATCTTTAAGTTCAACGCCACTGGATTTCACGAACGCGATAATTTTATTCACTTTCTCGGTATTTTCTTTTTGTAGTTTAGTAATATCTTTATTGCCTTCAATTATCACGCTGAAAGTAAAACTCGCCACATCCGGAATAGCCGTTATTTTACCCTCGCCGCTGATTGAAAAACTCCTAAAAGCCGAGGGTTCTATTGAACTAGCGTAGGAATTAACATAACTGATCACCGCGTAAGCGGAAGTTAATAAAACGATAATAATCGCGATATTTAAAGCATTTTTAATTTTAATATCCATACTTTATATATTAATAAAATCTTAGATTAAACGCAACCCTATGTTAATCTTGACAATTTAATGAAATTGAGATATTATTATAAATTATTTTCGCACCTTAAAAACTTAAAAACCATGGAGGATAACAATGAACAAAGAAAGACAAGTTATTAATTTAGCTCAAGAATTAATAGGCGCTGACTACAATGCAGTGCTAGAAATAGCAGTTGAAAAAGGCGCTGGGATTGCTGAAGCGGCAAAATGTTGCATTGTTATATTCAACAAAAGAAAGGAATTCGTTTTAAAGGCCGGTTTCCCCAAAAACGACCACGGTATCAATCAAAAAATCACAACAGAATACGGCGCTGTTTTTTTGGAAGAAATCATGAATTACTATAAAAAAACCGTGACCGTTATTAATCCTTGCGGTGATCCAAGAACACATTACTTAAAACCAATGATTGAAGGCCTAATTGAATGCCATCGTGTTCAATCAATTGTTTTTTCTCCCCTTTTCTATAAAAAAGAATCGCTGGGAGTAATGATTTTTGATTTTACCACTAAAGATTTTATAAAAACCGCTGAAATTATAAAAGAAATCAGCGGAATAGTGGGCGCGGCCATGGGGAGTTCTTACGAAAGAAAAAAGAAAGAGGAAAAATCCCTGCAGCGGGAAAGATTGCATTTACTGGGAGAAAACTCAGCGCGAGTGGCGCATGTGGTTAGAAACGCCGCTGTTATTATCAGTGGTTTTACCAAACGCTTGGCTAAAATAGCAAAAGGGGCTGATTTAAATGGTTGTTTACATAAGGAAAAATTAACAGAAACAACTTCTTGGATAACAAAAGAAGTGGAAAAGTTGGAAGGGGTAATGGAAAATATTCTCAATTTCTCCTGTTTTTCACCTAATAAACTTCGCCTCGAAAATTATAACGCCAGTAAGTTTTTACGAGAATCGGTTGAGAGTCTTGAAGGGGGTTATCACAAAACCGTAAAGCTTCATTTTCGTCCCGACAATCACGATTCGACTGTTTATCTTGATAAAAACTTAATTACTGCTTGTCTGAACGATTTTATCAGAAACGCTCGAGAAGCAGGAGCAAAAAACGTCTGGATTAGGACAAAAATTAAGGGACGGATAAAACGCCTCTTAATCACTTTAACAAATGATGGTGAAGAAATTAGGTCGGAGATTTTAACTGAAATCTTTGATCCCTTTTTCACCACCAAATCAGGCGGCAGCGGACTTGGGTTATCAAACGTTAAAATGATAATTCAATCCCACGGCGGCGATGTTATTGCCGAAAGTCGTAAAAAACGAACGATTTTCAAGATATATCTTCCTATTTAACTTAAAGCCCCGATGAGATTTTTCCATCGGGGTGTTTTATTTCTCTAAATTTATCCGCTATACGCCGCAGCCGCCTCCGCCTTGCGATTTCGGCGGTTCAACTTCTTCAAGAATTTTCCGATATCCCAAAGCGCTGGAATAAGCCGAACTTAAAACTTCTTTAGCATCAACATCTTTCCAGTCGATTCCGCGATTTTGAAAATATTTGGCAATAGTTAAATAAGTATCAGGAAACCAATAAGAATTGACCATTAAGGCAACACGATACATATCATTCTCTAAAACGCCTTGAGAAGCCATTAATTCTAAAAGCCCCAACATCGCCATTCCGTGATTACAATCCGGAAAATAAGTTGAATTGCCGCAACAGGGCCGATAAATGTTTTTAGAAACCCGTTCCACTAAAGCCTGCTGTTCATTTGTCAAATCAATAAATTGATGTTTGCTGTAATGATTCATCGCGTCGCCTTTTGCCATTGTCCAACCGCCGGTAGAAGCGAAATTTCCCGCGCCGCCGTATTGCTTATCAACCATCGGTCCTTGTTCTAAAATTAGATTTTTATTCGCCAAACCAAAAGCCCAAAACAAATTCAAAATATAACCGGCATTTTCGGAATTAATCGTCAAATTTCCATTATTTTCTCCATAAAGCAATTTTTTATTTTCTTCCGAAAACCCTCCCCTCTGGTTATAAATTGATTCAAATTTTTCCGCGTCAATCGCGCCTATTTCAACTAATTGTTTCCCTAAATTTCCCCATTTTACGGGCAATTCTACTCCAACTGAAGAAATCACCAATTCTTCTAAATTAGAAATTGACTGTGATTTAATTTTAAAAGCATTCCGATCGGGGAATTTAAGCCCGCCCGTATAAAACAAAGCGCCAAAAATTAATAAAACGGCGATTAAAACGGAAAAAGGAATTAAAAAATCGGACTTTTTATTATTCATAAATTTCTGTAAAAATTTTCAATTCAATTTCTTTATTATCCGGGTCATTTGTCGGGATATAAATAGAACGCGAAAACCGGCCTTTCGGTTCTTCATGAAAATTCGGATCAAAATTAACCATTATATTGGCTTTTTCACCCGGAAGTATTTCTTTCTTATCAATTTTAGCTGTGGTGCATCCGCAAGAAGTGGTAATATCGCCAATTATTAATTTTTCTCCGCCAATATTAGTAATAACAAAATTTTTATTGACTACGCCATCGGCTTTACGAATTTTTCCTAAATCGTATTCTTTTGAATCAAATTGAGCGTTCGGCGGTTTTTCTTTTATCAATTGCGTTAATTGTTTTCCAAACATCAAAACGCCAATTGCCGCGGCAATCAGAATTAAAAACAAAATAATGATTTTTTTGTTTTTTATAATCAATTTATAACCTCTGCTTCAATCGCCAATTGAAAATTGGGATTAGATTTTAAATCAGTTTCTATATAAATAATTCGCTTAACCGGACCAATTCCTTCCGGTCCGTGAGCCGCTGGATCAAAAATTGCTTCAATTTCGACGGTTTCACCGCCGGCTATTTGAAAACCAATATTTGATAAATCTCCGTGCCCGGGCATTCCGAAAGTTCCGCGTTTTTCTCCCTTACTATCAATAAGAGTTGCCGTTGTGCACATACAAGAAGTGTATATTTTTTTTATCGTTATTGTCTCTGAATTTTCATTTTTAAGCGCGAAACGATGAGAAACATTGCCGTTTCCCATTGAAATCACGCCGAAATCGTATAATAAATGTTCTGCATTAAGCGCTTTGTCTTTCCTTTCCGATAACCCAAAAAACAAAACTATTGCGATTAAAATCAAAACGCCCACTCCCATTAGTATTAAATTTTTTGTTTTATTTTCCATATTTGTTTTTATTTATTTTCGTTTTTTTCAAAAAATTCCCGAAGAGATCCCAAAAATTTTTCAACGGAATCATCGCCTTCAAAATCAAATTTTGAGCATTCTTTCGTTGGCGTACTACCAACTACAATACAATAAAGTCGATAATCGTGGTAATCAGAATATTTTTTCTGTAAATTTTTGGCGAATTCAGCTATTTTGTTTGTTATAAAATAAGCGTCTTTTTCTATTAGTTCCATGAGTAAGGATCGGATTTTTTCAATCTTTTCTTCTTGAAAAACTTTTTTATTTTCAAAATTTTCCAACTCACGCTTTTCCATGTCCAATAGCTTCTATCGCTTTTTTTAATTTTCCCGATACCTCTAATCCCTCTATTTGAAAAGCCCTTTTCGTTCCTTCCCCTTTTGAGCCCACTATTTTAACTCGCTTATCCGATTTTTTAATCATACCGGCTTTTAATAAAATTTCCCGATTAACGACATTCCCTTCAATTTTTTTCTCTATTTTATCAATACTAATAATAGCCGGCTTTTGCTTTAGCGGTTTATTTTTAAATCCCCTGAGTTTTGGCAGACGCTGAATGGTTTCTTTTATCGCCGGCTTGATTCTTCGACCAGACCGAGATTTCTGACCTTTCATTCCCCTGCCGGAATAAGTGCCGCGCTTACCGCCGCGCCCAATTCTTCGTTTAATTTTCGATTTAATTACCGGTTTTAATTCGTGTAATTGCATATATTTATTTTAATTTTTTCAGCGCTTCTATCGTTGCTAAAGCGTTTGTCAATTTATTTTTAGTTCTACCAAGGCATTTCGCGGTAGCGTCTTTAACGCCGGATAAAAGAAGAACCGTTCTAACCGCGCCTCCGGCTTTAAGACCGTGGCCTTCTTTTGCCGGTTTGATAATTACTTTAGCCGCGGAAAATTTCGCATATACCTCATAAGGAATAGTTTTTCCTTTAAGATTTATTGTTATTATCTTTTTTTGAGCGTCGACTTTCGCTTTCCCTATAGACGAAGCCGCATCCACTCCTTTGGCAATACCAACGCCAATTCTTCCTTTTTCATCGCCAACCGCCACGGTCGCCCTAAATCTGAAACGTTTACCACCAGCCACTACCCGCGTCACCCGACGCAAATCAAGCGTTTTTTCTTTAAATTCCGACGGTTTTCTTTCCCCCATCGGTCTATTAAATTTTCTTTCTCCTTGTTCCATATTTTAAAAACTAAAATTGTAATCCCTCTTTTCTCGCTCCTTCAGCCACCGCTTTCACGCGACCATGGTATTTACGCCATCCCCTGTCAAAAACCGCTTTCTTGATATTTTTTTCCGCCGCTTTTTTTGCGATAAGCTCTCCAAGTTTTTCTGCCAAATTTTGTTTTGACTGTTTTGATAATTGTTTTTTATTGCTGCTTGAAAATTCGCGCGTTGAAGCACTGATTAACGTTTTACGCGCTTCATCGTCAATTAACTGTCCATAAGTATAACGACCGCTGCGAAAAACGGAAAAACGCGGACATTCGGACACGCCGAAAATTTTAGCGCGCGCTCGATTTTTCCTCCGTTCCCGTATTTTATTGAGATTTTTTTTTAAATTCATACTTGTTAATTAAAATATTTTAAGTCGTAGCGCTCGCCGCTTTTTTTCCTTCTTTTCTTCTTATTAATTCTCCTTGATACCGAATTCCCTTTCCCTTGTACGGTTCCGGTTTTTTCATCGCTCTGATTTTAGCGGCTGTTTCACCGACTAAAAATTTATCGATTCCAAATAATTTAATAGTGTTTTTTTCAACCGAAATTTTAACTCCCAATGGCGACGCGATTTTAACTTGATGAGAAAAACCTATATTTAAAACTAAATTGTCTCCTTCCATCGTGGCCCGATAACCGACACCTTCTATTTCTAAAATCTTTGAAAATCCCTCTTCAATGCCGATAATCGCGTTCTGAATAAGAGACCTCATCGTCCCCCAATTAGTTCTGGCAATTCGAGAATCATTATCAATATTAACAGAAATCATGCCGTCTTTTAATTCCAATTTCATATGGGGTAAAATTTTTAAGATTATTT
>JBBTVE010000053.1:0-15214 GCA_038063395.1 Patescibacteria group bacterium
CTTTTATAATTTTCGCGCTTTCGCCGAATTGGCGCTGGAGAACTTTTGTTGATTAGCCCAACTTACTGTCCAAAGTGCGAACAACTTCTTGAATCTGGTTTTGAAGTAAAAGCAAAGATTGATTATTTTCTTCCGGTTTTCGGCCGCTTTTTAAAAACCAAAAAATGCCGGCGATTCCAGCCAATAAAATGATTAAAATAACGGCAAGAAAAATTATTTCCATTATTTTAACAACGCTTCCCAAACAAAAAATCCAAAAATCGCCAAAGATCCGAAAATCGTCAACCAAAATAATAATTTCAAAACTTTTTCCGTTTTATTGTCATCAATATTAATCGGCAATAATTTTATAAAAAAACTTACCGCGAAAAAAATTGCCACCGCCAAAACGCTTTTACCGACCCAATGATGGTGAAAATTATTTTTCAACCAATCTTTGAGAGGCAAGTATAAATCAGCGGCTACGGTAATCGCCGTAATAAAAATCACCGCCGCAATCGCGCCAATAGTAATAGAAAAAATTATTTTATTTTTTTTATCCATTTTATTTATTTTATCTGCTAGCGGCCCCGGAAATTAAAATACCGGCCAAAATCATCGCAATTCCGATAACCATAATCAAAAATGAAATAGCGGCAACCGCGCTTTTTAATTTCGGTTTTTCAGCTAAACTCTCGTTATAAAACCACAAAATAAGCATTGCCAAAAACGCCAAAAACGGTAAAAAAAGAAAAATATGTTCTTTGGCTTCCATAATTATTGAATGTACCCAGGGCATTGCTCCGGCTTTAATAATCGGTTTAATCGCTTTGCCATAATAAGTCACATAATAATAACCACCGGAAATAGTCCAGGAAATCATCAAAGCCAAAAATCCCAAAAGCGAAAACCATCTAAGCATTTTAAAAGACGGCTTTTGTTTTAACGCGGTCAAAGCAACGCCGCCAAAAAGAAAAATACCGATAACGCCGGAGATAACATGCACTACTAAAAAAATAGATAAAACGCCCATAGTTAATTATTAAGCCGGTATCTTTAAATATTTTTTAATTAATTCCAAAATTCCAGCCACGATAAAAACCGCGATAATATAAATAATTATAATGCTTACAAACGAGGCATCAAGTGTTCGCCAAGCGCCTAATATCAAAGCGCCATACCAAGAAGTAATGGAAATTGAAGCGCCAAGCCACATTGGAATTTTTTTGGCTTGAATTAAAAACGCGTTAAGAACTAAAATAACAACAATTCCAAGTTTTGCCCAAAGTTTAGAATTTAAAAGCGCTTCGCCGTTGCCCATCAACCGATAAAGCAAAAGAAAGCCAAAACCCGATATTATCAAAATAAAAAGTCCGATTCTTAAAATAAAATAAATGGTTTTTAAATAATCAATTTCCAAGGGCTCAATAACGCCGTCTCTTTTCGCTTTCAAATAAAAAATCTCGGCAAAAGTCGCGCCGCCCGCCCCCAAAACCGTTCCGATAAGATGAGTAATTATAAGAAAAGTGTACCAGTCCATAAATTTTAAGAAATTATTTGAGCTTTAAATCCCGCTTCTTCAATTGCTTTAATCACTTTATCGGCATTTACTTTATTCTCATCATACTCCACTTCGGCTTTTTTTTCTTCAAACAAAACTTTCGCGGAACCAACGCCTTCGGTATTGGCTAAAAACATTTCAATGCCAATGGCACAAGCCCCACAATGCATTCCTTCTATGTTAAAATTTTTCTTTATCATTTTTACTATTTTACTTCTCTTTTGTCTGTCGCGCAAATTTCGGCTCTTTGTAACGATTAAGCAAAAGAGAATTCATTACCACCGATACCGAAGAAAACGCCATGGCAAAGCCGGCGATTTCCGGCCTTAGCGACGATTGGGAAAGATTTAAAAATATCTGACCAAGAGTATTGCCTAAAGAATTTGCCGTTTCCACCACCCAAGGAGCCGGAACGCCGGCAGTTTGAGTAATAAATAAATGAATTCCCGCGGCAATGGGAATGGCAATTATATTATAAACAAACGCCCAGAAAAAATTCTGCCAAATCTTATGAATTGTTTTTTTGGACAAATCTATTGCGGTGACCACATCGCGAATATCGTCTTTAATTAAAATAATATCGCCGGTTTCAATCGCCACGTCAGTACCAGAACCAACCGCGATGCCCAAATCAGCTTTGGCCAAAGCCGGCGCGTCATTAATGCCGTCTCCAACCATTGCCACCACCTTACCTTGTTTTTGCAGATTGGTTATTAATTCCTCTTTTTTCTCCGGCAAAACTTTGGCAAAATAATTGTCAATGCCGAGATTTGAAGCAATAGCTTTGGCGGTTTTTTCGTTATCGCCGGTAATCATAATAATTTCTTTCTTCATTTTTTTAAGCTCCGCAATCGCTTCTTTGACATAGTCCTTCAAAGTGTCGGCTAAAGCGATAAGACCGATAATTTTCCCGCTATAAGCCACAAAAACAACCGTTTTCGCCTGATCTTGCAAATCCTCATAAACTTTTTTATAAGAAACGATATCTAAATTATTTTCAGCCATCAAAAGCTCGTTGCCCACTAAAATTGTTTTATCTTCATAGCGCGCTTTAATGCCGCGGCCCGAAAGCGCGGAAAATTCTTTTGGCTCCGGGACATCAACTGAAGTTTTAACAATCGCTTGAGCCAGCGGATGCTCGGAACCGCGCTCGGCAATAGCGGCGATTTTTAACATTTCTTCTTTTGACAAATCAGCCAAAGCAATTGCGTCTGTTACTGCCGGTTCGCCTTTGGTTAGAGTACCGGTTTTATCAAGGCACACCGTATTGATTTTATAAGCGCCTTCAAGCGCTTTGCCGCCTTTTATTAAAATTCCAGATTGCGCTCCGCGAGCAGTGCCAACCATTAAAGCCGTTGGTGTTGCCAATCCTAAGGCGCAAGGACAAGAAATAACTAGAACTGCCACCATAAAAATCATTGAAGTAATCGCCGGATAGCCGAGAATAAAATACCACATTGAAAAAACCAATAAAGCGAAAACAATGACAACTGGCACGAATTTTTCCGATACTCTGTCAGCCACATCTTGAATTGAAGCCTTTGACGATTGAGCTTCGCGAACCATTTTAATAATCTGAAAAAGCAAAGTGTCTTTGCCCACTTTTTTGGCGCGACATTTCAAAAGACCGTAAGTGTTATTAGTCGCGCCTATTACTTCGTCCCCCGCGCTTTTGCCAACCGGCATTGATTCGCCGGTTACCACTTTTTCATCAATTGAAGATTTACCCTCAATAATAACGCCGTCGGTCGGCACGTTGGCTCCTGGTTTTATTAAAAAAATATCGTCAATTTTTAGTTCGCTGGCGGGAATTTCAAACTCTTTATTGTCACGAATAACAATCGCGGTTTTCGGCGCCAAATTCATTAATTTGCGGATTGCCGATGTTACCCGCCCTTTGGACCGCGCCTCAAAATAACGACCGAGAATAATAAAAGAAACTAAAGCCGCTGAAGATTCCCAAAAAGGGTGATCCAACCCGCTCCAATATTGGCGCAAAAAAGCGATATCGGAAAAAAGAAAACCTATAACTGAAATTAAATAAGCCGCGCTTGTTCCAAGAACCACCAGAACGTCCATTGAAGCTGAACCAACGCGCATGGCAGTCCAAGCATTTCTATAAAACACCCAACCAACTCCTAATTGAATCGGCGTAGTCATCGCGAAAAATATCCAATTAAAATCTAAAAGCCAACCGCCTTGGCATCCGCTTACAAGACCAGCTATTAATCCTCCTCCGTTAACACAAAAAGCGTGAATATGTTTTAGATTAAACATATGCACGCTCATATAATAAAAAATTATCGGCGAAGCTAAAATAAAACTGATAATTACCCGCTTTTTAAGATTTTGAATTTCTTTCTCCCTTTCTATTTCCGCCAATTCTTCGCTTTCGCTTTCTTTCTCCGCTATAATAAGACCGTAACCGAGTTTCTTTAAAACGGCGCTCATTTGCTCCGGCGAAATGATTGAATTATCATAAAGCGCGTTTAAAGATTCTGAACCGAAATTGGCGTTCGCTTCCAACACGCCTTTTTGCTTCAACAAAAATTTGTTGATTAAATTGGCGCACGCGGCGCAATGCATTCCTCTAATTTTAAAAATTTTTCGTTCTTGCATTTTTTAAATCAGTAACATTTTTTAATCAGTAACAATCAAATAACCGGTTTGTTCAAAATGTCCTTCGCCGCACGGAACCGAACAATAAAAAGAAAAATCACCTATTTTCGAAGCAACAAACTCGACCGAAGTGTTTTGTTTGGCAAACATCCGCTTATTAATGCCAAAGGCTTCTATGGCAAAGCCGTGGTCATAAGGGTCTTCGTTAATCAAATTTATTTTAACGGTATCGCCGGCTTTGACGGTAATTAATACCGGATCCCATACATTTTTATTTGCCGTTATATTGATTTCCACCACATTACCGGTTGGTTTAATAGGAGCGATTTCAGGAGCGCGAAAATAAATATTGTATACTATGCCCGTACCGATTAAAACAACGGCAAAAATGGCAATGACAACGAATTTATTCATAAAAATTATTTTGCCATTTTAATTACCTTAAATTATGATCGTTGAAGCATTTGATATATTTTTTATCCGAATTATTGATATGCCCTAACCACCAATTCTCAAGAAAATCTAAAATATCGAAAGAAAGAAGAAATTTTTCGTCGCTTTTATATTTTTCGTAAAATTCCGATGTTTTCCGTCTGTATTCATTATGCTGATTTTTATGAATTTCCTTTTCTTCATAATTGAATAAATCAAAATATTTTTCTTCCGTTTCAAAATGATAATCGGCGTATTTTGTCATCTCCTCAAGTATCGGCTCAATTTCTATGACATCTTTCAATAATTTCATGGCATCGTAAAGTCTATTTGATGAGTTCAAAAATTTTCTTGTGCTGTTCATCAATTTCTCCCACTCCAACGCTATATGAATTTTCCCATTTTAGAAGAGACATAATTATATTATAAGAAATTATGTAGTGGGTCTTTTTAAAAACGACATCCCGACCAACCCAATAACCAATCCGATTACAATGCCTGTTACGAGCGGCAATGTTTGATTAGTTCTCTGCGGCGCGACTGCGGTTAATTTTGAAGCCACGGTTTTTTGCTGTTCATCGGTAAAACAACCACTAGCCATCCGGCCCATCATTATGTGCATCATATCGTGAAATTCCACACCCCCCGTTTTTTCCATTGATTCTTCCACAAGCTCGTGTTTTTCTTCATCACCACCCATCATTTTTGACATTAATTCTTCTCCTTTTTCAATCAGCTCGGTGGAGTCCATTCCCGCGCAATTAACCGATTTATTTTCTCCCATCATCGCGGACATCATATCATCCATTTTCATCGTTGTTTCGCTATTTTGGCCGTGCACTGCGCCACCATTGGCAAAAACTACAAACGCAAAACCGCTTGATAAGAATAAAATCACCAAAAACGATATTAAAAATTTTTTTAACATATAAATTTATTTTTATACTAATTACGACCTTTATCAGATACCGACAATTCTTTTAATTTCGCTTCGAATTTTTCTTTATTGACTCCGCCGACGGCGAACAGTTCTCCATTTATTATAACACCGGGCGAAGCCATAATCATATATTTCTGAACCATCTCCTGCCCTTTATCGCTAATTAAATCAATCTCAACCATCTCTACTTCGGGAAATTGAGCTTTAACACTTTCCCAGTATTTTTTAAATTCAGCGCAATGATAACACCCCGGTGACGACAAAATTTCAAGAATGATTTTATTCATTTATTCTATCTTCTTAAAAATCTCCGGATTTTCTTCTCCGCTTACGATAATTTCTCCAATCGCTCCTTTATCAATGGCACGCGACAAGCTGTGGTCAACCAATAAATACTTGCCCGGAATTTCCAATTTAAATTCTATCATTGCCGCGCCTCCTGGCGGCACGATTGTTGTCTGGACATTGCGATGTGGCGGAGAAATAATATCCCCTTCCGGATAAAGTTTATCCAAAATTCCGCCGATAATATGAAAATTAGAAGCAATGTGCGAACCAACGCCAAAATAAAGGCGAATTGTTTCACCGACTTTAGCTTGCAAAGCCCGAGAACCGGAAAGCGAACCAACCCGGCCGTTAAACACAAAATATTCCGGCGCTTCTTTTTTCAATTTTTCCAAACTAAATTCCTGATGGCCTTTTTCGCCGGATTCCCCCTCTGTATAAAACTCTCCTTGCATCACATAAAATTCTTGATCAACTTTTGCTAAGCCGTTTTTCGGTTCAACTAAAATCATGCCGTACATTCCATTGGCAATATGAGTCGGAATATGAGGGCTGGCGCAATGATACACGTAAATTCCAGGCCGCGTGGCTTTGAATTGAAAAGAAGCGATTTGACCGCTCTCAACCTGCGTTAAAACCGCTCCACCTCCTGGCCCTTCCACAGCATGAAGGTCAATGGAATGCTTGGCATGGCCGGCTTTTTCATGCTCTGAAACGGTCATGTTATCATGCCCATCCTCTTCGCAAGGAATAATCGCGCCATTTTTGTCTTCGCAGGCGCTTGCAATCTTAATTGGAAAAGCGCTGATATTAAAAGAATGGTCAATGTTTGCCGCATGACTATGCAACGCATGGGTAAGCCGCACCTCCACCATATCGCCTTCTTTAACTCTGATAAACGGACCCGGCACAGTGCCGTTATAAGTCCAGTATTCATAAGTGACGCCTGGCGCTATTTCAGCAATAATTTCCCGCGTCTCTAATTCCACTATAACCCTTTCATTTTCCCGACGAACAATCGGCAACGGCAAATCATCGGCTTTTTTGCCAATTTCATCAACATCTAAAGTCAACGCCGAATTAGCTTCTTCCTGTTGATGTGTTAATTGCTGAGATAAAAATCTCTGCGGCAAAACATAAATAAAAGTTAAAGCGAAAATAATCGTTAAAAGCGCGAATTTAAATTTTTTTAATCTTAATTCTTTTTTTAAAATACCAAACTCGGGTTCAATTAAAACGCTTAATTTTCTGCGCTGAAGAAACCAAGAACCCCACAAAGGCAAAACCATCATTAAAACAAAAACCCAATTCCCCAACCATAAAGGCAAGCCAAAAAATCCGGTTCCAATTGGAATGCCGTGCGTATGAACAACCGCGCTTTCCCATCTACCCTTTAAAATACCGAGAAGTTTATCTTCCTGCGTAATTTCTTCAAGCAAGGTGTGCATGCCGGAAGAAACCCACCAATCGTGTCCGAAAAATCCAAGCGTGAACAAAAAAGCGCCGACAAAAACCATTCCCCAGGCGGTGATTCGAGCGATTGATTCCTTGCGAGCGACCAATCCTTTTATGGCATTAATTCCTAAAATTCCAAAAATTGCCAATAATAACAATGGAATTATTCTTCCAATCGCGTGCGTTAAAAATAAAAGCCAGCCGTAAAAAATATCTCCGACAATTCCTATTTGCCCTAAAATTATCGGCGTTGCTGGATGAGGACAGCCGATGCCGATATTCCCCAAAAAAAGCCCGAGCATTAAGGCTTTGACAATATCGCCGCGTCTTTGGATAAAACCCGGAGCCGCCCCCATATAACTGGGTATGCGAAAATTAATCAATTTTAATTCGGACAAAGCGAACAACATCGCAAAAACGCCGGCAATGGCATAAAAAATATTTTTAATTATTTCTCCTCCGCCGCCGGCATAGGCGATAAAAGTTTTGCCAAGCAAAGCGGCAAAAATCCCATAGGTGGAAAGAGTGATGGCAACGCCCAAACCAAACGCCAAAGCCACGGCCAAGCCCTTAACATAACCCTTTCCCATTGATAAAGGCACTATTACAAAAGCCAAAGGCAAAGTGCATGGAAGCACGATCATTGAAAGTCCGGCGGCAAAACTAAAAAGAAACCAGCCAAGCCCGATCGGCGAAGCCGTGCTTTTGGTAAAAATCCAAAAAATACCGCTGATAAAAATTAAAAACAGCGAAATGGCAAAAAAAATAAATAACCAGCGCCATCTTGAACCGCTATTTTCGTTATTCAAAGGTTTTAAAATTTCATCCATATAATAAAAAAATTATGGTAAAATAAAACGATGCTTCCTCAAGAATATTATTACATTAAAATCGGTTCATCACAAGATCTAGTTATCCCCAAAGAACGCCTAATTTACCGGCTTTTAGAAACAATCCCCGGAATTCTGGCGCTGACAACCCTTGTCGGCGTTTTTCTCATATCATGGCAAGCGCCTATTTTTGCCGCTTTTTTCATTATCGCCTTTGATATTTATTGGCTATTTAAAACCGCTTATCTTTCTCTTCATTTGCGTTCGGCTTTCAAAAAAGTTAAAGAAAATTTAAAAATTAATTGGCTCAGTAAACTAATTCAAAATGAAGAATTAAGAACTAAAAATTGGAATGATATTTATCATTTAATCATTCTGCCTTTTTATAATGAAAATTTTGAGACTATTTGTTCTTCAATTGAAAGTTTGAGAAGCGCCAATTATCCAAAAGATAAAATGATTATAATTTTGGCGGTTGAAGAACGAATGGGCAAATCGGCAATTGAAATTGCCGAAAAAATTAATAATCTTTTCGGCGACAAATTTTTTAAATTTTTAATAACCGTTCACCCAAAAGATTTAATCAACGAAATTCCCGGCAAGGGATCAAATATCGCGTTTGCCGGAAAAGTTTCCAAAGAAAAAATAATTGACGCTTTAAAAATACCTTATAAAAATGTAATTGTTTCAGCTTTTGACATTGATACTATTATTTATCCCGATTATTTCAGCCGATTAACTTATGTTTATTTAAACACCGAAAACCGCCAAAATTTCAGCTATCAACCCGTGCCTTTTTACACCAATAATATTTGGCCGGCGCCGGCTTTATCCAGGGTGGTCGCTTTTTCCGCCACTTTTTGGAATACGCTTCAACAGGAAAGAATTGAGCGTTTAACAACATTTTCTTCTCATTCAATGCCGTTTCAAGCGTTAGTTGATGTCGACTTCTGGCAAAAAAATATGGTTAGCGAAGATTCCCGAATTTTTTGGCAATGCCTTTTAAAAAATAACGGCGATTACGGCGTTATTCCCTTGTATTTTCCGGTAAAAATGGACGCCAACGCCGCTCCGACCTTTTGGCAAACAATGAAAAATCTTTATAAGCAACAACGCCGCTGGGCTTGGGGCTGTGAAAATATTCCCTATGTATTTTTCGGCTTTTGGAAAAATAAAAAAATTCCCTTGCGTAAAAAATGGTATTACGGTTGGATTTATCTGGAGGGTTTTTGGTCGTGGTCAACCAACGCCATTATTATCTTTTTCCTCGGCTGGTTGCCGATTATTTTAGGAGGAGAAGCTTTTAGGCAAACGCTGTTGGCCTACAATCTGCCTCAGATTACCCGATGGATAATGTCACTGGCAATGATCGGCATTGTTACCGCCGCTTACTTAACGATTTTTATTTTGCCTCCGCAACCGGAAGGTTATGGTAAGCACAAATATTTAATGATGATATTCCAATGGCCTTTACTTTTAATAACAATGATTATTTTTGGCTCCATCCCCGCCTTAGAATCTCAAACGCGATTAATGTTTGGTAAAAAATTTCGGCTCGGCTTCTGGGTTACACCGAAACACTAATTTGAATTTTATCGCCAAATAATTTGAACAGCTACAAAAACTAAATAAATCAAAATTAATAACGCGCCTTCCCAGCGATTTAACGAATCACGGGCTTTCAAAAATAAATTAGCCAGAAAAACAACTAAAACCATTGTAACGGCGCTAATCCAAAAAGAAATCGGCTCCGTGATTTTTATCGGACTGATTAATGAAACTATTCCCAAAATCCAGGTTGAATTAAAAACCGTAGTGCCAAGCAAATTGCCTAAAGACATTTCTTCGTGCCGGCTCAACGCCGCTTTGATGCCAAAAGACAATTCAGGTAAAGTCGTACTTAAAGCCACGGCAAAAATTCCGATTAACATCTGGGGGAATCCCAACTTCAAAGAAACCGTATTTACTGATTTAACTATTAAATAAGCCGAAAGTAATAAAATTCCGGTCGAAACGATGAATATTAATAAATTTTTAAAAAAATAATTCAATTTTAAACCATCTGGCCGATTTTTAAAATGGCTGATAAAAGATGGCAAAAAACGATGATGATGGAAAATCGCCCTGAATTTAAAAAGCCGCGCTAAATTTATTCCAAAAAGAGAAATTAATATTAATCCGTCAAATCGCGAAAGCTCGCCGTCAAATAAAAAAACAATCGGTGAAATAGCCAAAAAAAAATTAAACCAACTTGAATGAGCCGGCGAATGTTTTTTAATTTTAAAATTGCCATCAATTAAAATTATCAGCCCCAAAACAAAACTAAGCACTAAAATGTTGCCCCCTAAAATATTCCCCAAAGAAATAAGCGGCGCTTTATTAAGAGCGGCGTTAATGCCAATTCCAAACTCCGGTAAAGAAGTGGCAACGGCCATCAAAATAAAAGCCGTAGAAAATTCCGAAACATTTAAAAAATGAGCGATGTCAATTAACGAACGCACCACATAAAAACCGCTTTTTATCAAAACAATGACACCAATTACTAAAAGGAAAATGTAAAAAAACAATTCGTAAGACATTTTTGTGCGAGTGGAAGGAATCGAACCTTCGACCTCTGTCTTATCAGGACAGCGTTCTACCACTGAACTACACTCGCAAAATTCAATGAATTTATTCTTTAATTATCCCCACCTTTTTCAATCCATCAAAATCAATTCTCGGCACCAATGAACCGTTGTCATTTTCCACGGTCAAAGCGGAGTCAATTTTTTTTAATAAAAAATTCATTGAAAATGCCACAAATACTGCCGCTCCCGCAACCAGTAAAACGCCAAGAACAATAAATGTCAAATTTTTATTTTTCATTTTTGATAATAAAACACTTTTCCAACGAACGATCCCTTAAAACCACTGTTATTGGAAGATAAGTCAATATTTTCAAACCTAACGGAATAACGACTATTATCCAGCACTCTTAAAAAATTAATCAGATTATCAAACTTTCCATCCGCGCTGACGGTCAATCCCAACCAATTAAAATTAGACGACGACTTAAATTCTTCTCCGGAAAAATTTGAAGTAATATCAATGGAATTTTGAAAAGCCATTGTTTTTAAGTCCCGCGGCAAATTAATCAATTGTTCTTTATCGGGCAACGCGTTTTCTAAACTAATAAGATAAGGTTCAAAAGCGGCGAGATCTAAACGCAAAAACGCTAATTTTTCGCCTGTCTGAGAATTAGAATTTAAAACTAATCGCGACTCTTTAACCCCCTCGGCTCTTTGAGAAATGTCAAAACTGACATAAGCCAAAGCCAACAATAAAACAACAACCGCGGCGCCGCCAATGCTGATTATGGTTATTAATTGTTTTTTCATTATAATGAATGTTATTTATTCTATATTCTAATGAAATTAACGAATCATATCAAGACAATCTCCCAAAACGATCCGCAATATCCTTTGCTTCTTAACGAGATTCCCAATCCGCCAAAAAAAATTCATCTTCTGGGAAATTTGCCCAATCAAAACTCTCCCTACATTGCCATTGTCGGCACTCGCAAAGCAACAACAGAGGGCCGATTAATCGCCAAAAAAATCGCTCAAAAATTAGCTGAACTTGGAGCGGTAATTGTCAGCGGTTTGGCCATGGGGATAGATACCGCGGCCCATGAGGGAGCTTTAACCGGTAACGGAAAAACTGTCGCCGTTTTAGCTTGCGGTCTTGATGAAATTTATCCGCGACAAAATGAAAATTTAGCCCAAAAAATTCTTGAAGCGAATGGAGTAATTATTTCCGAATATCCCATTGGGACGCCCGCTTATCCTGACCAATTTTTAGCGCGAAATAGAATTGTCAGCGGTTTAAGCGTCGCTACAATAGTTATTGAAGCCCCTATTGATTCCGGCGCTTTAGTTACTGCTCGATTAGCGGCTGAACAAGGAAGAGAGGTCTTTATTATTCCTGGTCCAATCAATCATCCAAATTACAACGGCTCCCATAAATTAATCAGAGATGGAGCCAGGTTGGTTAATTCCATTGAAGATATTTTAGAAGACCTTGGATCGGAAATTTTAAATTTTAATTTGCCAACTGACGGACAAATTTTAAATAAATTTCAAACTTTAAAATCTAAAATTCAAAATGTTCAAGATAAAAACCAATTATTGATTCTTAAAGTTATTCAAGAGGCCGGCAAACCGCTTAATATTGACAAGATAATTGAAATCACTAAACTTGAACCGCAAATTGTCAGTCAAACAATTGCCATTTTAACAATTCAAGAAATAATAAAAGAAACGGAAAAGGGATACGCAATATGAATCTTATAATTGTCGAAAGTCCGACAAAAACAAAAACTATATCTAAATATCTTAAAGGCGATTATATCGTTCGCGCGAGTATTGGTCATATCCGCGATCTGCCTAAGAACAACAAAAAAGCCATTGATATTCCGGCTGGATTTATACCTCATTATGAAATATCCAAGGGCAAAGAAAAAATAGTGGAGGAGATAAAAGAGCTGGCTAAAGAAGCCGACGAAGTATTACTGGCCACTGATCCTGACCGTGAAGGAGAAGCGATTTCTTGGCATATCAAAGAAGCTTGCGGATTAAAAAAACCAAAGCGCATAGTTTTTTACGAGATTACGGAATCTGCCGTCAAAGAAGCTATGAAACACCCGCGCGATATTGACGCGAATTTAGTCAAAGCTCAAGAGGCGCGCCGCGTTTTAGATAGATTAGTTGGTTATGATTTATCTGGTCTTATTTGGAAAAAAGTGCGTTATGGCTTATCCGCCGGCCGCGTGCAATCCCCCGCTCTTCGCATCATAATGGAACGCGAACGTGAAATTCGCGCTTTTATACCGAAAAATTATTGGGTGATTATTGGAGAATTTGAAACAGAAAAAAAAGATAAAATCATATTAACTTGTGAGGAAGAACCAAAAGACGAAAAAGAAACGAATCGTATTTTAGAAATCACCCGAGCCAATTCTTGGAAAATTATTGAAATAAAACAGAGCGAAATCAAACGCTCTCCCCGGGCGCCGTTTACCACATCAACCCTCCAACAAACCGCCAGTTCCCGTCTTGGCTTTTCCCCTTCTCGCACCATGGGCGTGGCTCAGAAACTTTATGAGCAAGGTCTTATTACCTACATGAGAACGGATAGCGTTAATATGAGTAAAGAAATTTTTCCGCAAATTTACGACACAATAGAAAAACTATTTGGCAAAGAATATCTCAGCCCGCGAACATACACATCAAAAAGCAAAAGCGCTCAGGAAGCGCACGAAGCGATCCGTCCGACCAGTGCCGCTTTAAAAACTGCCGGCGCGAATGACGAACAAAAAAAACTATATAAGTTAATTTGGGAACGCGCGATATCTTCCCAAATGGCTGACGCTAAAATGCTCAAAACAAAAGTCTCCGCCAATATTGAAAGGGGTGATATTATTCCGAATTTTTCTGTTATTGGGAGCATCTCTGTTTTTGACGGCTGGCTGGCGGCAGATACGGGAGCGCAAGGCGAAGAAGTTCAAATCCCAAAAATTTCAGAAAACGAATCGCTAAAATTATTAAACATTGAAAGTCATGGGAAACAAACCGAACCGCCGGGACGATATACCGAAGCCGGACTCGTTAAAGAATTAGAAAAAAGAGAAATTGGCAGACCAAGCACCTACGCTTCCATTATTAAAACAATCAATGATCGCGGATATGTGATTAAAGAAGGAAAAACTCTGTACCCCACCGATACGGGAGATGTGGTCAGCACATTTTTGGAAAATAATTTCGCGGAATACATCAGTGACTCTTTCACCGCGAAAATGGAAAACGAACTTGACGAAATCGCCGGAGGTAAAAGAGAATATGAAAAAATGCTTAAGGATTTTTACGGACCATTTTCCAAAGAAGTGAAAGCAAAAGACAAAACAACGGAAAAATTGACTAATCTTGGCGAAGCGGACGCGAAATTCAAATGTCCCGCTTGCAAAGGACCGATGGTTATTAAACTCTCTAAAAATGGCAAATTTTTGAGCTGCGCCAAGTTTCCGGAATGCGTCGGCGCCAGAAAAATAGACGGCACGGAAATGGAGGGACCAAAAGAAACCGGAGAGCTTTGTCCGCAGTGCGAAGGAAAATTAATAGAACGCGAAGGCAGATTTGGAAAATTTATCGCCTGTTCCAATTATCCAAAATGTAAATTTATTAAAACCAGTCCGGAAGAAGAAGCAAAGAAAAAAACCGGCGTCAAATGTCCGGAGTGTAAAGAGGGTGAAATTATTGAACGCCGTGGAAAATTCGGCCCATTTTTCTCCTGCTCCAACTATCCCAAATGTAAATTTGCGATGAAATCAAAACCAACTGGAAATATCTGTAAAGAATGCGGCTTACTAATGATGCAAGGAACTAAAACTATACCGGAACGTTGTTCAAACAAAGCGTGCGAGAATCACAATCCGCATAAAAAACCGGCTAACCTAAATAAAAATTAGAATTAACCGGTAATTGCGTTATCTCATTGTCTTCCCCATATGAGGAGGTGGATTTCCGCAACGAAGACACTTTCTTCCTCATTCCCTTCCAACACCGCCTTGCCGCATTCCAGACAGTAATAAATAATATCTTTTTTATCTTTATTGCTTCTTTCAACCTTCTTACGCTTGGACGTTCCAACGGAAACCATCTTCATATCCGTTACCTCCTTATGGTATTTTACTAAACAGTATTTTATACTATATCCACTATGAATGTCAATGAATTATTGATTAAAGCTCAAAAATCAAAAAGTTTGTCAGAAGAAGAAGTATCCCTCATTGAGAGGGCTTATAATTTTGCCAAAACCAGCCATCAGGGACAAAAAAGAAAATCCGGCGAAAATTATTTCAGCCATTCTTATCAAGCCGCTCTTAAAATCGCCGATTGGCAACTTGACTCACCAACCATTGCCGCGGCCTTGCTCCATGATGTCGCAGAAGACACTTCTCTTAATATTGATGATATAAGAAAAGATTTCGGAGAAGAAATCGCTTTTTTAGTTGATGGTGTCACTAAAATTGGAAGAATTAAATACTACGAGAATAACCATAATAAAATTTCAAAAACG
>JBBTVE010000054.1:0-4270 GCA_038063395.1 Patescibacteria group bacterium
CAAATAAAAGGCGTTGGGCCGAAATTTTTAGAACGGTTGGAAAGATTGAATATTAAAACCGTAAAAAATTTGCTTTGGCATTTTCCGAATCGTTATGAGGATTTTTCCGAAACAGTCAAAATAAAAGATTTGAAAATTCGCGGTCCCGGAGAATTCTTGGGAGAACAAATTGCTCAAACGGGTATGCCTGATTTAGCGATGAAAGCTCTTCAAAATCCTGATTTGGTTAAAATAAGCAGAGAGGCGGCTAAGCAATTAATTGAGGAAGATTTTGATTTCAAAAAACATTCTTTATTAAAACAACGTTTGGAAAATTTTCAAAAAGAAGTTCATATGGAATAAGAAAAAAATATTATATAATGAATTAAATAATGGTTATTATTAATAAACAAAAAATTTCCGGACAATCATTGATGGAAATTATTATCGGTATGGCAGTGGCGACGATTTTTATCGGAGCTTCGGTTGGCGCCATTGTTTTGATTCTAAGGAGCAATTATGACGTTCGAACTACTCAAATTGCCGATTCTCTGGCTTCGGAATATCTGAACACGCTTCAAACAGTTGCCGAGAATAATTGGAGTAATATTTATGGTTTGAGCGGCAAAGGACAGTCTTCACAATTTCATTTAGCGGTTTCCGGCACTTCTTACGCAATTTTGCCGTCCGCGACTTCAACGACGATTGAAGAAAAATCTTTTACTCGTTATTTTTCGGTTGAAAATGTTAATCGTAATAACGGAGAAATCGTAGAAAGTGGGGGAAGTGAAGACCCCTCAACTCAAAAAATTACGGTAACGATTAATTGGGGAGGCGGCCATAGCCTTAACAAAACGCAGTATTTGACGCGTTCGCGCAATTTAATTTTTCGCCAAACCGATTGGGCAAATGGACCAAATCAGGAAGGACCGATTACGGTTGTTAATACTAAGTTCGCCAGTTCCACTAATATTAATTACACCAGCACCAGCGGCGCGATATTTATCCAAGGATTATAAAAAAAACAAAATGAAAAATTACAATTCAAAATTCAAAATTATTTTTATATTTTTGATTGCTATTTTGATTTTATCCTTTGGATTTTTTGAAGGATTTGCCGCTACCAATATAGATTCTGTTAATCGCTACGCTTGGAACGACATCATTGGCTGGCTTGATTTTTATTCAACCAATACGGTTAATGTTTCCTCAACTGAATTAACCGGTTATGCCAGTTCTTCGGTTGGCGAAATTGTTTTAAATTGTAGTTCAACCCCAAGCGGTAATATCTGCGCCACGAGCAATTTCAAAATTTCCAATAACGGCAGCGGTTATCTTTCCGGCTGGGCTTGGAATGAAAGCGTTGGTTGGATTTCTTTTGACAGCGCGACCGGCGGCGCTTCGCCGACTTCAACTTATCAGGTGATTGTTGATCCAACAACCGGAGATTTTTCCGGCTGGGCTTGGAACGAAAGCGTTGGCTGGATCAGTTTTAATTGCAATACTTCCGGCACTTCTTGTCCGCCGAATTATAAAGTTAAAACCGATTTTGTAACAACGCCGTTAACCGGCGATTTGACTTCCAGTATTTTTGACACTCAAGTAAACGGCGGTAGCGCTTTTAATTCCATTATTTGGCAGGGAGCGCTTAATGGAGGAGCGGTAAAATTCCAAATAGCTTCTTCTAATGCTACTAGTACTTGGAATTATTTTGGGCCGGACGGTTCTTCAAGCAGTTATTACGGCGTCGGCATAGACGCGAATAATTCTATTCAGATAAATCTTTTTTATCATAATAACCATCGTTATTTTCGGTATAAAATAATTTTAGAATCCGATGCCGGCAAAACCACCAGTCCAAGAGTTGAAGATGTTATAATTAATTGGAGCCCTTAGCTTTTTTAGGCTTTTGCCAAGACTAAAGAGATTATTTTTCGGCATCCGTTTTGTTTGAGAATTTTCGCGGCTTCGGCCATGGTGGCACCGGAAGTGAAGACATCATCTATTAAAATTATATTTTTACCCTTAATGTTTTCGGAATTTTTTATTTTAAAACAATCAGCGACATTTTTGGCGCGGCTTTCGCTGTCTTTGCATTTTGCCTGAGAATCATTGTTTTTCGTTCTTTTTAGGGCGTCAATTATCGGCAAATTAAAATGTCGGGCGACAATTTCCCCCAGAAGTTTCGCTTGATTAAAGCCGCGGCTTTTTTCGCGAAAAAAATGAAGAGGAATGGGGACGATGATAAAATTAGAATTTAATCCGCCAATTAAATTAAGATATTTTATTATTATTTCTCCTAATAACGGCGTCAGAAAATCCATTTTTCTATATTTGAAGGAATGAATCAAATTTTGCAGAACTGGGTCGTCATAATTTCCAGCCGCCGCCAAAAGATATGGAGAATCAAAATGGCAAATTTTTTTATTTTCCGCCAATCGCGCTCGGCAAATCGGACAAAAAAAAGTAGAGTTGATTTTTATTAAAGAATGGCAATTTTCGCAAAGTGGCGTTGTTCGCGTTTCAAGATGTTTTTGGCAATTAAGGCAAATCGGCGGGAAAAGAATGTCCAAGACCAAATTTTTCGCGGAAATTAAAAAAGGAAACATATTTATTATATTTACCAAATTTTTCTGACTTTGGCGAATTTTTCTGGAGCGAGATTTTATTGATTTGACTTTCCCGAGAAGAAGAGTATAATAACGGCAGAATTACTTTGAAATATAAATAAGGCGAAATAAAGATAAAAACCTTTTAGATAAATGGAGGTAGGGGAATGAAGAAGATAGCGGCGATTTTAACGATAATCATGCTTTTTATCGGAATTTCCAGCGCTAAGGCCACCAAGATTACGGCGTATCAATCGCCGGAAACCTCGCTTGCCGATTTAATAATAGGCAAGTGGAGTTTTATCGGAAAAACGGAAGAGGGGATCTTAGTAAAATCCGTTACGGTTTTTGAGCCAGATGGCCGGGCGGAATTTTCAATCACTACCTATAACGATGGGCTTGCGGTTTTTAAGAGAGAGATTTCCGGTCGCTATAGCGTTGGAAAAGTAGATAAGAAGCGCTACCTCTTTTTGAATTTTGACGAAGGGGTATGGGTAACGGCGGAAATAGTCAGCTTTGAACCCAAAAGAATGGAGCTCAAGGAAATAAGTAACTCAAGCAACACCTCTGGTGTTGCCTATGCGGTCTTGTGGGAAAAGATCGCGACACCGACGGAATAAAATCCGTCGGTTTTTTATTTTTCAGATAATTGACTTTTTTAAAAAGACAAGTATAATATAAACAGATTTGCTTTGAAATATAAATAAGGGAGATAAATAGATAAAAACCCTTTAGATAAAGGAGGCGCGAGATGAAGATAAAAATGGTTTTAGCCGTTTTGATTTTGGGAGTTCTAACAGGATGCGCCGGAATGATGTTTGAAACCGGGGTAAAAAGAGAGGGACAGATTTCAAATCTGCCAGTAATAGATTCAAAAATAATCTACTATAAACCTGTTTTGTATAAATCCGGTTTTCAACGCTGGAGTTTTGTTGGCAATAAACCGGAACCAGAACCCAGTCAGGCGCTAATTGAATTCAAAAACGCTTTTCTGGCAAACACAGCATCAATCTTTAAGGAAAATGGGTATGAGTTTGTTGAGATTCAAAATAATCCCTCTGAAAATCCGCCTATTTATATTGAAGTAAGACTTGCTTTTCGGAGGGGAATACCTGTTTTGGTGGCTAGTACCGGAGGCACTCGTTGGTTTGTTCATTTCAACGGCGAATATGTCTTCGAGATATATGAGTGGCAACTCGTCAGTGTGGTGGGAATTGGCGGAGAAAAATCAGCCGGCCAAGATTTAAGTAAAAAATCCGTTGAGGATTTTCTGAAACAAATCAAAAAAATCTCCACAGCCCAGTCTCCATAGACTGGGCTTTTTTTATTTTATATGATACAATAAAAATAATGAATAATTTATTTCAAAACAAATTTTTTATAATTTTTCTTATTTTGGTGATAGCAATTTATGGGCTTTCAACAAAAGTAGCTCAGGCAAAAGGTAGTTTTAATTGGCTAAATTATATTATTATAGCCGTTGTGGTTGTTTCCGCTCCATATTTAATACCTTCATTAGGAATATTACCACTAACTACATTAGCTGAAATTGGTATTGGGGCTAGCTTTGTTACTTGCCAGTTTGGCTCTGATAGCGCCTTTTGGTCCGGTTGCGGCGGCAGTATCGGCGGCATAACAATCACCGCCCCGATGCTTATCCCCGGAGTTCAGGGAGAATGCCG
>JBBTVE010000055.1:0-1072 GCA_038063395.1 Patescibacteria group bacterium
AGTTCAGGACGACTCTCCTCATGCAAGATTTGGAATTTTGCAAGAATACTTTTTCATTTTCTCTCCCCTTTCTTTGCTGTTAGGTTAATAATATAACTAAAACATCCCCTCGCCTTCTCCTTTCTTTTATTTCCCTCAAATCAAAATTTATTTATATAAAAGAACAAAAAACGCCTCTTAATGAAGCATCGTTATTATACCTTAAAGCTTTGGCAATTTCAAGTTAATCCTTCTTTCCTCCGGCTTAACGGCATCAACGACGAATTGATATTCTTTGCCGATTTCCAATTTCTTTTTCATTTCATCCAAGCCGCCGAATTCGGAAACATGAATTAACCCCTGCAAATCGTAATCCAAATTAATCACCGCTCCCAAAGGATTAAATTTATAAGCCGTTCCTTTAACAGTATCGTTGGCTTTGAATTTCTCGCTGGCATGTTCCCAGGGATTGGATTTCAACGTTTTCAACGAAAGCAAAACCTGAGCGTCTTTAATCTCAATAATTTTAACTTTGATTTCATCTCCCATTTTCGCCACTTCTTTGGGATGATCAATCAATCTATGGTCAAGTTCGGAGATGTGGACCAATCCTTCAATTCCCGGCTGGTCGGTAAATTTCACAAAAACGCCGAAATTAGTAACTCCGGAAACAACGCCTTCAACGACATCATCCACTTTATATTGGCTGATCAGTTTTTTAAGATCTTCTTCAACCGTTTCTTTTTCGGAAATAATCAATTTTTCGGAACGAATGTTAAAATCAATAATTTTAACTTTCAAATCAGTATTGACCAATTTTCTTAATTCATTGATAATCTCCTGTTTGTCTCCGCTTTCCACTCTCGGATAATGATCTCCGGCAAGCTGAGAAACCGGCAAAAAGGCCTTAATGTTTTTAACGTCAGCCACTAATCCGCCGCTGTTGGCACCTTTGATTTTAACGGTCAAAACCTCCCCCTTTTCCATCGCTTCTTTGATTCCCTGCCATTCTTTTTGCTGATGGGCGTCCGCGAGCGAAAGCTCAACAAAACCTTCTTCATTTTCCGTTAAAACGATTTTCGCGCTAATGGCG
>JBBTVE010000056.1:0-2886 GCA_038063395.1 Patescibacteria group bacterium
CGGAATGACTCCTACCGCGTTATTTGTATGAAGGGTGGAAAGAACGATGTGTCCAGTCAAAGCCGCGTGAATGCTAAGTCCGGCTGTTTCATTATCGCGAATTTCGCCAATCATAATAACATCCGGATCTTGTCTTAAAATTTGACGAAGTCCCGAAGCAAAATCATAACCGATCTCGGGCTTTACCTGCGATTGATTTAACCCGTCAATGAAATATTCAACCGGATCTTCCAAACTGACGATATTTGATTCATCATTGTTTAAAATTTGCATTATGGCGTAAAGCGTCGTGGTTTTTCCAGAACCGGTCGGACCAGTAATTAAAATCATGCCGTAAGGTTTTTGAACGGCTTTTTTCACTGTTTCCAAATTCTTGCCAACAAGACCCAATTCCTCAAAACCTTTTAATCCGACGCTGGGGTCAAGAACTCTGATGGCCGCTTTTTCACCGACCGGCGTAGGAAATGTCGCCACCCGAAAATCAATGTCTCTTCCCAAAATCACGGTTCTAAAACGGCCGTCTTGAGGAATGCGGTTTTCATCAATTTTTAAATTGGAAAGCACTTTAATTCTGGAAACTATCGGTTGATGAAGTTCAAGCGGCATGGAAGCGGCTTCTTGTAGTTGGCCATCTATTCTAATTCTAATCCGCAATCGATTCCTTTGAGGTTCAATATGAACATCCGAAGCTTTCTGCCAAACCGCTTCTTTTAGGGTGGAAGCGACAATTTTAATAATCGGCGCTTCTTCTGAACTTGTCGCTCCTTTTTCAAGTTCCACTGCCCGCTGATTTATTCCCCCTTTTACAAATCCAAGATTCAAGGATTTAACAGCCGCTTCAATTTCTCCGGAATAAGGCGAGTATTTCCTTAAAATCGCTTCCCACAACGACCAAGAAGCGAGGTAAACTCCCAGATTCGTCTTAATCTGCTTGGCGATGAATTTTATGGCCTCTTGAGCTTTTGAATCATCGGGGTTGACCATTCCCACAATCAGCAAGTTGCCGCTGCGACTAATCGGCACTACCCGATAATTTCTGGCCGTTTCTTCCGGAATAAGATTTAAAACATCATCTCCTATTTCTTCGGGTTTGATTTTCTTATAAGGAACGCCTAAAATTTTGCTTTTAACATTAAGCAATTTTTCTTCATCAACCAAACGGCGTTCATAAATTAAATCGTCAATATTCCTTTTAACGAGCACAACTTCGGCCGCTAATTTCTCGGCCGCTCTATCGGTAAGCAAGCCCTGTTTAATAAGTTCTTGGAGAAAAAGTTTGTTATCCACAAAATATATAAATTATTTTTTTTACTTGAAAGGATTGGAATTAAGAATTGATTCTGACGGCAAAACTATTATCGGTTCAACATATTGACTTAAATTTTTAAGGATTGGATTGTCAAAAACTTCCATCGGATTGATTTTTATTTGGCTCATTTGTTCAAGCGATTTTAAAGGAAAAGGAATGACAATTTCAATCAATGGCGGATTGACAAAAAACAAATAATAAACGGCCGTCACGCTCGTTGCCACGATAATAATAATAATTGCCAAAGCAAACCAATTTATTTTCTTTTTTTCTTCTTCAAAAGTAATAGCCATATTATTGGTTAATTTTCGACCTGATAATACGTGTCGACCGTTAATCCGAAAAGTAAATCCTGACTAGCGCCCTGTTTTTCTATTTTAAAATTAACTACCCGAGAAATCATCAAATTATTCTCAATATTCTTCAGATATGATTTAATTTTTTCGTAATCGCCCGCTAATTTTAAATCCATTCTTAAAGTTCCCAGTCCTTTTGCCAATATTTCCGAGGCGGGCTTAATCGCCAATTGTTTGACATCAAGTGATTGGATTTCCAATCTATTAAACGAAGCGATTCCCGCAATCTGCCCCACGGCATAAGGCACATTAACGCTTGACGGCAAAATCGTTGACATCTGTTCTCCCAGATTGCTCAAATTCTGATATTCTGAAAATAATTGCTGTAACTGGTCGTTCAATGACCGAAAAGTAATCAAGGTTTGTTTTAAGGTCTCCGCTTTTGACCTTAAAACTTTTACTTCTCCGTAAGCCGGCTTAATCAGCGAAGTGTAAATAAAAACCGAAACGATTAGAAGCAGAATCGCCAGAAAAATTGTGATTGTCCTTTTAGTGGTTGCTTTCATTATTTGAAAAATTCCGAGGTTAAAATCAATTTCAAATTAAATCTTATTTCTTTTGCCGCTCCTTTAGACGTTTCAGTCAGCCGCGAATTTTCTAAAATAACTCTTTCTGTTTGAGGTGATTGGTCGAGCAAAGTCATCTCTTTGGTTAAAATTTCGTAATTGGGAGCCGTGCCGTCTATTTTAATTTCCTTTTCCGCGGCATTAACCGATAAATTGGCGTATTTTATTTCCGGATAAGTATTTTTTTCCAAAAAATCAAAAATTTGAAAAGTATTGTCACGAGAATTTAAAACGTCTCCGATATTGACGATTTGCGAATAAAACAAAATCAATTGATTTTGTTTATCTTTGTCTATTGACTGATTTAAATTTAAAAGTTCGGCGTCCAAAATTTTTATTTGTTTATTCAAATATGGCCGATAACCGAAATTAATACCGGCGTAAACCAAAATCGCAATTATAAAAATTATCAAAAACAGCGAAAAAATCCGCCAAGGCCAGCCAATTGACAAATATTCCCCGCTTTTTAATTGTTCTTCAACACTTGACAACATTTTATTTTAACGCCAAACCTATTGCCACCGCGAATTCCGGACTTAAATCTTTGGCCAATAATTCAAAATCGGAAGGATAATTTAAATTGGATAAAGAATTGCCCATTTCCGTCACAACGCTTGCCTGTTTTTCAAAATATTCTTTAATACCCAGCATCTTG
>JBBTVE010000057.1:0-1021 GCA_038063395.1 Patescibacteria group bacterium
CAATTATTAACATATTTAAGATTGGCGAGATAAAAATCAAATATACTTTTCCTGTTCGCAATATTCTTCTGGTATTTCTCAACTAAAATAAGCAAGGCAACAAGCCTTTCTTCATGCAATTTTGATTGAAGATGTTTTTCAACTTCTTTTAGTTCAATATGTGCAAATTTCTTTGCAATGAGTCTGCAGTCAGGAACCGTTAACCCAATAAATACATCGCCCTCGCCATATTGTCCCTTGCCTGTCTTGAAGAATTTCTGCAAGACGCGCGCTTTTTCAGGATTTGCCTGCTTCTGCAGTTCTTCGCACAGCAATACCATGCCTAAAGACGCATGTTGCGGTTTTTAATACTTTACAAAAGAAAAAATAAGAAAAAAATAAAAATAAATCGAGCTTTATCTGCAAGGCGTCAAACTTCTATAGATATGCCCATAGGTGTCCACACAGACAGTAGCGTTTCCAGCTCCTCGTAAGTCTACCACATTGAGAGAACCTAAATCCGTGCCTTCTGCAACCACCAAGTCATCTAAAACCAAAACCCCATCTCCGGTTCCTCCATTTGCAAAGACAGTCCGAAGACTCAATAGTCCATCACGGTATTCAAAAAGAGAACCTTCATTTGGAAGGTTATTAGCAGTTCTGACAAGAAGCTGGGTGGTTTCAAGTCGGTTAAACAGTCCCAGAGGCGCAGTCACCTTAGTACACGCGCTAACCTCGCGAGCATTAACGCTTGAAGATGCACGGCACACCGAGCCCGGGTATCCTGGAGACAGTGCGGCATCGTCCGCAGAACCGCGCGTAAACAAATCACGTACGCTCCACGCAGAAGCCGAAGCAATAAGCAGAATCGATAGGATTATTCCTGAGAATAATAATTTATTCATATAACACGCCCTTTCATCCATCTTAATAATACAATAACAAACGATAAATGATATATATATATATATCTTTGCGATGAAGAAATTACTTCTTCATCGCCATTCTGTGAATTTCAGGCGTCTTGGGCTTGGTAGTATGT
>JBBTVE010000058.1:0-3962 GCA_038063395.1 Patescibacteria group bacterium
GAGCGATGGATGTTGGATCGGATAAACAGGGGAGAATTTTAATTCCCGATTATTTAAGGGAATACGCGGCGTTAAAAAAAGAAACTGTTATTGCCGGACTTTATAACAGGATTGAAGTCTGGGATAGAGAGAGTTGGAAGCAATATAAAAATAAAACAGAAAGCGCGTCAGATGAGATAGCGGAAAAATTGTCGGAACTTGGCATTTAAAGAATGCACATTCCAGTTCTTTTAAAAGAAACGATTGAATTTTTAAATCCGCAGTCGGGAGAATTTATTGTTGATGCTACGATCGGTGGCGGCGGACACGCGGCGGAAGTTTTAAAAAAAATAGGCGACAGCGGAACGTTATTGGGAATTGATTTGGATAAAGAGGCGATTGCTGATTGCCAATCGAGATTTGCGGATTATAAAAATGTAATTTTAGTGAATGGCAATTATGCCGATTTGTCGGAAATTCTAAAACAAAAGGAATTGCCGAAAGCCGATAGTTTATTGATTGATTTGGGATTTTCTTCGCGACAGCTTGAAAAATCGGGCAGAGGATTCAGTTTTTTGAAAGACGAAAAATTAGACATGAGGTATCAACAAGAAACGGAGAATTTAACGGCAGCGGAAGTGATAAACCAATATAGCGAGAAAGAGTTGGCGGATATTTTTTGGAAATACGGCGAAGAAAGAAATAGTCGGAAAATCGCCAAAAAAATTATTGAAGAAAGAAAAAAGAAAAGGATTTTAACGACATTTAATTTAATTGAAATTATCAAAAAAGCCGTTCCTAAAAATTATGAACAGGGAAGGATCCAGCGGATCCATCCGGCAACAAAAGTTTTTCAAGCATTGCGGATTTACGTTAATGATGAATTGGGAAATTTGGAAAAAATTCTTAAAAATATGTCAAAAATTTTAAAAGGTCGAGCAGTAATAATTTCTTTTCATTCGTTGGAAGATCGGTTAGTTAAAAATTATTTTCGAAATTTAAATAAAGAAGGAAAAGCGGAAATTTTGACGAAAAAACCGATTAGGCCAAGTGAAGAAGAAATAAGGGGGAATCCCCGAAGTCGATCGGCTAAATTAAGGGCAATAATAATATGACTATTATTCAACCAAATAGGTCGGGATATAAAATAAATTTTTCAATCTCTATTCTAGCGCTAATGTTGATGGTTTCCATTGTTTGGGGGGTATTTTTATATAATCAATTGGTTAGTTTTCGCCATGAAGTTTCCGGTTTTGAGAAAATCGTTAGACAGGCGGAAGTGGAGAACGCGGAATTGAAAAACACTCTTTATCAAATCACTGATTTGAAAAATTTGGAATCTTCAGCAAGTAGTGGACAATTGGTTTTGGAAAAAAATCCGAAATATCTCGGGCAACAACAACCGTTGGCTCAATCATTGAACCAACAATAAAGACAATGAAGTGGCGGTTTTTTATCATAATTTTTCCTTTTGTTATCGCTTATTTTTTTTTAATAACAAATCTTTATAATATTCAGCTCAATAAAAGCGATTATTATTTGGCGCGCGCGGCTTTTCAACTTAACGCGGCCGGCAATCTTGAGCCGAATCGCGGCAATATTTATTTTACCGACAAAAATAATAATCTTATTCAGGCGGTTTTAAACAAAAATTACGATATGATTTTTGCCGTGCCGAAAGAAATTCAACAGGGGTCCGAAGGACCCGAAGGATTAGAAAAACTGGCGTTGATAGTTAATCTTTCGGTTGAAGAGATTGGGAAAAAACTTAATAAAAAAAATGACCTTTATGAACTTTTAGTTCAAAAAGCCGCGCCTGAACAAGTAAAACAAATTCAAGAATTGATTTCCCGAGGGTTTAAGGGCGTTTATGTCACCAAGCAAAAATTGCGTTTTTATCCTTATAATAATTTAGCTTCTCATTTATTGGGGTTTGTGTCTTTGGCGGGGGACAGCGAAGTTTCCAAGTATGGCAATTCTCAAATCGGGCGCTATGGCGTTGAGCTTCAATTCAATTCCGTTCTAACCGGAGAAAAAGGGAAAATAGACGGTCAAAATTTGGTTTTAACGATTGATCGCGATATTCAATCACAAAGTGAGGAGGTTTTAAAAAAATTAATCAGTGATTGGAAAGCCGAAGGAGGAACAGTGATTGTTCAAGAACCGTCAAGCGGGAAAATTTTGGCAATGGCGAATTTTCCTAATTTTGATCCGAATAATTATTCCGGTTTTGAAATTAAATCTTTTTTGAATCCGGCGGTGCAATCGGTTTATGAATCCGGTTCGGTTTTTAAAATAATGACGATAGCCGCCGGAATAGATAGCGGAAAGATATTTCCGGAAACGACTTATGTTGATAAAGGAACGGTGACGCTGAACAATAGAACCATTCATAATTGGTGGAATAAGATTTACGGCAAGGCGACGATGACGGAAGTTTTGGAAAATTCCATCAATACCGGTTCGGTTTTTGCCGAACAAAAAATCGGCCATGAAACATTTTATCAATATCTGACGAAATTCGGATTTAACGAGTTAACGAAAATAAATCTTCCGGGCGAAGTCAAAAGTAATATCAGAAATCTTGTAAAAGGTCGTGATATTCATTACGCCACCGCTTCTTTCGGTCAGGGAATTTCCGTTACTCCGATTGCTTTAATCAATGCTTTTTCTGCTGTTGCCAACGGAGGAGTTCTAATGAAACCGTTGATTTTAGCGGATGAGAAGCCGCAGATGATAAGAAGAGTTATTTCTCCTGAAACTTCAAAAAAATTGACTCAAATGATGATTTCCACGGTTAAAAAAAATAAGGTGGCGGATATCGCCAATTATTCCATTGCCGGAAAAAGCGGTACGGCTTACATTCCCGATTTCAAATCCGGCGGTTATACGGATGAAGTTATCAATACTTTTGTCGGTTTTGCGCCCGCTATTTCCCCTAAATTTACGATTTTAATTAAATTGGATAAGCCGGTTGACGCTCCCTTTGCCACCGTCGCGGTCGGACCGGCTTTTTGGGATTTAACGCAGTTTATTTTAAATTATTATAATATACCGCCGGATAATTTAGCCATTAGCCAATAGCCGCTATTATGAAAAATTTTTTAATAAATATTTTAAAATTCATTCTTGAACGATTAGCTAGATTAACAATCTGGCGGTTTAAACCCGATGTTATCGCTATTTCTGGCAGTGTTGGAAAAACTTCGGCGAAAGAGGCGATTTTCACAGTTTTGAAAAATTGTTATCGCGTTAGAAAAAACAGCAGGAATTTTAATGATGAATTGGGAATGCCCTTGGCGATTTTAGGGAATTGGACGAAAATCGGTAAGCCGATTTTTTTATTTTGGCCAAGAGTTATCATTGCCGCTTTTTTCCGTTTGATTTTTTTACCCCGTTCGCTTTATCCTAAAATTCTGATTTTGGAATACGCGGTCGCTAAACCCGGCGACATAAAATATTTTTTGAATATTGCTAAGCCGAAGGTCGCGGTATTGACCGCCATCGAAGACCTTCCGGAGGCCGTTGCTAGGGAAAAATCCAAACTTATTGAAAATCTTTATATTGATAATTTCGCGGTTTTGAATTTTGACGACGAAGCAACGGTTGTTTTAAAAGAAAAAACCAGAGGGGAAATAATGACTTTTGGATTTAACGAAGGAGCGGATGTAAAAATTACAAATTTTGAGAATCGTTTGGAAAGCGGAAAATTAGAAGAGTCGAGCGTTTTTTTTAAGCTTGAATATAAGGGGAACTTTGTGCCGATTGCTTTAAAAGGCGTTTTGGGAAAATTTCACGTTTACGCGGTAGCCGTGGCAACCGCGATTGGTTTGATTTACGGTTTGAATTTAGTGGAAATAGCGGAATATTTGGTGAATAATTATCAGTCGGCAAGTAAGAAATAAATTTTGCCGCTTTCGTCTAGTGGTTAGGACATCAGCTTCTCAAGCTGAGAACATGGGTTCGATTCCCATAAGCGGCAC
>JBBTVE010000059.1:0-19310 GCA_038063395.1 Patescibacteria group bacterium
ATGGTTTCTCCGGAGCGTCAAACCTGGCATTGTTTCGGGTCGTGTTCCGAAGGCGGCGATATTTTTAAATTTTTGATGAAATATGAAAATTTGGAATTTTACGAGGTCTTGAAAATTTTAGCGGAAAAAGCCGGAATAGAATTAAGACAAATAGCGCCGGCCGAACAAAAACAATTCAATGTTTTATACGAAATTAATGAAGAGGCCAAAGAATTTTTCAAAAAAAATCTGGAAGGAAGTGTTGAGGCAAAAAAATATCTTCTTGATCGGGGATTGAAAAAAGAAACAATTGAGGAGTTTGAACTCGGATTTTCTTCAAACAAATGGGAAGAACTTTCCCTTTATTTAATTAAAAAGAAATATAGCGCTTTTGACATTGAGCGGGCGGGTTTGGCTTATAAAAACGAAAGAGGCAGTTTGATTGACCGTTTTCGCGGCAGAATTATGTTCCCTATTCATAATCATTTTGGGAAAGTAATCGGTTTCTCCGGCCGAATTTTGCCGGAATTTGACGCCGGCGAAGTCGGCAAATATATTAATAGTCCGGAAACATTGATTTTTAATAAGTCGAAAATTCTTTATGGTTTTTACAAGAGCAAGAATTTCATTCGGGAAGCGAAAATAGCGGTATTGGTTGAAGGTCAGATGGATTTTTTAGCTTGTTGGCAAGATGGCGTTAAAAATATTGCTGCCGTTTCGGGAACGGCTTTAACAACAGATCATTTGAAAGTTTTAAAGCGCCAGACAGACCAATTGATTTTTTGTTTTGATAACGATGAAGCCGGACTTAAAGCCGCTGAACGCAGTATTGATTTGGCGAATAGTCAGGATTTTAACGTTAAAATCCTGACATTGAAAAACTATAAAGATCCGGCTGAAGCGATTTTTAAAAATCCCGGTATAATGGCGGGATGGTTAAATGAGGCGAAATTGGCGATGGAATTTTATTTTGAACGGTATCTTTTAAACGTGGATCAACACAAAGATATAGGAGAATTTAAAAAAAATCTTAGGATTGTTTTGGGGAAAATCAAGATATTAGTCAGTCCGATAGAGCGTAATCACTGGTTGAAAAATTTAAGTTTGAAAACAGGCGTTAAGGAAGAGGCGTTAATGGATGAAATGGCGCAGATTAAAACAATTTCTAATTTTTCCGCCTTATCAACGCAAATTCAAATTACGCAATCGTCCAATAATTCAGTTCCCCAATCGCGGCGGGAATTAATAGCGGAAAGATTAATTGGATTGGTCATTAATGACGAATCTTTAATAAATCAAATAAAGGAATATTTTATTTATCTGCCGGAAAATTATTCAGCGATTGTTCAGTGTCTTATTAATAAAACAAAACCCGCGGATGAACAAGTCGCCAATTTGTTGGATTCCATTAGTTTAAATTTTTCATTTAAAAATATCATTTCCGATAAAAAAAAACCGGAAGAAGAATTTATCGAACTTTTGAGGCATTTAAAAGCGGAATATCTTAAAGACAAAAGAGAAGAATTGGTGAAATTTATAAAAAAAACAGAGAACGACGGCAATGAAAAAGAAATAAATTCCGCGCTTGAAGAATTTGATAAAGTATCAAAATTAATACACAATATTTAACAATGCCAAAAACTAAAAAGCGAAAATTGAAAAAAGCGAAACATTTTGCCAAAAAAAGTAAGAAAAGTAAGAAAAGCAAGAAAAGCAAGAAAAGCAAAAAGAAGGGCAAAAAAGGAAAAGTTTTTCAAAAAAATAAGCCCAAGAAAAAGAAAACAAAGCAAAAATTCGACATTTCTTTAATTGACGAACTCATTAAAGGAGGGCGATCTCGCGGTTTTATCACAGACGGCGAAATTCTTAATTATTTTCCGGATATCGAAAGCGATGTCGTTTTTTTAGAAGAACTTTATTCTCGTTTGGAAAAAGAAAATATCAAGGTGGTCGAAACCGGACAATTGATTGAGCTGTCGGACAAAGGAGAAATCAGCAAGGCCGAATTGAAAAAAGCTACGCATATTGAAGGAGATTCTATCCATTTGCCCGATGCCGTTCAAATGTATCTCAAAACAATCGGTCGGGTTTCGCTATTAAAAAGAGAACAAGAAAGAGAACTTGCCAAAAAAGCGGAAAAAGGAGATGAAGAATCCAGGCAGCATTTAATCAGCGCCAATCTTCGTTTGGTTGTTTCTATTGCCAAGCGTTATGTTTATCGGTCGCCTCATTTAAGTATTTTAGATTTAATTCAAGAGGGGAATATTGGTTTGGCAAAAGCGGTTGAGAAATTCGATTATCGGAGAGGATTCAAATTTTCCACTTACGCTACTTGGTGGATTAGGCAAGCGATTACCCGAGCTTTAGCCGACCAATCGCGAACTATTAGAATCCCCGTGCATATGATTGAAACTATTTCAAAATACAGTCAGGTAAAAAGGAAATTATTTCAGGAACTCGGTCGCGAGCCGTTAGCCGAAGAAATCGCTATTGAAATGGACACAGCGGTCGATAAAATTCGTCATATTCAAAAAATTTCCCAAAGCATTCTTTCATTGGAAGCTCCAATAGGCGAAGAAGAGGAAGAATCAACTTTGGGCGATATTGTTAAAGACGAAAAAAATCCGACTTCCGATCAAATCGCGGCTCACGGACTTTTAAAAGATAAAATAGGAGAAATTTTAGTTGATTTGTCGCCGCGTGAACAGGAAATTTTAAAATTACGTTTTGGTTTGGGAGACGGCATTACCCACACACTTGAAGAAGTGGGTAAGAAATTCAACGTTACGCGAGAACGAATCAGACAAATAGAAGCCAAGGCCTTGGAAAAAATTAAAAAGCATGAAAAATCCAAAGCGCTTGAAGAATATTAATTTTGGCTTATAATATAAAAAAGGTCAAAATAAATTAAATTATTATGAAAAAAACAATAATTTTATCGTTTTTGTTAATTTTCGGTTTTTGGTCGATAGCGAATTTAGTGTCAGCTCAGGAAGCGACTCAAGAAGCAACTTTTGCCAGTCAGGAGATTCAGGCAATTGTCGCCGCGGATGAAGTGACAACAAAGGATCTCGGAGTTGAAGAGCCCGGCATTTTGCCGTCAAGCCCTTTTTATTTTTTAAAAAATTGGGGCAGGGGGGTGCAAAGAGTTTTTACTTTTGATCCAACTAATAGAGCGGCGTTGGAGCTCCAAATTATTAATCAACAGGCCGCGGAAATAAAAAAAATGGAAGAGGCAGCGCCTGTACACAATAGATTAGACGCCATTTCTAAAGCGATTGGGAATTATCAATCTAACGTTGACAGGTTGAAAAATCGCTTGGAAGACATCAAGGAAACAAGCCAAAATCCCAACATTGACAATCTTTTGGATAAATTGGTTGATCGTTCGCTTAAACATCAGCAGCTTTTTGAGAATTTGGAGAAAAAATTTGAAGCTCGTCAGGAAATTTCAGAGCAGGAAAGAACGGAATTAAAGGAAAAATTTGAAGCTAATCGGGAGAGAATGAACGAAATAATAGCGAAAATTCCGGAAAAATTTGAAAATATTGATCGTTTCAATCAGAGGTTGGAAAATGCGATTGAAAATCGGCCCGAAGGAGTTTTCAAAGAATTACGGGCGATTGAAGCGCTTAATCGCGTTAAAGAAAAAATGCCGGAAGAACAACAAGCAAGAATCCAAGAATTAAAAGATAAAATGATTGATAAGTTTGAAATCCGAATGGAGGGATTGGATAAAAACGAGCAATTAAGAATTTTTTCATCGGAAGTTTTAGAAAATTTGCCGGGCGATCAAATTCGGCGAATGGGAATTTTTGAAGAAATGAAGCAGGGAATGCGTCCGGAAGTTCGCGGGATGATTGAAAAGGCCGGAGAAAAAATTTTGGAACACAAAATTGAAAAACAAGAAATTCGGGCGGAAGAAGTTTTAAGAATAATTCAGGAAGTTAAAGATTTAATTGCTAAAGCCGAAGAAGGGGCGGCAAATAATTTAGTTAAGCAATTATTAGAAAAGGCTAAAATTCATTTGTCAGCTTCTGAAAAAGCGTTTGCTGAAAATAAAATCGGCGAAGCTTTTGGGCAAGCGATTTCAGCGGCGGCGGCGGCTAAAAACGCTTTGTTCCAAATTCATCGCGAAATTCAACTAAATGTCTTACCGGGGACATCGGGAATTCAAAGGGAGCAAATAAATGTATGTATTCAAGTAATTACTCCGGCAATTTCTTTGGAAGGTGTTTGTAAAAAATTTCCAACACCCTGCGATGTGCCGGCTGGCTGGAAAAAAGTTGAAAGATGCCCTGAATTTCTTCCGCCATTATTGCCGTCTGTATTCCCATCGCCTTCGTTTGATATAAATCAATTGCCGAAAACAGACTTGAATCGATAGAAAATTGGTGTAAAGTTCTACAAATCTGAATTTAGCTTTGTAAAAATTCCGCAAAAAAAATGCGGAGTTTTTATTTTTCGTATTTGATTTTATTTGAAGAAAAATTTATATTTATGAATAATGACTTCTGAACAAATTCGCAAAAAATTTTTTGATTTTTTTAAAAAAAAAGGACACAAAATTGCCTCTTCTTCATCTTTGATTCCCGACGATCCGTCGGTTCTTTTAACTACCGCCGGAATGCAACAATTCAAAAAATATTACACCAATGAATTAAGCGCTCTGAAAGATTTTGATTCGCAAAGGACAGTCTCTATCCAAAAATGTTTTAGAACCAGTGATATTGAAGAGGTGGGGGATAAGACGCATCTGACTTTTTTTGAGATGTTGGGAAATTTTTCTTTTGGACCGGTTGGCGAAGATAATTTCGAGGATTTTGGTAAAGATGGCTATTTCAAGCGTTCGGCGATTTTTTGGGCTTATGAATTTATAACGCAGGTTTTGGGAATTAGCGTTAATAGAATTAAAGTTTCTGTTTTCAAGGGGGATTTAGAGATTCCCCTTGATAAAGAATCTTATAAAATTTGGCATGAAGAAATCGGTATTTCTAAAGATAAAATTATTTTAGGCGAAAGAGTTGATAATTTTTGGGGGCCGACCGGCGACGAAGGTCCTTGCGGGCCTTGTTCGGAAATTTATGTTGACGGCGTAGAAATTTGGAATTTAGTTTTTAACGAATACTATAAAAAGAAAGATGGGAGTTTTGTAAAAACGAAAAACCCGGGCGTTGATACGGGTATGGGATTGGAAAGATTAGTTTCCGTTATTGAAGGAGTTGACGATGTTTTTGAAACGGATATTTTCCAACCGCTTGTTTCAAAACTTAGCGAATTAGCGCCGGCCGTTGACGAACGAATTATTAAAATTTTAGCCGATCATTCGCGAGCCAGTGTGTTTTTAATAGTTGACGGCGTCAAACCGTCAAATAAAGAAGCGGGTTATGTTTTAAGGCGTCTGTTGCGGCGGATTTTGGCTTATCAAATCAAATATGACATTCATGCTGATTTATTCCCTCAAATGATTGAGATTATTAAAGAAAAATTCGGCGGCGTTTATTTAGACATCAATGAAACCAAAAAAATTTTAGAGGTTTTAGAAAATGAATCGCAAAAGTTTCAAGAAGCGATTAGCAAGGGAATTAAGGAAATGGAAAAACTTTCAAAAATAAACGGCAAAGAAGCCTTTTATTTATATGAAACATTCGGTTTACCATTTGAATTAATTAAGGAATTGGCACCAATCTCGGCAATTGAAAATCTTAAATATGAAGATTTTAATAAAGAGCTTGAAAAACACCAAGAAATTTCCCGCGTCGGTCAAGAAAAAAAATTCGGCGGCCACGGTCTAGTTTTAAATACAGGAGAATTAAAAGCCGCGAATGATGAAGAGATGAAAAAAGTTGTCAGATTGCATACGGCCACGCATTTGCTTCAGTGGGCATTGAAGGAAGTTTTTGGAAAAAGCGTCAAGCAAATGGGCTCCGATATTACGGCCGAACGAACGCGTTTTGATTTTTCTTTTGATAGGAAATTAACTCCGGAAGAAATAAAAAAAATAGAAGAATTGATTAATGAAAAAATTACGCAAAATTTACCGGTTTATTTTAAAGAAATGCCTAAAGAAGAAGCGGAAAAAACTGGCGCTCTTTCTTTTTTCAAAGCAAAATATCCCGAAATCGTGAAAGTTTATTTTATAGAGCCCATTAGTAAAGAATTTTGCGGCGGTCCTCATGTTGAGGAAAATTCAGAATTTTAAAAGAAGAAGCGGTGGCTGCCGGCGTAAGGAGGATCAGGGCAACTGTAAATTAATTTTTTGAAATTGATTTTTTAATTAAAATAATTTACGCTTATTAAACAATGGAAAATAAAGATAAAAAAATAAAAATGGTTGACATTATTCCGATTGAAAAGAAAATTGAGCCGGCTCGGGTTTCAATAAAAGAAACAAAAAAAGAAATAGAGGAAAAAATAAAAGAAGAGATAGGGGAAGAACATAAAATAGAAGAAAAGATCTCCCCGGAGATCTCCTTGGAAATTTCTTCGGAAATTCCGCTTCTTTTAGCGGAAGAAAAAAGAGAGAGAGTTAGGTCGGGATTCAAAAAATACTTTTTAACTTTATTGATATTGGTTTTTGTCGGCGGATTGATTTATGCGGCACTTGAATTTTTGCCGAGAGTGGAGATAAAAATTATCGCAAAAAAAACACCCTGGAATTATGAAGATTGGCTTTGGGCTTCTAAAGAAACGTTAAATATTGACGCTGTTACCAAACGGATACCGGCGGAAATTTTTAAAGAAACTAAAAATGTCAATCTTGCTTATCCGTCTAATGGCCGAAAAATGGTTGAAAAAAAAGCCAGCGGCGAAATTACTATTTATAACGCTTTCAGTTCCAAGCCTCAGACTTTAATCATTGAAACCCGTTTTGAGACATTGGATGGCAAAGTCTTTTTTCTGACAAAAAAAATAATTGTTCCCGGGGCTGAAATTACAGACGGAAAAATTGTGCCTTCTAGCGTTAAAGCGACCGTGATTGCCGAAAAAGAGGGAGCGGAATATAATATTTCGTCAGTGGCAAAATTTTCTATTCCCGCTTTTAAAGGATCGCCGAAATATGACGGTTTTTACGCTAAATCCGATAGACCGATAATCGGCGGTTTTGTCGGCGAGATGAGTTATCCAACTGAAGACGACATTAGATTGGCCAAAGGAAAAAACAGGGCGGTTCTTGAGGAAAGTCTTAATATTCTTCTTACTTCTCAGATGCCGAAAGAATTAAAAATTATTGAAGGAGGCAAAGAGTTTAAAATTTTAAAAGAAACAATCGGTGAAGAAATAGATTCACAAGGTAATTTTTCGGTTTTTTCCGAAGCGGTTTTGGCAATTATCGCTTTTCGGGAAAGCGACGCGTTAGAATTGATGAAGAATTTGGCAAAAAGCGGTTTGGGGGATGACTTTAAAGAAAAAGAATATTCTTTGCAATATGGCGCGACCAGAGGAGATTTCGGCAAGGGAGAACTTTCTTTCAAAATTGATTATAAGGGAATCTTTTGGCAGAAAATTAATATCGAAAGTTTTAAAAATTCCGTTTTGAATAAAAAAGAGAATGAATTAAAGGTGGCGGTTTTTTCTCTTCCCGGAGTTGAGAAAGCCGTAGTTTCTTTCTGGCCGTTTTGGGTTAAAAGCGTGCCGGATAAAACCAATCGGATTAAAGTGATGATGGAGTAATGGGGTTGACATCCATTTAATAACTCGTTAATATCTTACATTGTCGCATGGCAAAAAATAAAGAACGGCCAGTTGAAGGAATTGTAGTCGAGGCTCTACCCTCGACTAATTTTAAAGTTAAGCTGGTTGAAAACAGCGAAGAAATTTTAGTTTATTTGGCTGGAAAATTAAGATTATATCATATTAAAATATTGCCGGGAGACAAAGTATTGATAGAATTAAGTCCGGATAAAAAACGGGGAAGAATTGTTAGAAGATTATAAATTATTTATGAAAGTGCGAGCATCGGTAAAAAAAATTTGTAAAGATTGTAAAACCGTCAGGCGCGGCGATTGGCTTTACGTGATTTGTAAGAAAAATCCGAAACATAAACAAAGGCAAGGATAATTTTTATGAGATTAGTTGGAATAAATATCCCTGATAATAAAAGCGCTTTAATTGCGTTGACTTATGTTTATGGCATTGGTCGTCCTTCGGCGGATAAAATTTTAAAAACCGCTAAAATTAATTTTGAAAAATCGGCCAAAGATTTAACGCCCGAAGAAATTAATAAATTAAAGGAAATTATCGAAAAAAATTATAAAATTGAAGGAGAATTACGGCAGGTGATAAAAAATAACATTAAGCGCTTGAAAGAAATTCATTGTTATCGAGGGGCGAGGCATGAAAGGCGATTGCCGGTAAGAGGCCAGCGGACTAAAACCAATTCACGCACCATCAGAGGCAATGTTAGAAAAACAGTCGGTAGTGGAAAAAGAAAAGTGGATCTGAAATAGCCAATACTCATTAGTAATTAATTATTAAAACGATGGGACAAAAAAAAGTCATAAAAAAAACAGAAGAAGAGCTTTTAAAAGAAGGAAAGAAGCTGGAAGAGGCGATCGTTAAAACAACGGTTGTTGAAAAAGAAAAAGCGGGGAAAACGATTGAAAAGGGGAAAATTTACATTAACGCTACTTATAACAACACCATTTTGACGGCTGCCGATGAAAAAGGCAACGTACTTGCCTGGGTTTCATCCGGATCGCTTGGATTTTCCGGTCCGAAGAAAGCAACGCCTTTTGCCGCTTCAAAATTAGTGGCGGCGATTTCCGATAAATTGAAAAAATTCGGCTTTTCTAATATAGAAATTATTATTAAGGGAGTAAGCGGAGGCCGAGATGCGGCGCTTAAATCATTGGCTAGCCATGGTTTTAATATTTTATCCGTTAAAGATGTTACGCCTATTCCTCATAATGGACCAACGCCGCCCAAAAAGAGAAGAGTGTAATATAATTATTAATTATTTATGTATATTAGAGCAAAAGAAAAAAAAGAACGCGCTCTTGGAGAAAAACTTTTTTTAAAAGGGACGCGTTGTAATTCTCCGAAATGTGCTATGGTGCGTCGGCCTTATCGACCAGGTATGCACGGCAAAAGACGCCGCGGCGCTTTATCAGAATTCGGTCAACAGCTTTTAGAAAAGCAAAGAATTAAAATCTCCTATGGATTGAAAGAATCTCAAATAGCTAGAATTTTTGAAGAAGCTTCTCCTCGTCAAATTATAGGAGCGCTTGAAAGAAGATTGGATAATACGGTGTTTCGATTGGGACTTGCGCCTTCAAGAATTACCGCCAGGCAATATATCGGTCATTGCCATTTTTTGGTCAACAATAAAAAAGTCTCAATTCCTTCTTTTTTAGTCAGAGTGGGAGACACCGTATCAATTAAACCCGCTTCTAAAAATCTCTTGATTTTCAAGGAGTTATCCAATACCATTAAGAAACATAATCCGCCGGAATGGCTTGAAATTGATGAAGAAAAAATCGAAGGTAAAGTAAAATCTTTACCCAGCGATGCTGAATTGCCTTTTAATATTAATTTAGTCGTTGATTATTATAGTAGATAATTCTCGCGAATTTTATGGAATACACTCGACTTAGTGAAACAATTAAAATAAAGAAAATTTCTGAAACCGAAACAGACGGCGTTTTTGAAGTTGAAGGGCTTTTTGTCGGTTATGGATTAACTTTAGGCAATGCTTTGCGCAGAGCGCTTCTTTCTTCTTTACCGGGAGCGGCGATTACTCAGATTAAGATTAAAGGCGTTAAACATGAATTTTCCACAATCCCCGGAGTCAAGGAAGATTTAGTGGAAATCATTTCCAATTTAAAACGCATTCGTTTTCGTTTTTACGCCGACGAGCCGCAGACACTTTATCTAAAAATCAAGGGGGAGAAAGAAATTAAAGCAAAAGACATTGAAACCAATTCACTTGTTGAAATAATTAATCTTGATTCTCCAATCGCCGTTTCAACCGATAAAAACGCGGAAATTAACGCGGAATTAACAGTTGAAAAAGGGCTTGGTTATATGCCGGTGGAAGCCAGGAAAACCGAAAAATTGCCGGTTGGAGTTATCGCTATTGATGCCATATTCGCGCCAATAAAAAATGTTAATTTCGTCGTTGAAAATATGCGGGTTGGCGAGCGCACAGATTATAACCGGTTGAAAATTTTTATCGAAACAGACGGTAGTATTACTCCTTCAAGCGCTTTGCGTAAAGCGGCAAATGTTTTACGCGATCATATAGACAAAGTTTCGGCCATAGAGGTTGACGAATTTAAAAAGCCGTTAGGATTAAAAGAAAAGAAAGGAATAAAAAAAGCGGTAAAGAAAACAGTTAAGAAAAAGAAATAGAAATAAAATATGCGCCATCTCAAGAAAGGCAGAAAATTTCATAGGGAAAAGGGACAGCGGAAAGCTCTTCTAAGGAATCTTGTCAATAATTTGATCGTTCAGGAAAAAATTGAAACCACGGTTGCCAAAGCGAAAGAGATTAAACCGCTGGCGGAAAAATTAACTACTCTTGCCAAAAAACAGGATTTAGCGGTATTGAGAATTCTTTTATCTCGCCTTCCAAAATCCGCCGCTCAAAAATTATATTATTCTGTCGCTCCACGCTATGTCAATCGCAAGGGGGGATATTTAAGAATCATTAAAAATGCCAAGCGAAGAAAAAACGACGGAGCGGAAATGGCGATAATTGAATTTGTGTAATTAGAGGGGTTGACAATCAATAAGCGTTTAATATAAACTCAAAAAGTCGTTAAAAAATAATCAACAATTAATAATAGGCGTACTGACAACAGATTGTTGTTGTAAGTAGTGAGTTATTAATTACAAGTTTTTATAGTATGGCGGAAAAAGCAAAATTTGAACGAAAAAAACCACATTTAAACGTCGGTACCATTGGCCATGTCGACCATGGCAAAACCACGTTGACGGCCGCGATCACTCATATTCTTAAATTAAAGGGTTTGATCGAAAAAGAAGAATCCGTCGATATGATTGATAATGCTCCGGAAGAAAAAGCCCGAGGTATTACTATTGCGCTTCATCATTCGGAATACGAGTCGGAAAATAGACATTACGCCCACATTGACTGTCCGGGTCATGCCGATTATGTCAAAAACATGATTACCGGCGCGGCGCAAATGGACGGCGCTATCTTGGTAGTTTCAGCCGCTGACGGCCCGATGCCTCAGACAAGAGAGCATATTCTTTTGGCGCGTCAAGTTGGCGTTCCGGCAATTGTTGTTTTTCTTAATAAAGTTGATCAGGTTGATGACCCAGAACTTATTGATTTGGTTGAAGCCGAAGTAAGGGAACTTTTGAAAAAATACGAGTTTCCCGGCGATCAAACTCCGATTATTCGCGGTTCGGCCACCAAAGCTTTAGCGGCTAAATCAGTTGATGAAGACGCGGCTAAACCGATTTTAGAATTAATTAAAGCTCTTGACGATTATATTACAGAACCGGTTAGAGAGATTGATAAACCGTTTCTTATGCCGATAGAAGATATTTTTTCAATTGAAGGCCGAGGTACGGTTATTACGGGAAGAGCTGAAAGAGGCATTGTAAAAGTTAATGAAGAAGTGGAAATTATCGGAATAAAACCCACTCAAAAAACAGTAGTTACCGGCATTGAAATGTTTAATAAACTTTTAGACGAAGGTCGCGCCGGCGACAATGTCGGAATTTTACTCCGTGGACTTAAAAAAGAAGATGTTGAACGCGGTCAAGTTATTGCCAAACCCGGAAGTGTTACTCCTCATACGGATTTTGAAGCTGAAATTTATGTTATGACAAAAGAAGAAGGGGGAAGACACACTCCGTTTTTCAAAGGATATAAACCTCAATTTTATATTCGTACGACTGATGTGACCGGAGAAGTGATTTTGCCGGAAGGTATGGAAATGGTTATGCCGGGAGATACGGTTAATCTTGCCGTTAAACTTATCGCTCCGGTGGCGCTGGAAGAAAAACAAAGATTTGCCATTCGTGAAGGAGGAAAAACCGTTGGAGCGGGAGTGGTAACAAAAATATCTAAATAAATTTAAACAGTTCTTTGTTATGGCGAAAAAAGAAGAAATAGCGCAACCAAAGCTTAGATTAAGAATCAGGTCATACGACCATCGGCTTATTGACACCTCGTCAAAATCAATCATTGACGCGGCTGTTAGAAACGGGGCTGAAGTGGTTGGTCCGATTCCTTTGCCAACGGAAATGAGGCGTTATACCGTTAATCGTTCGACTTTTGTTCATAAGCCATCGCGGGAACAATTTGAACTTCGGGTGCATAAGAGATTGATTGATATCTTAAATCCCAACCAGAAAATTATTGAATCTTTAAGCAATCTTAATTTACCGGCTGGAGTGGATATTGAAATAAAGATGAAGTAAAAAAACAACCTCGCCTATGGCGAGGTTGTTTTTTTCTAACGGGGTTGACATAATATTTTTAATTTAGTATCTTTAATCGTAATGGTGTTTAGCCAGTTAATATAGATAAATAGTTAAATAGATTTAGCTAAGAGCAGCCTGCTAAGTCTGGCTGTTTTGTTTTAATAAAGATGCAATTTATATTAGGGAAAAAAATGAAAATGTCTCAAGTTTGGAAAGCCGACAAAATTATTCCGGTTACTTTAATTTCCGCCGGCCCGATAGTTGTAACTCAAGTCAGGGTAAAAGAAAAAGACGGTTACGAAGCGGTGCAAGTCGGTTTTGACAATACGAAAAAAAGATTGAATAAACCCCTCCAAGGACATTTGAAAAACCTCGGCAATTTTAGGTATTTAAGGGAATTTCGGGTTGAAGGTGGAGATTATAAAATCGGCGACGTTTTTGATGTTAGCCAGTTTAATGACGGAGATAAAGTTAAAATAAGCGGTTTAACGAAAGGCCGTGGTTTTCAGGGAGTAGTTAAGCGCCATGGTTTTCACGGCGGACCCAAAACTCATGGTCAAAAAAATCGTCATCGAGCGCCGGGATCAATCGGCAGTACGGCTCCTCAAAGAGTAATGAAGGGTAAGCGGATGGCGGGACGCATGGGGATGGAAAGAAGAACTACTAAAAATTTGGAAGTCGCCGGTATTGATAAAGAAAAAAATATTTTAATGGTAAAAGGCGCTGTGCCGGGAATGAAAGGCACGATATTGGAAATTAGAAATTAACGAGTAAAAAAAGTATGGTAATTGATGTTTTTAATAAACAAAATGAAAAAGCGGGAACGATTGATTTGTCGGAAAAGATTTTTGGCGTTAAGTGGAATCCGTCTTTGGTCCATCAGGTTTTGATGGTTCAATTAGCTAATCGTCGGGAGTCGATAGCTCATACCAAAGGAAGGGGAGAAGTCAGGGGCGGCGGTAAAAAACCATGGAAACAAAAAGGCACCGGTCGGTCAAGGCACGGTTCTATTAGATCTCCTATTTGGAAGGGAGGAGGAGTGACTTTTGGTCCGACAAAAGAAAAAAAATACGCTAGAAAAATTAACAAGAAAATGAATCGGTCAGCGATTTTCAGCGTTTTATCGAGAAAAAAGGAAGACAAAGAGATTAAAATAATTGATGGTTTTGACAGAGAAATTAAAAAATCAAAAGAATGGGGAAAAATTTTAAATAAAATTATCGGCTTGAAATCGCGAGTTTTATTAGTACCGGCGTCAACAAATAATATTCATCAATCAGTCGCTAATATTAGAAATGTCGACGCAGTCAGCGCCAAGTCGTTGAATGTTTATGATTTATTAAAACATAAAAATATTGTTTTTGAGAAAGAAGCAATTGGCGAGGCGGAAAAGCATTATTTTAAAAAATAATATATGAGTATTTTTAGTAAGTCAAAAATCGATAAAACGGCGCAGATTAATACGGAAATAATTCAGCCAAAAATGAAGGGCTTCCCTTTATTTAAAGGAAAGCATTCCGCTCTATTGATAAAGCAACCTTGGATTACCGAAAGAACCGGCGATTTAAGCAATTTTGGGAAATATGTTTTTGTCGTTGATAAAAAAGCTAATAAACCGGAAGTTAAAAAAGCGGTTGAATCCCTTTATGGAGTTAAAGTTTCATCAGTTAATATTTTAAACACAAAAGGAAAACAAAAGCGTTTAGGGAAATCAATGGGCAAAGTTTCAGGATTTAAAAAAGCAATTGTAACTTTGAAAAAAGGCGAAAAAATTGAAACCACTGTATGAAACAATATAAACCGACAACTCCATCGCGAAGATTTATAACGACCGTTGATTACGGCGTATTAAGCGCCGTTAAACCGCGCAAGGAATTATTAATTAAATTGCCATATCGGGCCGGTCGCAATAATTCCGGAAGAATTACTATGAGACATCAGGGAGGGGGGAATAAAAAACTTTATAGAATTGTTGATTTTAAACAGACTAAAATGAATATTCCGGCAAAGGTGGAAACTATTGAGTATGATCCATATCGCACGGCTTTCATAGCTTTGATTTTATATGCCGACGGCGAAAGATCTTATATTTTGGCTTCTAAAAATATGAAAATTGGCGATGAAATTATTGTTTCCGAAAACGCGCCGCTTAAAGAAGGAAATAAATTGATGCTTAAAAATATTCCGGTTGGTTATTCCATTTATAATATTGAATTGAAAAAAGATAGGGGAGGACAATTAGCCAGATCAGCCGGAAATTACGCTCAAGTTTTAGCCCAGGAAAACGGCTGGACTCATTTGAAACTTTCTTCGGGGGAAATAAGAAAAGTTGATTGGAATAATTTTGCTTCTTTAGGACAAGCTTCCAATTCAGATTACAGTTTGATTGTTATCGGCAAAGCCGGTCGTTCAAGATGGTTGGGAATTCGTCCGACTGTCAGGGGTTCAGCGATGAATCCTTGCGACCATCCTTATGGCGGAGGAGAAGGCCGGGCGGTTCGTGGAACGAAACGACCGAAAACCAGATGGGGGAAAATAACCGGAGGAAGAAAAACCAGGAACAAAAAGAAATGGAGCAATAAAATGATAATTAAAAGAAGAAAATAAATTATGGGACGAAGTTCAAAAAAGGGTCCGTATGTTGATCCTAAGTTATTAAAAAAAATCAGCAAGTTAAAGCCGGAAGACAATGCGGTTATTAAAACTTGGTCGCGAGCCAGCGAAATTTCTCCGGAAATGGTCGGTTTCACTTTTGGAGTACATAATGGAAAAGATTTTGTTTCGGTAAAAATTGCCGAAGAAATGGTGGGTCATCGCTTGGGAGAATTTTCTTTGACTAGGAAATTCGTCAGGCACGGAGGCAAAATGCAAAAAGAATTAGAAAAGAAAACTGAAGAACAACCAAAAAAATGAGAACCCAAACGGCAAAATTGAATCATTTAAAGATTTCTCCGCGTAAGGTGCGATTGGTCGCCAATATGTTAAAAGGGCTTTTTGTTAATGAAGCTGAAGCTCAGCTTTTGGTTAGTTCCCAGAAATCAGTTGGACCGATATTAAAACTTTTGCGCTCGGCTGTTTCAAATAGCAAACAGAAACAATTAAACCTCGAGAATCTTTTTATTAAAGAAATCAGAGTTGATGGTGGTCCGATGCTTAAAAGATTTATGCCGAGAGCTCAGGGGAGAGCGACAATGATTCAGAAAAAAACCAGCCATATTACTTTAGTTTTGGGAGAATCGGAAAAATCAAAAGCAATAAGATTTAAAATCGTAAAATCCGAAAAGATTTTAAAATCTAAGGCAAGAAAAATTGAGAAAGAGAAAGAGAAAGAAAAAGTAAAAGCAATTGAAAAAGAAGTTATTAAAACGCAACCGAAAGAAGGGTTTATTAAAAAAATGTTTAGAAGAAAAATCATTTAAAATGGGAAATAAAATTAATCCAAATTCAATAAGATTGGGAATAATTAGGGACTGGCACTCGAGATGGTTTCCGAAGAAAAACAACTTCAAGAATTTTTTAGAGGAAGACGTTTTGATCAGGGATATTGTCAAAAAGAAAATTAACAGCGCCGGAATAGATAAAATTGACATTGAAAGAGCGGGTAATAAATATAAAATTCTTATTAAGGCTAGTAGACCGGGGCTGATCATCGGCCGCGGCGGCAAAGGTATTGAAGAATTGACAAAAAATTTGGAAACGGCATTAAAAAAAATTAGAATTAAACAGGGAGTTAAAGAGGCGATAAATTTGAGTTTAAATATTGAGGAATTAAAGCGGTTGGAAATTTCCGCGACGGTTACCGCGCAAAATATTGCTTGGGACATTGAGAAAAGAATGCCTTTTCGTCGAATAATGAAAAAAACCTTAGAACAGATCATGCAAAATAAAGAAGTAAAGGGAGCTAAGATCAGACTTTCCGGAAGATTGGGAGGAGGTGAAATAGCTCGAGTTGAACATTTGGAAAAAGGAAGTTTGCCGCTTCATACTTTTAGGGCCGATATTGATTATGGGCAAATCACGGCTTTTACGACTTATGGGACTATCGGAGTGAAAGTATGGATATATAAAGGAGAGGTATTCAAAAAAGAGTAATATGTTAATACCCAAAAAAGTAAAACATCGAAAATGGCAAAAAGGAAGGTCAAAGAAACGCCAGGTGGAAACGCGAGGAACGAAATTAAGCTTCGGTAATTTTGGGCTTCAAGCAATGGGAAGCGCTTGGATTAATTCAAAACAAATTGAAGCGGCCAGAAAAGCAATCACTCATTTTACAAAAAGAGGAGGGAAATTATGGATAAGGATTTTCCCGGATAAACCGATAACCGTAAGGCCTCCGGAAGTTACAATGGGCGGCGGCAAGGGCAGTGTTGATCATTATGTTTTTCCCACAAGACCGGGTAGGATTTTATTTGAAATTGACGGAGTTGACAATGAAACGGCAAAAGAAGCTTTAAGAAGGGCTTCTCATAAATTGCCGATTAAAACGAGAATAATTACAAAAGGTCAGTAATATGAAAAAAACGGAATCCCAACAATTTAAAAATAGATCGTTCCAGGATCTTCAAAAAGATTTGATTGATTATCGCTCTAAGCTGCAAAAGCTGAAATTTGATTTGGTTCAAGGTAAAGTTAAAAATATTAAAGAGATTAAAGAGACTAGAAGAATGATAGCGAGAATATTGACAATAATTAATCGTCAGCAAACAATTAACAATAAATAATTATGAATCGTCAATTACAAGGCATCATTGTTTCCGATAAGATGAATAAAACAAGGGTAATATCCGTTACCCGATTAAAAAAGCATTCCCGTTATAAAAAATATTATAAGGAAACAAATAAATTTAAAGCGCACGATGAGAAAAATGAATATAAAACTGGCGAGAAGGTTGTCATTGAAGAAACAAGACCGTTGAGTAAAGAAAAAAAGTGGAAAATAATTGGAAAGATTTAAATAAATGATTCAAGAAAGAAGCGTAATAAAAGTAGCGGACAATTCTGGAGCGAAAATCATTCGCTGTTTTAGGGTTTTAGGAGGTACCGGGCGCCGATACGCTAGAACAGGCGATATTATTGTCGCTTCGGTTCAGGTGGCCGAGCCGAGAAAGAGCGTTAAAAAGAAAGACATTGTTAAAGCGGTTATTGTTAGAACCAAAAATTCAATTCGTCGTCGTGATGGCTCTTATGTTCGGTTTGATGAAAATGCGGCGGTTTTAATCAATGAAAAGAAAGAGCCGATATCAACAAGAGTTTTCGGCCCAATACCAAGGGAATTGAAAGAAAAAGGATTTGAAAAAATCGCGACAATGGCAGAAGAAATAGTATGAAAATTCACAAAAACGACACAATAAAAATAATAACAGGTAAAGATAAGGGGAGGTCTGGAAAAGTTTTGAAAATATTTCCTGAAAAAGGAAAAGTTTTAGTTGAGGGGCTAAATCTTTATAAAAAACATGTTCGGCCGAAAAAACAGGGCGAAAAAGGGCAGATAATTTCAGTTCCGCGACCTATAAATTCTTCAAATGTTATGTTAATTTGTTCTTCTTGCAATAGAACGGCGCGAACAGGATATCGTTTTGAAAATGATAATAAAATAAGAATTTGCAAAAAATGCGAAGCTAAATTATGACAATGACATTATTTGAAAAATATAAAAAAGAAACGATTCCCAAAATGAAAGAAAAATTCGGTTATAAAAATGATTTGGCGGTTCCGAAAATAAAGAAAATAGCGGTTAATACGGGTGTTGGACGTTTAAGTCAGCAGGCCGGTTTTGAAGACAAGATTTTGCCGGGAATTATGAATGATTTGGCATTGATAACGGGACAGAAACCGGCTAAAACAATCGCAAAAAAATCGATTGCCGGCTTTAAAACAAGAATTGGGCAAACAATCGGCCTTAAAATTACTTTGCGCCGCAAAAAAATGTATGATTTTTTAGAGAAATTTATTAGAGCCGTTCTTCCTCGAGTTAAAGATTTTAGGGGAATTGATATTAAAAATGTTGACGATAAAGGCAATTTGACGATTGGTGTTAAAGAACACGTGGTTTTCCCGGAAATCAGCGCTGAAACCATAAAATTTGACTTTGGGCTGGAAATTAGTATTGTAAGTAATGCTAAAAATCGTGAAGAGGCGATCGAATTATATAGATTATTGGGAATACCGTTTAAAATTCAAAAAAAATCTAAATTTTAAATTCTAAAAAACATGGCTAAACAATCAGTAATCGCGCGAGCAAAAAAAACGCCAAAATATTCAACGCGAATTGTCAGGCGCTGTTTTAAATGTGGCAGAAAAAGGGCTTATATGAGAGATTTTGGGCTTTGCAGAATTTGTTTTAGAGAAATGGTATCTCGCGGAGAAATACCCGGAGTGAAAAAAGCTAGTTGGTAATATTAAATATGTATACAGATTTATTAATTCAACTTAAAAATGCCCAAGCCGTGAAAAAAGAAAGTATTAAGGTCCCTTATTCAAAGATGGATGAGGAAATTGTCAAAATTTTGACGGCTAATAATTATGTGGGTAAATTTGAAAAAAGAGGGCGGAGTCCGCGGCGAATTTTAGATATTAATCTTAAATATCCAAATAATGAAGGAGCGATTCAAGGAATTAAATTTATCAGTAAACCTTCGCGCAGGATTTATGTCGGTTATAAGGAAATTAGACCGATAAAACATGGCTATGGTTTGATGGTACTTTCCACTCCCCAGGGAATTATGGCCGGCGGTGAAGCAAAAAAAGAAAAAGTGGGAGGAGAGGCATTATTTGAAATATGGTAAAAATTAATAAATAACGAATTATGAGTAAAATAGGCAAAAAACCAATAATTATTCCCAAAACCGTCAATGTTGAAATTAATGACGGCGTTTTGAACGTAAAAGGAAAAAGTGGTGAAATAATCTTAAAAATTTTACCCCATATGA
>JBBTVE010000060.1:0-6444 GCA_038063395.1 Patescibacteria group bacterium
GGCGGTATAGGATTTGAACCTATGACCCCTGCAATGTGAATGCAATGCTCTGCCGCTGAGCTAACCGCCCTCGGCTCTTTATCTTACTGCAATTCCACCACCGCGCCAACTGCTTCCAATTTACTTTTTAACTCTTCCGCTTCTTCTTTTTTAAGATTTTCTTTTATCATTTTCGGAGCGGCCTCAACCATATCTTTTGCTTCTTTAAGTCCAAGACCGGTCGCTTCTTTTACCGCTTTAATAACATTAATTTTCTGTTCTCCGGCTGATTTCAAAATAACATTAAAAGCTGTTTTCTCCGCCGCTACCGCTCCTCCGGCCGCCGCGCCCGACGCCATCGGCATAGACGCTGAAACGCCGAATTTTTCTTCTAAAGTTTTTATCAATTCAGCAAGTTCAACCACGGTTAATTTTTCAATTTTTTCTATTATGTCGTTGAATTTTTCCATAATAATTTTTCCTATTATTTATTTTCGACCATTTTACTTTTTTCGCTCAACACGCGCATAAACATTTTTATCGGCGCCGATAACATGCCAACCAATTGGCTCAAAAGAATTTCCCTTGAAGGCAATTGCCCGATTTTTTTCACCATTTCGGCGTCAATAAAATTTTTCCCCACTAAATCATAACCGCCTAAAATTGAAATGTCCGATTTGTAAACAATGCCGGCAACATCGGAAATGTCTTTATTTGTAAAAACCGTCGCCACCTGCGATTCAAACTGTTCGGGATTGAAATCCATGCCATTTTCGGTAAAGGCGATTCTCAATAATTTTTTCTTGAAAACCTTCAATTTCGCGCCGATTGATAATAATGATCGCCTTAATTTTTTTACTTCTTCAACTGTTTTACCACTAAAATCAGTGAAAACCAGCGTTTTATTGGCGCTTAAAATATCCCTGCCCTCTTTAATTTGTTCGGCTTTTTGTTGTTTGGTTAACATAAAAATAAAAAACGGCCAATTTTAGCCGCAGACAAATTAATACAATGTCCTCGAGAGGTCTTACTACGCGCCTCTTGTCTGCAGACTTTCAATCAATAATAAATCATCAAAAATTTAATGTCAAGAGGGCTTTTATTTCTCCATCTTGGTCATCTTCTCCAAGGCGTATTTTGCCGCCATTTTAGATTCAAATCCTCCAAGAACCTTGAATGTTCTACCTTCAGTAGTGGTAAGATAAAGCCATTGCCCCGCGATAGCCGGTTCCTTAGCCAATTTTTGAAGAGATTCAATGGAAATTCCTCTTTTAATCCATCCTTCTCCAATTGTTACCACATTTTTGGAAATTATTTCTGTTGGCGGAATTTCTGTTTCTAAAACTTCCGGCATGGTGATAGGTCCTTTGCCCTCAAAAATTCTTTGGATTTTTTCTTCAACAATTTCTTTTTGTATTTTTTCAATATCAACTTCTGCTTTTTTTAATGCTTCCGGAGAAATTTCTTTTTCAAATTCGACACCTCCTTTTCCTTTTAAAATATTTTCATAATTTTCAATAGTTCTTGAAGCATTCGGATTTTGCGTAAAAAATTCATTCAAGGCGGCGTTATTTTTAACAATGCTTTCCATTTGTTGTTCAGAAAGATCACCGGTCAATCCTTTCCCTTCAAAAGCATCATTAAAAACATTATCCCATTTAATATTTTTTAATTGATTCACCGTTATTTTATCCGAATTATCAATGCCGATTAGACCGTATTTTTCTATCAAATTTTTATCGCCGCCTTTAATGGCGTCAACAATCACATCTTTCATTTTGTCTATATTATAAGTTCTCAAAGCCTCTTCTGAATTTTTGAATTGCTCATCAAACCTGAATGATAATTGCCTCGCCGATTCTTGCCAGATTGATTTCCCACCTTGATAATCAATGGATTTTTCTAATATTTGCCCCTTTCCAATTGCTGGGATTTCTTCCAAGGGTGGTTTTTCAACCGGAGAAATTTTAGTTTCCGGCGCCGCTGTCTCGATAACACTGGCTTCGCCCGAATAAAAATTGCTCATTATTTCCGGCAATCTTTGCATTAAAAGAACGGCGGTTTCAATTTGAACGCCGGCGATTATTGCCTTTCCGGTTGTCTCGGCGTATTTGGCTCCCATTGCCAACGCATCAACAGTGCCATAATGACCTATTATTTTATCAAATTCTTTCAGTCGTTTTTCAAAAGAGTTTTCACTGAATTTCCCATGCTTAATGGCAAACTCAACATCTTTTTTTAAAACTTTCTGAGATAATTTTGTTAAAATACCGGTGGCAGTGCCCGGCTCCGATCTTTTCAATCTTTCTAATAAATCTTGAGGTAAATTTTCCGCATAAGATTTTTCCAAAAGCTCTTTAGTAACATTACCAATGCCGGCTTTTGCCATCACTATTCCATAAATTTTCCAAGCTTCTTCAGCCGCTTCATCAATATCTTTTACTCGTGTTTTTTCAATTACTTCCTGATTTTTCAATCTAGCTTCTTTGGCCGCTTCCGCGCCTCTTGAAAAAAATTGCGCGCCAAGCATTACGTATCTCAACGGCGAACCGGCGGTCCAACCGACAATATCGGCAACAGTTCTGCCGTATTTTAAAATATTACCCGTTAAATATCCGACATTTTGCAATTGATACAAAGAAGTTTTTGACTTTTCTCTTTGTTCAATCGTTTTTTGAGCGTTATTTTCGTCTTTTTTATAGGTTTCCGCCAATGATGAAAAAAATCTTCCAATGGTTCCTTTCGAATTTTCAACGGCAAATTTATCGCAAAAAGACGCCATTATGCCGCTTTTCCATTCTTGAACAAATAATCCGATATTTCGCAGACCAATTCCAATTTTTTCGCGCTCCTTTTCAGGTATTTTTTTAACTTCCTCCTTAATTTCTTCTGTGAGTGTTAATTCTTCTTTCGACGGCGCTTCTTTTTTTTCTGGATAAATTTCGCCAATTATTTCCGCTTCCGAGAGTATATTCTCAATAACTACCGGCGCTGTTTGCCCTTCAGTTTTCTTTTTTTCCTTTAATTCGTCTCTTTGTTGTTTTAATTCATTTCGTTTTTTTATTATTAAATCGATTTTATTTTGAAGATTATTTTTTCCTTTAACATCTTTTATTTTTTTTAGTTCCTTTATTGAAGAAACTAAATCTTTTCCCAATATATCTAATTCCTGATATATTTTTTTAAGTTCTCCTGTTTTTTCAAGTTCTCCTGTTTTTTTCTCTTCTTTGGTTTTTACGCGCGTTTTTGCCTCATTTTTTGATTTTGTTTTTATCTCCTCTATCTTTTTTAACCTTTCAATTCCAGATTCTTTTGCTTTTTCAGCTTTTTCAATTTCCTCTCTTAAAAACTCTATTAATTTTTTACGTTCTTCGATCTGTTCATCAGTACCTTTATGTTTTTTAACTATCTCAAGGTTTTTTTCCGCATCTTTTAATTTATTGCCAAGATTATTAATTTGTTTATCAATTGCGCTTTTGGTAGTTTTTGATTTTTCAGGCCCAACTTCAAATTCTTTTGCCAACCCTTTTGCTAAAATTCCGGCGGCTTCTTTCATCTCTGTTTCACGTTTAAAGCGTTCTTGTTCCCGTTTCCTCAATTCTATTAATCCCTCTTTTGTCTCTTTTTCTTTCGCAGCGGCCGCGCCTAAACTCCGGGACTCTTTCCCTTCTGGCAATAAATTTTTTATTTCTTCAAGTTCTTTAAAATTCTTAAAAGACTCTTTCATATAACGATATTATAAGAATTTTAATAAAATTTGTCAATGCCTCACAACTCCACGTATCCTTTCACAAAGTTATCTTTAATTACCTCTTCCAGTTTGTCCTCGCCGAAATAATCAACAAAAATTTTGTTCCACAAAGATTCCTGATGATGAAAAAGGTATTTTTCAAGCTCTTTTTCCCTGATTAAAGCCATAACGGCGTCAACAAGATTAAAACTTACCAAAACTTCTATACCTGTCGGGGTTTTAAAATAATCGCCGACCCAATCCAATCCCTGCCAAAAAATAAAATTTACGTAAACATCTTTGAAAACTTTATTAATATTGGCTAATGCCCCCTCGGCTTTTGTCCAATATAAGGCCTCCGGCGAAATGTGAGGCTCGGAAAGCCGCCAATCATTTTCGTCATATCTCGCCAAATAACGCGGAATAATCAAAAATCTCAATTTATCGGTCTCGGGTAAACGCTTGTCAATAATTTCCACCTTTAAAACCGAAGAAATATTTTTCCCAAAATTATCCTCTTTGGCGAATTTTTCAAACAAATCCGAATGAAATTTGATTTCATAAAAATAATGAAGCGCCAAAGAAAACATTCTTGTCACCTCCCCAAGCATTCCAAGTTCTATAGGCACAACAAAAATATATCCCAATTCTTTAAGATGAGAAATATTCTGATATTTTTTCTTCAAAAACGATTGGGCAATACCAACCCATTTCTGAGGCATTGAACGAATTTCTATTTTCCTTTGTTCAAAATCGGAAGGTTTTAGATTATCATATTGTTTCAAAAAAACATCGTTAAACCATCTCGAATCTTCAAAAAGACGCATGGCGGCGAAAATTTCAAAAACATCTTCACGAGAGATAAGCTCATTGACATCCCTATAACCCAAATAATTAATCACTTTTGCCGGCGGCGCGGCTTTTAAAAATTCAACGGCTTTTTCTTTTTTTAAAAAAACGCCCTCAAGCGAAGGCACTAATTCCTTTATTTTCTCAAGCACTCTGTCAACGTCTTCTTTCAACATAAAAGACGGCTTTCCCAAAGCTTTGAAAAGTTGAAGATCATCCTCGCGAATTTTCTCCATTAAGGCGCCGTAAATTTCCTCCGCTGAAATACTTTTGCCAAGCTCTTTCAATTGAAGGCGGTCTTTAATAAGCACTTCATTTGCCTCAAGAATTCTTTCTAAGACACGCTCTTTACCCGTCATTCTTTCGGCTTTTTGAACTAATTTTTCAACCGTATCTCTATCTGTTCTTAAAATTTTAGCGATTTTTTCTATGGGAATCATTTATTAATTGTTAGTTATTAACGGCACAAAACTAAACCCAAAATACTCTTTTTTATTATATTCATCTTTGCCTGTTTTATCAATCACCACAATACTGTTTTCCACCGGTGCCACGATTTTACCTCCTATTTTAAGCTGTTTTTTCCACTCAACCGGAATATCTTCTTTAGCGGCGGCAGCGGCAATAATTTTATCGTAAAGCGCCTCTTCTTTATAACCCTTTGAACCGTCTCCTAAAAACACGCTAATAATTCCTTTTTCCACAAAACCGTATTGAAGAATATTTTTTTCCGCCATTTCTTTAAGTTCGGGGATTCTTTCCACGCCGATAATCTTACCCGCTTCGCCGACCATAAACGCCAAAAGGGCCGCTGTCCAACCGCTGCCGACTCCGACATCCAAAATTTTTTCCCCTTTTTTCGGCTGAAGCAATTCAAACATAAAAGCCACCGTCAACGGCTGGGAAATAGTTTGCCCGAAACCGATCGGCAAGGGGGCGTTGATGTAAGCGTCGCCCTTTAATTCATCGGGAACAAAATTAGCGCGGTCAATCGCCTTAAACGCCTCGATAATTTCCGGCGTTTTTAGATAACCGTCTTTTATAAGAGAATCAATAAGGTTTTCATACTCCATGGTTTTTTTTGAGGGTGCCTAACGGGAATCGAACCCGTATCGGGAGTGCCACAAACTCCAGTGTTAACCATTACACCATAGGCACCATGTGCGCGGGAGAGGACTCGAACCTCCAAGCCCTTGCGGGCGCTACCACCTCAAGGTAGTGCGTCTACCAGTTTCGCCACCCGCGCATTATAACAATATTTTAAATTGCCACGCCGATTTTCTCGCGAGAAACTTTTTGAGATATTTTTCTGATAAAATAAAGTTTTGAGCGATGAACTTTTTTAGGCGAACTCAAAATTTCCACCTTAGCGATCACAGGCGAATTAATAGGGTAAACTTTTTCAACGCCAACTCCTCCTAAATTGGCCCTAACCGTAAAAGTGGCGCCGATTTCTCGCCCGTGTTTTCTGGCAATAACCACGCCCTTAAAATTGCTGATTCTTTCTTTATCGCCTTCTTTGATAGTTTCTGAAACTTTTACAACGGCCCCTGACTTAATTTTCACTAAAATATCTTCTGGAATCATAATAAAATATTAATCTTTATTTTTAAAGCCGTCAAGGATATCAAGAATTTCTTTAAGTTCTTTAGGCAATTCAGCTTCAATTTTGATTTTTCGACCTTCGCTAACCGGAAACTCCAATGATTCGGCGTGAAGAAATAAACGATTCAATTTGAGTGGATTAGTTTTCGGCCCATAGAGATTATCTCCAATAATCGGATAACCAATTGAAGCCAGATGAATTCTAATTTGATGAGTTCTCCCTGTTTTGGGATAAACCCTGACCAAAGAAAATCCTTTCAAAAACTTTACAAGTTTATACT
>JBBTVE010000061.1:0-1369 GCA_038063395.1 Patescibacteria group bacterium
AATTCCCGCTCATCCTCTTTTTATATTCCCAAAGAAGAGTAGTTTTCCCCGTAGAGCTTGTCCCAACAAACGCAATTTTTATTATCCTATCCTTATTCATAGTGGGGAAATTATATCAGAGATGAATTTGCGAAGCTATCTTACTTCAAGGGATTCGCCTAGGTAAGTTAAATTTTTGGGCTGAATAATTACTTGCCGAGGACCTTCTTGAACTTCTCCTGCATCTAATGCACTCATCTTATAATTTAATCCCGCGACTGTTCTTGCTCTAAAGACATCTCTTTTAGGAAGAAAGATTGCAAAACCTGCTCCCATATTAAAATTTCCATACATTTCTTCATCGCTATTCCCCGATTTTTTTTGAATAAAATCAAAAACTGGCTGAGGAGTTGGAATATTTTCAATTACATAACTGAAACTTTGTGTTGCTCTCATAAGCTTTCTCCACCCATGTCCTGTTATATTAACCATATAATGAATATCCACTCCTTGCTCAAATAAATCTCTTACTAATTTTGCATAAATGTGAGTAGGCGTAAGGAGAGCTTCTCCATACATTGAACCGTCTGATAATTCGGTCGCATATCCATGTTGTAATTGATCTGCGATAGATCTGGCAAGCGTTAATCCATTTGCGTGTATTCCAGTACTCTCAACCAAAAGAATTCTATCTCCAGAAGTTAATTTATCTCCAAGAGTTAATCTTTCTTTGGGTTTTATAATTCCCGTAGCCGCGCCTAAGATTTCCCCAGTATTTGAAGCAATAATTCCTTTTAATGTCGGGCTTTCTCCACCTCCCCAAGTTGCTCCCGAAAGATCACAGGCTTTTTTCCATCCGACAAGTAATTCCTCTGTTCTTTCTAAGTCCGTAAACCAATCCGATGAGCCACTTCCTACATATGCATTTACAACCTCTGGATCTGCACCTACAACAATTAGGTCGTTTATTATCATTGCAAGAGCATCTTGTGCGATTTGATCATAATGTGTTTTACCAGTTATTTTTCTTGTTGCATCGGCAACTAAATTCTTTGTTCCTAATCCCTCAATAACAAAAGCGGCATAATGATCGCCCCTATCCCAAACAAATGCTGATTCTCCTCGACTAGCTTCCACAACGCTCATTCCGTGACGTTCTATATTTAATGAGGTTTCGCGGGCATTGAGTTGGGCTAACCTTTTGAAAGGATCCATTGCTTCATAATTTACTCCGGTTGAAGCATATGTTTGCGGTTCCTGCTCGTTACCTTTTCCTGCCATGAGTGAATAATAATTTAAAAAAAGACTAAAATCAAGAGCTAAACTTTAATGTGGGTGCCGTCGATAGTTTCTTCGCTTTTTCTAAGTATTTCCCTCCAGTTTCCTATTT
>JBBTVE010000062.1:0-4542 GCA_038063395.1 Patescibacteria group bacterium
AATTATCAGCTATTTCTATATTTTCTATATTTTCAGCCCTTTCACTGGTGGGTTGGACGATCGTCCAACCCACCAGTAAAATAATTATTTAGAAACAATTATTCCCTTAATTTTCCTTTAATTTCCCTAATAATTTTTTTAATTTTTATTCCCCAACAGATTTTCACGCTATTAAATCCCATCCAATCAATAACCGTTCTATTATTAAAATCTCAATAAGATAAAGCCGCCTTGTATTTGTTCAATTATTGTTCTATGATTAAAACAAATTTATAATAAAAATTTTTAATTATGCCAAAACTTCATCCTTTCCAGGAAAAAATCTTCCAAATATTTAAAGATAACGGCGGCTCCCTGCCCTCTTTTCGCCAGCTCGCCAAAGAATTAAATGTGTCTTCCACCAACACCGTTGCCTATCACATGGGCATTCTCAAGAAAAAAGGATTCTTGGCCATTGACAGCCTTGACAAAGGAATGGTTGAACTCAACCTCTTGACACTTCTCAATCTTGAATCTAAAAGCGGCGTCTATGTGATTCTGAAAAACAAAAAACCGATTTATGTCAATGAAACGGAAGACATCAAAAATGACATCATTGAAAAATTCATTAAAAACGATTCTCCCTTTTTAAAAGAACTAAAAGAAAAAAATGATGGCATCTCCATCGCTTATTCTATTATTGAAGATCAAAATAAAAGAAACGAATTAAAAACTCATTTGCAAAATCTCTATCGCCTTTCTTGATTTCTTAATCTTAATTTCTTAATTTTAATTTTTAATCTCTTTCAATCTCTTAATTTAATTTTAATCTCCCAATTTTTAATTTTTTTAATTTTTATATTACTGGTGTTTTAATTTTTATATTGCTGGTGAGTTGGACGATCGTCCAACTCACCAGCAACGATCTATAATTTTGCAAAACAAAAACGGAAAATAAAATTTTAAGTGATTTTCCTAAGAGAACCAGTTTTGCTGACTTCAAAAATTTCAACAAATTCAATCAAATTTAATTTCCTTAAATCTTCCACAAATTCTTTTGGAATTTTAATTTTCCCCAACCAAACGCTTTTTTGAATAAACTTAAATCCCAGATTTTTTAACACTTCTCTTAACCAATTTCTTTTCTTTCTTTCGTTCTCTGGAATATCAAAAATTATTATGACGAATTTTTCTCCGGGCGAAGCGCTATAAAAATAATTAGGCAACGCGTTTTCTTTTCTTATTTTTAAATTCTTTAATTTCCTTTTGCCTTCGGGAGTAATACCGAGAAAAGTTTTATTATTTCCTCCAGCTATCTTTTCCACCAGACCGTCTTTTTTTAATCTGTAAATCATTTCGTAAAATCTTTGACGTAGCTTTTCTTCCAAAAGATTTTTTCCTTTTTGTTCTTCTATTTGTTTTTCTCTTTTCGCTCGCCTTTCCCATCGCTGATTGCGTTGTTTATCAAGCTCATATTCGATTTTTCCATAAGATGCGCCATAGCCAGCGCTCAAAAACACGCCAACTAAATCAAGCATATCGATTGCCGCCTCGCTAATAAGTTCCAATATTTCCAAAGTTTTTTCTCCCTTCATATCTATTTATTCTCTATTTGTTTCTTTTATTTCCATTTATTCGCCTATTTGCTTATTTACTGGTGGATTGGACGATCGTTTAATCCACCAGTAAATAACAAAATAATAACAAAATAAAAATAATTGAAAATCTAAATAAAAAAATTGTTAAACTTTAAGCTCAAACCTCAAACCAACCCTTGATGATGTTTTCCTTCATCATCTCCTCCATTTTTTCCTCGCTGAAGTATTCCGTAAAAATTTTATTCCAAAGAGATTCCTGATGATGATAAAGATATTTAATCATTTCTTTTTCCTGGACCAAAGACATCGCCGTGTCCACCAGATTAAAACTCGCCAAAACATCAATGCCGATATCGTCTTTGAAATAATCGCCGACCCAGCCCAAGTTCTGCCAAAAAATAAGGTCAGCTGACAAACCGTCAAAATCTTTTCCGGCTTTTGAAAGCAGCCGCTCGGCCCTTTGCCAATGAAGCGCTTCGGGGTTGATGTGGGGAGAAAAAAGCCGCCAATCGTTTTCATCGTCTTTTGCCAAATATCTTTGAACTACCAGCCAACGAATTTTATTTTTGAAATCCGGAAGTTTTCGATCAAACACATCGCCGCGCAAAAGCGAAATGAGATTTTGAGCGAAATTACCATTTGTATTAGCAACGAATTTTTCAAAAAGCGAAGAGTAAAAAGGAATTTCATTGAAATAATGAAGAATCAAACTGAAATTTCTCATTGTTTCGCCGGCAATATCCAAAGTAAGAGGTATTACAAAAATAACTCCCAATTCTTTAAGATGGCTGACATTATGATATTTTTTTTTGATAAAATCGCGGGCGAGCAACGCTATTCTTTCCGATAAAGCCCGGGTGGTAATTTCGCGATATTCAAAATCTTCGGGTTTTAAAGATTCATACTGTCTGAAAAAAACTTTGTTGAGCCATTCGCTGCCTTCGATAAATCTTAAACTGCTGTAAATTTCAAAAATGTCCTCGCTCTTCAACATCTCCTCGACCGAATTGTATCCTAAAGTTTTCAAAACATTCAAAGGGGGACAAGATTTTAAAAGTTCAATTGCTTTTTCTATTTTAAGAAAAAAACCTTTTGGCTTGCCGCTTAATTCAAGAGCAAAAAGCAAAACTTTCTGCCAATCTTTTGAGCTGTTAACCGACGGTTTCCCTAAAAACTCAAAAAGCGAGAGGTTGTCCGCTTCCATTTTAGAAATCAGAGCGTCATAAATTTCTTTAGCGTTTGACTGCCTGCTTAATCCTAAAGATTTAAGCCGGTCGTTCACAAGAAAATCATTTTCCTCTACAATCTTGTCTAAAACATTTTTCTTGCCCGTTAAAGAACCAAGACCTTCTTCTATTATTCGAAGATTGTCTTTATCCGTTCTTAAAATGTTTGCCAATTTTTCAAACGATTTCATATTGAATTAAAAATTTTCACGGGAAATTGCCGCCATCTTTCGCTTTTTTCAAATTCATCTTTCGTTAATATTCCCGCCTTGGCTCCGACGCGCTCCACCACCGAAGCGGCATTGGCCGAACCGAGGCGAATGGCATATTCAATATTAAACGGCTGACACAACCCCTTGTCGCAATTCTCTTCTTTTTGAATCAATCCCGCGATAAATCCAGAACCAAAAGCGTCGCCGGCGCCGGTGCGATCAACGATTTTTTTATTTTTGAAAATTCCGGCTTTATAAATTTTCCGGCCGTCGGAAACTAAAACGCCTTTCGGCCCGTCGGTCATCGCCACGATACCGAAAACAATTTTATCAAGTCGCCTAAAAATTTCTTTTTCTTTTTGATAATCCGCGCCCGTCAGATAAGCGGCTTCTTCTCTGTTTAAAATCACGACTTTGCTTTTGCTTAAAAGCGGTTTTATTTTTCCCGCTCCCATTTCAATATAATATTTCGAGGGGTTGAAAGCGATTAAAGTTTCGTTTTTAACAAGACGGTCAAAAATTTTCGCCATTATTTCAAAAGGAATTTTGCCCGGCACAATGTAAGCCCAACGGCTTTTTATTTTATTAAAAGGAATTTCCTGAATTTTTAAATCTTCGGAAGCGCCGCGATAAACCAAAATCGTCCGTTCACCGGTTGGAGACAAAAGAATCATTGAAAAAGCCGTGCCATTTTGGCGTTCTTGAATCGCAAGCGGAATGATATTCTCTTTTTCAAGTTCGGATATTATATTTTCCGCCGATTTATCGCCGCCGATTTTAACTAAAGCCGCCACTTTGAATTTCTGGCGACTAAAAGTAACGGCCGCATTGGTCGCTCCACCGCCGGTAGTAAAAACCGGCTTACCAATTTCGATTTTACCTCCCAAAGCGAAACATTGCGCTTCGCCGGTCGGAAATCCGATTTTTTTCAGATGTTTCGGATCGCTAACAGTTTTGAAAAACGGACTTGTTAAAAAAACATCCCGTGTCGCCGTACCGATGGTAATGACATCATACATAAATTTATTTTTTCTTTATTACTTTTTTTGCCGCTTTTTTTATGTCTTCAACTCCCATGCCGTATTTTTTTATCAAATCGTTCGGCAAACCGCTCTCGCCAAAACAATCTTCCATTCCGATAAATTCCATCGGCGTCGGATAATTTTTCGCCAAAACCTCGGCAACCGCTGATCCCAAACCGCCGATAACGCTATGTTCTTCAACAGTCACAATCGCTTTACATTTTTTTGCGATCTCAATTATTTTTTTTTCGTCAATCGGCTTGATCGTGTGATTATTGATAACCATCGTTGAAATTCCTTCTTTTTCCAATTCTTTAGCCGCCAAAAGCGCGTTATATAACAAAGGTCCGCAACCGATAATGGCAACCTCCGGCTTTTTTCCTTCCCAAAAAATTTCCGCTTTGCCCGGCGTAAAAGGCGTTTCTTCTTCCGTAAAAACAGGCGTCGCTTCCCGCGCCAGTCTTAAATAAACCGGGCCGTAAATTTTAGCTGAAGCAATCGTTGC
>JBBTVE010000063.1:0-2756 GCA_038063395.1 Patescibacteria group bacterium
CTCCTGAGCCATTTCCATACCTTGAAGGAAATAGCAAACGCCACAGAAGAAGAATTAAAACAAACTATAGGAAAAAAATCACAAGCGATTTACAGGCTCCTGCATTACGAGTACAAAACAATTACTCCCTAAATGCTTGCTTAGAATTATAACTGCGAACCTCTTATCCTTGCCCTGAATTTTACGCGACGCTGGCTTCGCCAGCCAAAACACGACGCACCCCGAAAGCGCTGCCGGCGTCCCCCAAGCCCCTGCCCCCGCAGTCGAGGCCAGACCCGCACTGCGGGTCGCCGAACCACAAGTAATTAACGCTTGCATCCTGCCCTGAACTTCCTTGTAAATTCTCCAAAGTAATTATTCTATGCCCAAACCTCTCAAAGTATTCTTCTTCACGCGCCCCTAAAATAAACCTCGCTCTATCATCTCCCTGTCTTAATTCTAAATCTCCTTCTGAAAGAAGACTAATGGTTGTTCTATCTTCAGGAGCAATTCCTGCCTCTAACTTCGCTCGCGCTTCTGCCCGGTCATAATACCCTCTTGGTACCACAAGATGCCGGTCACTTGCATTAGCAGAAACAGCTTCTTCTGCCATAAGAAAGTCCATCATTATTAGAGAAGGTCTGTATAAAATAGTTGGAGCTCCCTTAAGAGCTATTGGAGCAACGCTTGTCCTTGTCGAGTCATGAATCTCGCTATCTAACCTCATTGCCGTAACATCCTGTGAATCAACAATATAAGGAGCAGGAATTCCCACGTTCCCAAATGCCCCTAACTGCTTAGGCAAAGGACCTGAAAATCGATATACCTCTCCAAGTCGTGGCACGCTTCCTACTTTTATTGCTCGCGGCTGTTCTAATATAACTCCTTGCGCAGTTGTCATGCTTTTCCCAGCAATAAACGCCTTTTAAATCTTACTAAGTGCTTACACAGTATGAAAGTATAAGCTATCTCTTTTTCCCTTTAGGTAAATTTTAAGAGGAATGAGATACGAGCGAAAACATAAATACGGCGTTTTATTACATTAAATATGAAATTGACTGTAAGTCTTGTAGGTTTTATTCTTTCCTTGCCCCCCATATTATGGATTAACGCTTTCTTCTTTAAATGGTATGTCAAGAATAATATTTTCTTATCACAACTCCTCTTACCAACTATTTTGATTGCACTCTTGAGCCTGCTTATTTCTATATTTTCCTTGGTTAAATCATTCAGAAGGAAAGAGAAAGGGGGTTGCGCTTTCGCTGTCTTAGGTATAATAATTAGCTTAATTGCATTAGGCATTTTCTGGTTCATTATCAGCATTCAAGGTTGAGAATAGAGTCTCCTCTTTTTCCCTTTAGGTTTAGCAGTCTTCCATAGTAAATTAAAGTAGCTTCTAAAAGACCCGCTAATCTCTTCGCTTTCTACTAATATGGCGAAAGGCTTTCCAATAGCCAGCCACATAATAATAGCAGTTTTTTTTCCATAGATGTAAATAGTTGTTGGGCTTTGATGAGTTTCTAGTAAATACTTGGCTTCTATTAGGGGAATTTTGCTGAAGACTTCTGCTCTTTTGCGAGCATCTTCAGTATCGTTAAATAGAACCTTAAGATTGACTTTGTTCTTAACTCGGTCTTTATGGAAGTGTTCAATATAAAAGTCATATAAAACATAGGGACTTTGTCCTGTGCTTCCAATCGCAAGCCATTCCTTTTTCGTTCGTACAATATCGTTTAAAATGGTTTTCATGCCTTCCTTGCCTTCGTATATCTCTACAAGCGGCTTTGTATGTCTTGTTTCGTGATAAGCAGTTAAGCTAGGCAGAATTTTAAGTAGTGCCCTCTCTTTTTCCTTAAGAAAGTCGAGTAGCTTCTGCGGAGGAGCTGCATAAAAATACTTTGTATTATTCTTTATAGTATAAGCAACTAGCCCCAAACTAATTAAACTGCTTAAGGTATCGTATAAATGTGTACGGGATTCTTTGGTCTTTTCAGACACTTCTTTTACAGTGGCTTCTTTAAGCTGTAATAAAGCTAAATAAGCTTCAGCCTGTCTATTAGTAAGGCCTGTATTAGCAATATCTTCCAGCTCACTCATATATTTACTAATTGCTTATTCATTTAAACCTTTCTATTGTAGTCCACTTTTGGACAGATAAGATTTATATAGATTAATAATTAACCGAATTCATGACAGAGCGAAACTATAGAAATGATGCGGAGAAGAAGTCTTGCAAATCTATAAACGAGATTGCAGAAGAATTTAGTAGGGCACTTCTGGCTGATGCAGCAGCACACTCGTCGGAAGCGTACCAAGCGAGTGTATCAAGAAGTAGCAAGGCCGAAAAAGATGCACGAGTAGAGAGGGCGTTCACTCATTATGAGGAAGCACGCGGGGAGCATGGATAATATGGGAAGAGAAAATCCAAGCAAAATGGGATTGAAAGAAATTGTCAAGGAAATAGTCGATTTAAAGGCGGATAAAAGAAGTCTCGGTAGAAAATAAAGTCACCTCTTTTTCCCACAGATTTACTTATCCTCTAAGACTTTTTCCATGTAACTTACAGGCTTGATGTCAGTGATGATAGTTTTGTGGATGAGCCACTTTTTATCTTCACTCAATATTGCAAAGCTTTTTAGGATTGGCTGTTTGTTCAACTGTTAATTAACCCACTCTCCCGGCACCTCAACCTGCCTTTGCCCATTATACTCTTCAACAACCCCTAAAACTCTACCGTCCACTCAACAGTGCAGGGAACGCATTCCACTTTTTCAATA
>JBBTVE010000064.1:0-1072 GCA_038063395.1 Patescibacteria group bacterium
CGGGAATCGGCGCCTCAATTCTAATCGGATGGGCCGCCAAAGCCAAAGCCAAATCGGAATTCAAAGCGGTAATTCTGGAAATTTTAACGCCTTCAGCGGGCTTTAACGTATAACGAGTAACCTTAGGACCAATATTGATTTCTCCCATTTCCACCGGAATGCCGAAACTTTCCAGCGTCCTTTTAATAATATTGGCGCTGGCGCGCAAATCTCCGACAGTCGGTTTATCGATAGATGATTTCAAGAGATCAAGTGGCGGCGCGACATAATTACTTAACACTTGATATTTTTTAATGTTTAACGGTTTTTTAGATTTTAAGCCAACGGCCGCCGCGATTTTTTCGCCCATTGATTTCTCTCCAATCGTTTCTATTTCCGTTTTTTCTTCTGTTTCAATTTTTGCTTCAATTACCGGCGCCGCGGATGGCTCTTTTATTTCGATTTTCATCAGTGATTTTTCTTCCGATGGCCTTAAAATCTCCGTTAATTTTTTTATCTTTATCGGCAAATTAAGAGTAATAAGTAAAGCAATAATTGCTACAATTGTCGCGATAACCAAAGAAGCGGCGTAGCCGAAAGGAATTTTTAAAAGCCCGATAACCGCGCCAATCGCTCCTCCTTCTCCGGAAAACACAATGTCAATAATTCCCAATCCGGCTAAAACAAATAAAACCGCGCCCAAAAAAGTAATTTTATAAAGCCGCCTCCGTTCGGAAGCCAAAAAAACGCCGACCATTATTATTAAAGTCAAAGGTAAAAGATAATAACCAACGCCAAAAAGCCATTCAAAAAGATTGTAAAAAATACCGCCGACCGGTCCGGCGCTCTGGAATCTTGCTAAAAGTAAAATGACGGCCACGCCGAAAAACATCACCGCCCAAACGCTCTTTTTGGTTTCCGGATGAAGACGGAATTCTTCCGTTACCTTGCTTTCAATTTGTTTCTTTTTCTTCTTAGACATCTATTACAGCTTTAATTAAATATCAAAATCGGCTAAAATTCAATTGATGAGAAAATTTAATTTAAATATTTTTAGAGCTTATGATATCCGCGGAAAATATCCCAAAGAAAT
>JBBTVE010000065.1:0-1338 GCA_038063395.1 Patescibacteria group bacterium
ATGATTATCGTATGAAAACTAATGGAATTAGAATGTTTGAAGAAATTTTCTAATAATTTTTACTGAGTGTTAACAATTCCATAAATCATATCGCTATAAAATTTTCCATCTTTTAGTTTAAGTGCATCTTTTAATTCACCCTCTTTTTCGTATCCTGCTTTGCTTAATACTCTTCCAACTGACTTATTCAACTCATGAAAATGTGCATACACTCTATGATATTTCAATATCTTAAAAATATAATTCGTCATTAGCTTAACCGAGTCAGTCATGTATCCTTTGTTCCAATAATCTTTAGCAACCCAAAAACCCACTTCCCCATTCTTATTTTCTTTATTTAAATCGAAGAAACCAATTGTTCCAACGAAATTATCTGTTTCATTTTCGTAAATTCCAAGAATGTAAGAACTTTTTTCTAGAATATTTTTTCTACAGCTAATTATGTACTCCATTGCCTTTTCAATTGATTCAGAAGCTTTGTATGGCCCAGAATATTCATTCAGTTTTGGTTCTTTGGAATACTCATATAAAAGTTGAGCATCCTGTTCTCTCATTTCCGCTAAATATATTCGCTCTCCAACAATTTTTATTGTCATAGTTTTAAGGGGGGTATAATTAATTCTTATAGTTTACTATTTTGCGAAAAACCAAGTAAAATAATCCAGGTCTGCAATTTTAATATTCTCATTTGGTTGATGACACTGTTCAAATCCCACCCTCGCTACTTTTATTAATAGGGGATTTCTAATCTATTCATATGCCAAAATTAGTTATAATAAGGGGTTACAGTGGTACAGGAAAAACTACTGTAAGTAAGAAATTAGCAAAAAAATATAGATGGGAGTTAATTAATTATGATGCGTTCTTCTTTGGAATTAATCAGTATGAGAAAAAGTTAAAAAATGATTATAAAATTTGCTTTGAGACAATCAAAGACTGCATAAAACTTTGTATAAAAAATAAAAGAGACATTATTTTAGAAGGTGCACTCGCCCCCATAAATAAATATGATGTTTATAACACCAAGGAAATTGTAAAACTAGCTAAAAAATCTAAGTATTCTGTAATTAGAATTTTATTAGTTGGTGATGAACAAGTTAATTATCAAAGAATGAGAAAAAGGAAAAATATTGTCAAAAAATGGGTTTATTGGGCTTTAAGAAAAAAAATTGATTCAGAAAAACCAAATAGCGAGATTGTTATTAACACTAACACTCTTACCGCTAAACAAGTAGAAAATAGGATTGAAAAGCTTATTAAACCAGAAAAAGATTAGAAATTTGTGCCCACTTCGCATAATGGTATTGCACGAGATTGCTAATCTCGGCCCTTCGGGGC
>JBBTVE010000066.1:0-2980 GCA_038063395.1 Patescibacteria group bacterium
ACGGTTAAAATAATCACGCAAAGCGTAAAGATATAATCGGGGTGATGATTTGTTTTGAAAAATTTAAACATAAATTCCTCAAACGCGTTTTAATATCTTCCCATTTTTAATATTTTGGAATTCTCCGTTTTTGACAACTCTTTGGCCGTTTAATATTACTTCCAAAATTTGATCTTCTTTAAAAATAACTAAATCGGCAAAATAATCATTTTTAATCTCTCCCCTATTTTTTAAACCGAGCAATTTTGCCGGTAAAAAAGTAATTTTTTGAATAGCTATTTCAATCGGTAAAATCTTTTCTTTTTTAACTATTTCTAAAAATTTTCTGAAAACGAATTGATTTTGGAGAATATTCCCATTAGAGGCTATTAAAGCGCATTTTTCCGTCAAAACTTCCATTAATTTCTGAAAATTGATGTCTTGATTGGCAATTTCTCCTCTGAATTCAGTAATTTCCATTAATTTTAACAACCCCTCTCCAACACTTAAATTTCTATTTTGAGAAAATTCCGCCAATGTTTTACCTTCTAAATAGTTATGGCTCGGCGCGTTAATGACAACCATTTTTGTTCCGTCAAACTGTGGCAAATTCTTTAAAATTTTTTTCTTTATCTCATGATTTCTAATATTTTCAAGCATTGTTTCCCGTTTGTCTGCTTTGGCAAATTCCGGCAAAAAATCTCTGAGTAAAGAAAAACTTTCATTAGAAGGATAAATATCGAAATAAACGCAAGCGTTGGCGAAATTTTTCTTAATCAATTCAACCGCATGAACATAGTTATCTTCAAAACCGACAAACGGCAAAAATTCGTTAATAATAATTTTAACGCCGGTTTCTTTGGCGAGAAAAATGATTTTTTTAACAGATTCAATTAATCCCTCTTTTCTGTCTTTGAGATTAACACTTAAGATTTTCCCTTCTTTAGCCGCCGTTTGCGCCAGCTTTTTTATCTCAAAATATGAAGCTTGAGAAGTTTGCGGATTGTTGAAATCAAAAGAAATTCCCAAAGCGCCCGACTTCATATTTTTTTTTAAAATAAGGTTTAATAAACGCAATTCGTTTTGGGTCAAATTTCTGGAAATCGGTTCACCGATAACAGCTCGGCGAACCGTAGTGTGCCCGATTAAAGTCCCAAAATTTATTCCCAATCGCTGTTTTTTAAGCGTTTCAAAAAATTCTGAAACACTGTGCCAATTAACATTAATTTTATTAACGTCAGCGTAAGCCCTTAGTGTTTGTAAAGACCCGTAAATCAATGGGGCTAAAGAAATTCCTCCCTGACCGCCGATAATGGAAGTTACGCCATCTAAAAGAAAATGTTTTTGTGATGGGTCTTTGAATAGAGATAAATAGCGGTCCGCGCGATTATTAACGTCTATAAATCCCGGTGTTAGGTAATTTCCTTTACCGTCGATAATATCGTCGGCTTTAAAATTAATTATTTCTTCAACCGCGGAAATTCTGTCATTTTTTATTAAAACGTCGGCCTTTACGGGCGATGAACCGCTACCATCAAGAAGTTGGATATTCTTGATTAAAATCGTGCTCATAATAAAAAACGGCTTAAGAAAAAAAGTACCACTCCCAGTCCCGAGAAAACCGCGGAGATTATCCAAAAACGCATCGTGATCGTTGTCTCGTGCCAACCGAGTTTTTCGAAATGATGATGAATCGGAGTGAAAAGAAAAACTTTTCGACCGAATAATTTCCAACCCGTTATTTGAATAATCACTGATAGCGATTCAATAATTAAAATCACGGCGAAAAACGGCAAGAACAAAGCCGTATTGGTCAGCATGGCAATCGTTCCAATGGTAATTCCCAGAGCCATAGAACCCGTGTCTCCCATAAAAAATTTTGCCGGATAAATATTGTGCCAAAGAAAAGCCAATAATGAACCGATAACCACTCCGCTGAAAGCCGCTAAATCATAACGGCCGAGCATAAAAGCGACGGCTGCCAAGCCCCCAAAAGAAAATAAAGAAACGCCGCCTAAAAGTCCGTCTAAGCCGTCCGTTTCATTGGCCGAAAAAGCGGTGGCGATAATAACAAACATAAAAAACGGAATATATCGCCAGCCAATTTCAATATAACCCCAAAAAGGAACATATAACGTTGTCCAATCAAGTTTAAAATAAAACCACCAGGCGCCCAAAGCGGCCAAAAAAGCATAAATAATCAACTTATGGCGCACTTTTAAACCGCCTCCGTTGGAACCGATTTTTAAAACGCCGAAAATGTCGTCAGTCAAACCTATCAAAGCCGCAAGACCCATGGCCGCTATCGGCAGATAAGTCTCTTTCCTGTCTACGAAATCCAAATAATTCCAAAAGCCGTCGAATAAAACATTAAAAATAAAAAATGTTGCCGCTAAACCGAGCACCGTCAGCCAAATGACTATTCCGCCCATAGTCAGCGTGCCGGCTTTCCCGCTATGAAAAGAAAGATAATTTCTAATTTGTTTTCCGCATTGATAGCGAACAAGAATTTTTATTATGAAAGGAGTTAAAATCAGAGCAACTAAAAAAGCGACACCCGTCAGTATCAAAATACGAATTATTTGAAATGTTTCTACTGTAAGCATTTCAGTAAATTTTCCGTTTCCTTATAAGCGTCTTCCGCCCCCAAAATAATCACTAATATTATTTTACCATTTCTTCCAAAAAGAGAAACTAAATTTCTACCGCTGCTTTCAAGATATCCGCTTTTACCGCCCAAGAAATTCTCTTGCCCGGCGAATTGATTGATATTCGTTAATTTTCTTGTTTTGCCGGAATTCAAATCAAGAATTTCTGTTTCTTTTTGTTGGCTAATTGTTAAAATCCATTGATTTTCATCATATATGCGATTGATTAAAATATTTAAATCTTTGGCGGTTGACTGATTAAGTAAAGAAAATCCCGAAGGGCTGACAAACGAAGTTCCCTCCATCATCAATTGAGCGGCTTTCTGATTCATTAAATCCACGAATTTGTTCTC
>JBBTVE010000066.1:2990-7431 GCA_038063395.1 Patescibacteria group bacterium
AAACGCTTCAGCTAACGCTGAAGCGGCGTCATTAGACGAAACAACAATCATTGCTTTAATTAAATCTCTGACCGTAAAAATTTCTCCCTGCTTAAAATCAGCGGCCTGTCCTTCCGCAGAAACCGCCTTTTCGGTTATTTGAACTTCTTTATTAAGCGGAAAATTTTCCAGCGCGATCAAAGATGCCATTAGTTTCGTTAATGAAGCGATTGGCCAATGATTATCGGAATTAAATTCAAAAAGAGCCGGCTTATCTAATTCTCCGGTTAAAACCGCTTTCGCGCCATAAGAGATATAACAATCATAGACAGCTAATTTGCCGCTTATATTGGCGTTTAAATTAGCGGAATTTAAAACGGATTCCGCGGGAATTTCAGAGGTAGTCGCTAACCTGATAATATTATCGGAAACCAATTGCTCAACGCCGCCGACTTTTACAATCAGAGAAACCGCCGCTAAAATCAAAATAATAAATATTAATAAATAGCGTTGCATTATTCCGTTAAAATTTGAAATTTTGGATTGTTTTTATATTTTTCGTAATCCGGCAATTCTTCTGATTTTAACAATCCCAAATGCTTTAATAAATCAAAACTTGATTGATAAAGATAACCGTGACCCTTGGAATCAATTCTTTCAATCAATCCTCTCATCAATAAACTTCGCAAAATAAAACTGGAATTAACGCCGCGAAAATAATCTATTTTCGCCCTGGAAATCGGTCCCAAATAAGCCGTCAAAGAAAGCGTTTCCAAAGCCGCTGGAGTCAGATTTTCTTTAAATTCTTCTTTTATAAAATTCTCAAGAAAACGAGAAAATTCCGGTTTAGTCGCGAGCTGAATCGTTTCATTTTGAAAAATCAATCGCAATCCCCTATTTTCTTCTTTAAGCTTTTCTTCAAAATCTTTAATCTCGCTTTTTATTTTTTCTTCGTTGACGTTTAAAATTTTAGCGATTTTTTTAACGCTCAACGGTTCGCCATAAGCAAAAAGAAGCGCTTCCAAAGATGCCATTAAATTATTTGTCATTTCGAAATAATTATATCACCAAATTTCTCTCTTTGCTCGACTTTTATGAGCTGGTCTCTTAATAAATGAAGAATGGCTAAAAATAAAACAATGATTTCCGTTCTTGATTTTTCTTTTGACAATTGATTAAATTCCAACATATTATTCGAACCGCTTATTTTGTGAATAATTTCATCTATTTTCTCCTCCAATTTAATCAAAGAAGATTCGATTGTTTGAGATTCTAATTCATCCGCCGTAAAAATTAAAAGGATTTTTTCCAATGTTTCTTTAAGCGCTTTAATGTCAAGATTTTTTGACGGATAAAAAATTGGAGGCAAACCGGCAAAAAACGACCGAGAAACGGAAAAATTTCCTCGCTCCCATAATTTTTTAAAATCAACGATTGCCGGCTTAAATTCGCGATATCGCTCTAATCGGCCCTTAAGATCGTTTATATCAGCTTCTTCTTCGCCTGTTAATTCCAGTGTCGGCAAAAGAGCTTTTGATTTGATTATAAGTAATTTCGCGGCGACAACGACAAAATCGGCTATTAATCGCGGATTTGACTGGTTTAAAGATTGAAGATAACGCAAAAAATCAGCCGTTATTTCAGCTAAATTTAAATCGGTAATTTCCATCTTTTTTTCTTCAATCAATTCAAAAAGCTTTTCAATCGGTCCAGAAAATTGTTGGAGTTTTAATTCGTACATATATTATTTCTATTCGTTATTCAATGCTTCCCGCATATATGTATTGGATGGGTCCCAAAGCATCCAGCCGTTTATCAATTCCGGCGTAGTTGAGGCGGCGTCATAAACCGCCCGCATTTGTTCTTTTACCATCTTAGCATCATATTTCGCTCCTAAATCAAAATCCTGAAGCCAGGGACGCAATTTAGAATTTAAAACTTGAGTGGATGTTGCGTTAATTTGTATTATTAATTTATTAAGAGCATGTTCCATTGAATATTTTATCACTTCATAAGGATAATCGGCGGGATTTTTATAACCAAGAAATCCCTTAGCGTAATGTGAGGGATAAACCATTGGAGCGACATAATCAAAATATTGATAAGCGCTTTCAATAATCTGGCCGATTACCAAATCATCGGATTGAATGGTTGAAAGTCCAAATAAATCGGCGGAGATTTTTATTCCCGCCAATTGTTCGCGCAAATATTGGAAAAAGCTTTTAATGACTTCTTGTTTTTGCGTTTTTCTGTCCCAAAAAGGGAAAGCCATATCGTTTAAATTCCCGTCCGAAGCAAAACGAATATAATCAAAATTCAATTCGTCAAATCCCCTATTGGCCGCGTCTTTGGCAATGCTGATATTATAATCCCAAGCTTCTTTGGCCGTCGGGTCAATCCAAGCGAGTTTCTTGCGGTCAAGCCATACATCATCCGTTTTTCTGCTTTTTATCGCCAAATCCGGCCGGGCTTTTGCCAAAACCGGGTCTTGAAAAACCGTAATTCTGGCAATAATATAAATATTTTCATCATGAAGTTTTTTAATCAGTGAATTAATTTTGGAAATCATTATTTTTCTAGCCTTATATTTCTTGACTTCCGGAATATCAATATCATAAGCGACATAACCGGAATAATCTTTAATGTCTATGACAACGGCGTTAAGTTCCGTGTCTTTGATTAATTTTATTATTTCATCAACTTTTTTTGAATTGCCGGCTGACCAAGCGGTCAAATAAATCGCTTTTATTTCTTTTGGCGGATTGGCTAACGGCTTTTGGGGCTCAATATCGGCATTTTTATCAATCGGTTTTTCATTATTCTGTTGAGGTTGAAAATCCGTGATTAAATTCTGGCTTATTTCAACCATTTTTTCTTTTGTCAAAACAAAAAAAACGCTTCCCCCGACAATCGCCAGAATAAAAAAACCGAAAAAATAACGCATAACTGTTTAATTTTAACAATTTTTAAGCTCTTGTCCAACCTGCGCAATATTAGTATTATTAATATGAAATGTTGGCTCTTTATCGTAAATATCGACCCAAAAAATTAGCGGATATTTTCGGGCAGGAAACCATTGTTGAGGTTTTAAGCAATGCCGCCAAATTAGATAAATTGGCTCACGCCTATCTTTTTTTCGGTCCTCGCGGCAGTGGCAAAACCACAATGGCGCGACTTGTCGCTAAAATCGCCAATTGCCAAAAACGGCAAGAAGACAAAAAATTCAAAGAGCTCGGCGAACCCTGCAATCAGTGCTTAAAATGCCAAGAAATAGACGAAGGCCGGGCGCTGGATGTTATTGAAATTGATGCCGATTCCAATCGCGGAATTGACGAAATCAGAAATTTGAAAGAGGGCATCCGCGTCTCCCCTTCTTCTTCCGCTTATAAAATTTACATTATTGACGAAGTCCATCAGCTGACAAAAGACGCTTTTAACGCGCTTCTCAAAACTCTTGAAGAGCCGCCGGCTCATGCCATTTTTGTTTTAGCGACCACGGAATATGAAAAAGTGCCGTCAACTATTGTTTCCCGAACTCAACGATTTCATTTTAAACGATTAACGCTTATTAAAATCGTGGAAAAACTGGAATCAATCGTCAAAGCCGAGAAAATTAAAATTGACGAGGACGCCTTGGAATTGATTGCGGCTTCGGCGGAAGGCAGCTTAAGAGACGCTGAATCTCTTCTTGACCAAATCGCTTCTTCCAACGAGAAAATTACTTTAGAGTCGGTTGAATCAATCTTAGGCCGCGTGGGATTTAAAAAAACCGCGGAAATGGCGGAATTTTTAATAAAAGGCGATATTAACAGCGCCCTTACCGCTCTTTCCAAGATCAACGAAGGCGGGTATAATCTGACGCAGTTCAATAAAGATTTGATTCATTATTTAAGACGGGTTTTAACTCTTAGATTTTCGCCGGAATTGGAAAATGAATTTAAAAAAGAACTGATTGAAGCGGAACTTAAAAGCGTAAAAAAACACAGCGCTGAAATCAACGAACAAAAAATTGTTGAATTGATAAAATCGCTGATTCGGGCTTACACGGAAATGCGCTATTCCCCTTTTCAGATTGTGCCGCTAGAAGTGGCGATCGTTGAAAATTTAAGAAAATAATTTGCCGGATCATCTAATGGTAGGATAACGGACTCTGAATCCGTTTATCTTGGTTCGAATCCAAGTCCGGCAGCCAAGTTTTGAATCCTTATTGCGCTAATAAAAATTCTATGCTAACATATTTTTCATGAAAGGATACATAACAAATATTGAAAAAGCGTCCAAAGAGAATGAAAATTTTAGGAAGGTTTTATATACCGCCAAGAACAGCCAATTGGTTTTAATGAGTTTAAAACCGGGAGAAGAAATCGGCGAAGAAACGCATGATCTCGACCAATTCATCCGTTGTGAAGCCGGCAAAGGCAAGGCGGTGTTAAATGATGTTGAATACGCCATTGAAGACGGT
>JBBTVE010000067.1:0-1398 GCA_038063395.1 Patescibacteria group bacterium
TATGTAACGCAAGCATAGCCGACGGTCTTGGTATAGGCACTTATATATATTTGGAAAAACTAGTATTATCATAAGAAAGGAGAATAAATGTTAGCAAAAGAAGTGTTAAATAATATACCTCAAGAATGTTTATTTAATAAATGAAAAAACAATATTTTTGTAAAATATGTAATAAAGAAATTACTGTATATAGTAAATCGGGATTATGTAAATCTCATTCAACTACAGAGAGTAATAAAATAAAAATTCATAAAAAGAATTGTAATTGTTGTCCTTGTAAAAGTAAAAGAGGAGAAACTAAGGGAATTAATAATCCGAACTATAAAAATGGCAAAAGTTTAATAAAACGATATTGTAAAAATAAAGATTGTAATAAAATAATAAGTAGAGGAAGTAAAAGTGGATATTGCAAATCTTGTGAAGCCAAGGAACGATTAAAAGACCCAAAAAATCATCCTAATTATAAAGACGGAAGAAGTTTAGAAAAATATTATTGTATTGATTGCAATACCGAAATTAATTATCAGTCTGCGTTATATGGAAAGGGAAGATGTAAAAGTTGTCATTTAAAATATACTCAAAAAGCTCCTGAAAATAACCCTTTTTATGGTAAAATCCATTCTAAAGAAACTAAAAAGAAAATGAGTTTATCTAAAATAGGTAAAAATAATCCTATGTTTGGAAAATATGGAAAATTAAATCATAATTTCGGAAAACAAGTTTCTTTAGAAACTAGATTACATTGGAGTAAAATAAGAAAAGGACAAAACTGCGGGAACAGGAATTTTAATTGGAAAGGCGGAATAACGCCATTAGCTAAAATTATTAGAGATTCTGATAAATACAAAATATGGGTTAATCAAACATTTAAACGTGATAATTATACTTGTCAGAACTGTAATAAAATAAGTAATGGAGATATAGAAGTTCATCATAACAAACCTTTTAAACTTATTTTTAATGAATTTTTAAATACTTATTCTCAATTTTCACCTATGGAAGATAAGGAAACTTTAGTACGTTTAACAGAAAATTATGAACCTTTTTGGGATATTAATAACGGTATTACATTATGTAAAAAGTGCCACTCATTAGAAATGAGTGAAACATGGAGAAAAATTAAAAATGGCTATAAAATTATATGAATCTCAGGGCTGTGATTGTGAATTTGAAGAATTACCAAATCAAGCTATAGGCAGTTCAGTTAAAGGTTATACTTTAAAAGTAGAATGTCCTTCCTGTAAATCTAAAAGGGAAACTCAATCTATTGAGTCTAATAAGCAGAGGAGAAAACAGGAGATTTTATCTGAACTTAATCAGCTGGATTTAAAATCTATCAGACTTTTGATAGATAAAGATGATGTTAAGATTCAGGAGATAAAAGGTAAGAAGGATATT
>JBBTVE010000068.1:0-13916 GCA_038063395.1 Patescibacteria group bacterium
TTATTTTAACCGATTTTGGCATGATTATGTTGTCTTCGGCTTCTTCTGATTTGGGAAAAATGGATTTCAATGATCCCTATCATTATCTTAAGCATCAGATTTTTTACGGTTTGAGTTTTGGGATAATCGGTTATTTGCTGACAAGTTATTTTAATTACAAAAAATTAAAAAAACTGGCGGTTCCCTTTTTAATTATTAGCGTTATTTTTCTAATTTTAGTTTTCACTCCACTTGGCTTTTCCAATAAAGGAGCCACCCGTTGGTTAAATCTGGGATTTTTTTCATTTCAACCGGCGGAACTTTTAAAGATTTCTTTTATTGTTTATCTGGCGGCTTGGCTTAGCAACCGTAAGATTAATCGTCAATCAAGTTTTTATCGGGGCTTTTTGCCGTTTTCAATAATTGCCGGCATTATAGCTTTTTTAATTCTTAAACAGCCGGCGACAACGACTTTAATAATTATTATGGCCGCGGCTCTGATTATTTATTTTTTTAGCGGAGCGAAAATACGTTATATTCTCGGAATTATTTTGGGCAGTTTAATGATTTTAGCTTTAATAATTTATTTTACTCCATATCGTTATGAGCGAATCGTGAGTTTTTTAAAATTTAAGGAAGGAAGTGGGGAAATTCAACAAACTAGCGGTTATCAACTGGATAAGTCTCTTGTTGCTATTGGTTCTGGCGGTCTTTTTGGAATTGGATTTGGCAAGTCAACCACAAAATATAAATATTTGCCCGAACCGATTGGAGATTCAATTTTCGCGGTAATTGCCGAAGAATTAGGCTTTGTCGGTTCATTTTTTCTTATTTCAATATTTATCAATTTGCTTATTAGGGGATTTTTGATAGCAATAAGGGCTGACGATCAATTTGCCAAATTAATAGCAATGGGGTTGATTTCCGTTATCGGTATTCAGACTTTTATCCATATCGCGGCTGTTTCTGGTTTAATTCCCTTAACCGGCGTGTCATTGCCGTTTATCAGTTATGGAGGCACTTCTTTGGCGGTTTTTTTGACGATGGCGGGAATTATTGGTAATATATCAAAAAATACCTGAACAATGATAAAAATTCTATTCGCCGGCGGCGGCACGGGAGGCCATATTTATCCGATTTTAGCGGTCGCTGAAGAACTTCAAAAAATATCAATAGAAAGGAAGATCGGAATTGAGCTTTATTATTTCGGCGCGCCGCAAAATTATCAGCCGCTTTTAGCTCAAAACGGAATTTTTATTTCGAAGATTTTTTCCGCCAAGTTGCGGCGTTATTTTGACTTTCGCAATTTCTTAGACATTCCATTTTTCTTTTTAAGCGTTTTTCAAGCGTTATGGAAAGTTTTTTTTCTAATGCCCGATGCTTTATTTTCTAAAGGCGGTCCCGGTTCTTTACCAATTGTTTTCGCCTGTTGGTTTTACCATGTTCCCGTTATTATTCACGAATCGGATTCCGTATTGGGGCTTGCCAATAAATTAGCGGTTCGTTTTGCCTATAGAATCGGTATTTCTTTTGCTTCAACTGCTAAATTATCTTTTGGAAATAAAATCGCTTTAATCGGCAATCCCGTCAGGCGATCATTGATAGAAAATTCATTGGAGCAGGGGAGTGCTAAACGCATTTTCGGTTTTAATGAACAAAAGCCTTTAATTTTTGCCATCGGCGGTTCTCAAGGAGCGATTAGAATCAACGATTTTATATTAAATGCCTCTTCCGGGCTTGTTAAAAATTGGCAAATTTTACATCAAACCGGCGTGAATAATTTTAACGATGTTAAAAGCGAATTAAGCGTTATTTCCAAAAATTGGTCTGAAGAAAATAAAAATAGTTATAGAATAGTTCCTTATCTGGAAAAAGATTTGAAAGACGCTTACGCCGCGGCTGATATCGTTGTTTCCAGAGCCGGCAGCGGATCAATCTTTGAAATCGCGGCTTTTAATAAACCGGCGATTTTAATTCCTTTGCCCGAAGCCGCCGCTGACCATCAAACCGCAAATGCCTATGAATACGCCAAAGGAGGAGCGGCTATAGTTATCGAACAAGCCAATCTTGGGCTTAATGTTTTTTTAACTCAACTTGAAAAACTTTTTAGCGAAAATAAATTAACTCAAATGTCTTTAGCGGCAAAAAAATTCGCCAAACCGGAAGCGGCCAAAATTATCGCGGAAGAATTGATAAAATTGGGGAATAAATAAAATATTATGGTTGAAAGCCACAAAAAAGAAAAAGAAATAAGGGTGAGGTTTGCGCCTTCTCCAACCGGACCGCTTCATATTGGCAGCGCCAGAACGGTTTTATTCAATTGGCTGTTTGCTAAGCAGAATAACGGCAAATTCATTTTACGCGTTGATGATACAGATATTGAACGTTCAAGGCCGGAATATGAAAAAGACATAATGGAAGGATTGAGATGGTTGGGGTTTAATTGGGATGAAGGACCGGATATTGGCGGCGATTACGGACCTTATCGACAATCTGAAAAAGGAGAAATTTATGAAAAATATCTCAAAAAACTGCTTAACGAAGATAAGGCATATTATTGTTTTTGTTCTTTAGAAGAATTGGAAGAAGATAGAAAAGCAATGCTTTCTCAGGGATTGGCTCCCAAATATAGCGGAAAATGCCGACATTTATCGTCAAAAGAAGCCCTTTCAAAAGTTGAAAAAGGGGATAAAGCAGTAATCCGTTTTAAAATGCCAGCCGTTAAATTGGAATTTCACGATTTAATTCGGGGAAAAATAAAGTTTGACGCGGAACTTTTTGGAGATATCGCGATTGCCAAAGATTTAAAATCGCCTCTTTTTAATTTTGCCGGCGCGATTGATGATTGGGAAATGAAAATTACTCATATAATCAGAGGTGAAGACCATTTATCAAACACGCCAAAACAAATTTTAATTCAGCAAGCCCTTGGTTTTGAAACGCCAAAATACGCCCATTTGCCTTTAATTTTGGCTCCTGACCGGAGTAAAATGTCTAAAAGGAGCCTTGAAACTTCCGTAAGCGATTATCGCCAACAAGGATATTTATCTGAAGCAATCGTTAATTTTTTAGCCCTGCTTGGCTGGCGTTCGGAGAAAAATCCCAATAAAGAAATTTTTTCCATTAAAGAATTGATAGAAGAATTTGATATTAAAAAAATTCAAAAAGCCGGCGCGATTTTCAATTTGGAAAAATTAGAGTGGCTTAACGCTCAATACATTAAAATCTTGCCTATAAAAGAATTGATTAAAAAAATGGAAAAGTTTGTTCCGGCCGATTGGTTTAATAACCCAGATCTGATTATTAAAACAGTTGAAATAGAAAAAGAAAGAATAAAAAAACTTTCTGATTTTAATGAATTAGCCGGTTTCTTTTTTGAATTGCCCGAATACGATTTAAATCTCTTGAAATGGGAAGAAATGTCCAATGATCAAGTCTTAAATAATTTAAAACTTTTAGCGGATGAAATTGACAAAATTTCTGAAAAGGATTTTAATAGAGAAAAGATTGAAACGGTTCTTATGCCGTTTGCCGATGTTTGGGGAAGAGGCGAACTGTTTTGGCCTTTGCGAGTAGCGCTTTCAGGAAAACAATTTTCGCCCGGACCGTTTGAAATTATGGAAGTTTTAGGCAAAAAAGAAACATTAAGCCGCTTAGAAACAGCGATTAAAAAATTGTCATAATTTATTATGGATATTGGAAATTTAATGAGCAAATTAAAAGAATTATTTGATTTGCTGGTTATTTTAACGACAAAACTTCAAATTTTATTTGAAAGATTCGCCGTCGTATTCTGGGGAATTTTTAGTTGGTTGTTTGATACGATTTTGCGGTTTACGATTGATTTAATTAGGTTGATCTTAAGTTATTTGTAATAAGTGTCGTAAAACCTCCATTTTGCGACAGTATACAAAAATTTCTCATTCACTCCTCTATTATTATGTATTATACGGATCTTAAACATTTTAAGGGCTTATCGGGCTATGAAATAGATGGCGTTTGGTATCCTCGGGTGACAAAAATTATTGACATTAAGTCTAAGCCGGCGCTTTATCGTTTTTACGCGGAAATGAATAATTTTGCCGAAGGCGAAGCGGTTAAAAAACAATCCGCCAGCGAAGGCACTCTTATCCATGAAACCGTTGAAAAGATTTTTCATGGTAAATTACAAAATATTGACCCCTTAATTTCTCCGGCGATCAATGCTTTTTTGAAATTTCGTGAAGAAAAAAACATCCAAGTTGATCTCGAATTTGTGGAAAAACAAGTAGTTAATTATGACGAACGATATGCCGGCACGATTGACGCGGTAGCTTTAATTGACGGCAAATTCGGCGTTTTGGATATTAAAACTTCTCAAGCGATTTATCGCGATTATAATTTACAAACCGGCGCTTATATCGCGGCTTTGGAGAAAAACCTTAAAAATCTTCAAACTCGTTGGATTTTGAGGATTGACCAAATAAAAACTTGCTTAAAGTGTAAAGCGACTTTAAGAGTTAAGGGCGGTCGCCAAAAAATAAAATTACCTTGGAACGGCAAAACTTATGACTTTAAAGCTAAAAATTGCGCACACGAATGGTCAGAACTTAAAGGAGATATTGAACTCAAGGAATTCCCCTACTGGCAGGAGGATTATCAGGCCTTTTTAGGCGCTAAAAAACTTTGGGAATGGGAAAACGATTATTGGCTGAAACAAGAAGGATATTTATTCTGAACATTTTTCAATAATAATTTGAGCGCGGTTGAAATTAAATTCACGGTTTGTCAGATAGCCCAATCCAAAGCTTAAAGAAACGGTTAATAATAGAAGAATTCCTAAAATAATATTCCGTTTATTTTCCTTGAGCCAATCTGTCATAAATTAATGTATTTTTCCCACTTTTCGTAAAGTTCCTTAGTGGCTTTCAAGTCACCGGCATTATATTTGGCAATCTCTAAAAATTTTTTCTCTTTAAATAATTTTCCCACATCATCGCCGGTAATCCCCTCTTCCTTAGGGCTTTTAATGCCAAAAGCTCGGCTCCAAAGATGTAAATTTCCTTTTTTCCGCACCGCGCCGTAAAACGTCAATTGGTCTTGAAGGTCTATGTGTCTGGCATCTCGTTGTTGATATAAATATCTGCCTTCCATTAGATTTCTTGTCGGTTTTACATTATGAATGGCCGACCTGACCATCATAAACGGTACATCAAATCCTCGGCTGTTGAATCCGATAAATTCATCATATTCTTTCGCTCCTTGCCAAAATTTTTCCAACATCTCTTTTTCATCCATTTGTTTGAATATAATTCCGCCTTCGCTGAATTCGTTAATGGTTTCATTTGGGGCTTGAAAATAAATTACGCCCTGATTTTTCTCGCAATCCAAAACGCCAATAACAACTATTTTGCCCGTTAAAGGAGAAAAGCCGAGCCCGCTTTTCAATTCCTGAAGCGCTTCTTTATATTCGGCTTCAGATGATGATTCTTTTTCTATCCAGCGAGTCAATGATTCTTTAGTTATTTCATCAAGAGAATCAAAATCATCGCCAATGGTTTCAATGTCAAAAACGAGTTTTTTGGTTGACATAGTTTTAATTATAGAATAAAATTATTGAAATTAAAAATGGCACATACAAAAGCCGGCGGTTCAACTAAATTAGGAAGAGATTCCGCTTCTAAACGCTTAGGAATCAAACGTCAGCAGAATCAAGCCGTTAAAAGCGGTGAAATTTTGATTCGCCAGCGCGGCACGAAATATTTGGCGGGCAAAAATGTTAAAAGAGCGAAGGATGACACCCTTTATGCTTCAAAAAACGGTGTAATTAAATTTATTCAGAAAAAGAAAATTCGATTTGACGGCAATGTTCGTTATGCGACGATGATTAACGTTGAGTAATCATCCGATTTAACACGATATTAATATTAACTTTTTTATTCTCCGGCAGCTCCATCTCCACGGGATGAATCCCAAGCGCTTTAAGAGATTTATTCAAATTAATTTTGATTTTTTTAATGGCTTGGAGTTTTAATTCTTCGGGTAAAGAATCCCCGTTAAGATATTTTTCCAATTCTTTTTTAATATCTTCTTTTTTTATTGATCCGAATACTTCTTGCTTGTCTCCCGTTTCAACATAAAAATGAAATTCTTTGTCCTGTAATTCTTTTGCTAATTTTTCAAAAATCATTCCCAATTCGTTCCCCCTCTTTTTTAAAATTTCTTTTTTAGTTTCAATTTCACTAAGCGCTTGTTTAGTAACGGATTTTGCCAATCCTTTGGCAATCAAAAAATTACGAGCATAGCCGCTTTTTACCTCTTTGATGTCGTGTTTTTTCCCTAAACCTTTAATATCCTGGAAGAGAATAACTTTCATAATGCTAGGTCTTGTTTTAACACTTCTATTGCTTTTTCGAGTTGCGGGTCTTTCTCGGCTTTAATGTCTTCTTCCGTCAAATCAACCTCATAATCGGGAACCAATCCGTTTTTTTCAATTTGATGGCCTTTGGGCAAAAGCCAGTACGCGACGGTAATTTTAACCATCGAACCGTCTTTAAGGGTTTGGAGTTCTTGGACTGTTCCTTTGCCAAAACTTTTTTTGCCGATTAATTTAACTCCCCTGTTGTCTCTTAACGCGCCGGCTAAAATTTCCGAGGCTGAGGCCGAACCTTCATTTATTAAAACTACAATGGGAAGATCTTTAAGAAATCCACTACCGTAAGATTTAAAATCCTGCTTTTCGCCGGAACGAAATTTTTCAGATACCACGATTTCTCCCTTTTCTAAAAACCAGCCGGCTAAATTAACCGAAGCTTCTAAATATCCGCCGGGATTATTTCTTAAATCCAAAATTATTCCTTTTGGAGCGGAAAGCGAAGTTTTAACAACGGCCTGATAAAAAAGTAAAGGAGCTTGTTCGTAAAAATTGTAAAGACGGAAATAAGCGATATTGTCGTCTTTTATTTCCCAATCAAGGGTGGGGATTTGAATAGTATCGCGAATAATAGGTATTTCTTTGGGCTTATCCCAATTTTGTCGAAGAACGGTTAAAATCACGGTTGTTCCTTTTAATCCCCTAATCAGTTTTACCGCTTCATCCACTATCAAACCATCCGTTGATTTATCACCGATTTTCAAGATTTTATCCATGGGTTTTAACCCGGCTTTTTCCGCCGGTGTTTCTTTGAGCGGCGCGATTATTACTAATTGGTCGTTACGAATACCTATTTCCGCGCCAATGCCGGAAAATTCTCCTGCAATATCCTCATTAAATTTTTTAGCGTCGGAAGGCTCCATAAATACGGAATTTTGATCTTCTAATGACCCTATTAATCCCCTTACTGCGCCGTAAACTAAATTTTGACTGTCCAATTCATCAGCTTTGACATATTTGTCTTTTATCATTTGCCAAGCTTCCCAAAAAACACTAAAATCAATCCCCTCTTCCTTGCCTTTTTCCAAATCCGTCACTCCGCGAACAATAACGATTTTTGGATTTTCAATCCCTTTTAAATAACCGTAATTATAACTATAATAAGAAGCGCCTCCCAAAATAACGATTGCCAAAACAACAAAAACGCCAGCTTTAGCAATCCGCGAAGAAAAAAATTGTCCCAATCCAAGTTTAAGTATTTTCCCAAACATTAAAATAATTTTATTATATTTATTTTGAAAAAGCAATAAAAAAAGCGCCATCGGTTTATTAATGGCGCCCGTAGTCGATTAACCCGAAAAAAAATTATCTTTGAATGCCTTTTTGCGCTCAAGATATTCTTTACCGTGTCCCACCTCGGTATTAATTGGGATACTTTGCGCGCAGAGCGGGCAATCTGCCTCATTATAAGTATTTAGCTTAAGATTAATGAGGGAGATGAGTTTTGGCGCATCTATATTATTTGGAGTAACGTCCCCACGATTTACAAGAGCGCCGAGACCAACTACATTACCGCGAACAGCTCGTACAGCCTCGATTACTTCTTTAACGGAGTTCCCCGTAGTAAGTACATCATCCACTACAAGAATCCTCTTATCCGCGACAAATTTATCATAGCCGCGCTTGATAATAAAACCTCCTATCGATGAAAATCTCACCTCTATTTTCTGTTTCTCAGCGTAGACACTTAATACTTCGTGTCCGGTGATTTCTGAAAGATAATACGCTATCCATTGCGAAAGGATTACTCCACTAATTGCCGGAGCAATAACCCCCTCTATCTTGTCGTCCACGAACAGTTCGGCGATTGCTCGACACAAACTCGATATCTCTTTAGTATGCGGAAAAATTGCATCTTTATTGATATAAATCGAACCGTGTTTGCCGGAAGCATAAACAATATGACTATTAGTAATCACCGCGCCTGTTTTCTCCAGTATTTTTAAGACCTCTCTTACTTTCATAAACCCTCCTTTTTTTCTTCCTTATTAAATTTTTAAAAATCGCTTAAATTCTGTTATTAGAATAACATTACCTATTAAAAATCGTCAAATTTTATTTTTAATGGGCGTTTTTCTGTTGTTATAAAAAATAAACGCGGCCATCGTTAAGTAATATATTATCGCGCCGAAAATTCCCATTTCGATTGCCAACCAGGGAAAACCGGCAAAAATATCTATAATTTTAAGATTGTACGATAAAATAAAATTAATAAACCAGCCCAAAATAATAGCCAAAGGTAAAAATAAAAATCCCGTCGCGCCAAGCAAAAATCCGAAAAACATTATTAATGGAATCGTCTCTAAAATCAAGATATTCGCCACGATTGAGGTTGGTGAAAAACCGCCGGAATTAATCAATAGCAGTGGCATAACTGCTATTTGCGCCGAAGTGGTGATTAAAAGATTTTCTCGCCAATTCAAAAATCCATTTTCTTCTTTCATTTTGAAAAATTTTTGAACAGCCGGCGCCAAATAAACAATACCCAATAGAGCGGCAAAAGAAAGTTGAAACCCCAAGTCAAAGCGTAAAACTTTTGGATTTATTAAAACCATAATCAAGCCGGCAATCGCAATGGTATTCCTTATTGAATGAACTTTACCGATTTTTTGAGCGAGCAGGATGATAATACCCATTATTGCCGCTCTTACCGATGATGCTTCAGCGCCGGTCATTAAAACAAAAGCCGTGATACCAATAACACTAAACCAAAAAGCCGTTTTTCTACGGAAAAACCATCCAAGAAAAATGCCGATGCCATAAGCGACAATAGTAATGTTATATCCCGAAAGCGCTACTAAATGAGAAGTGCCGCTTTTATTCATTTTTTCCTTGAATTCTTTTGAAAATTCTCCCCTTTCACCCAAAACGATTCCTCCCAAGAAAGCGGCTTTTTGCGGTCCTAAAACTTTTTGAAAATTCGCCACAACCCTCTCTTTTAATTTTAAAAGAGAGGATTTTATTTTAGACGCCTGATTTTCCGCCAAAAATTCCGTTTTAGGAAAATCACTTGTTCCAAAAACGCCGTCTTTTGCCAAATAAGAAGCATAACTTTCGGAAAAAGGCCTTTCAATCGTTCCTTGAAAATAGATTAAATCGCCGTAATTAAAATTCGGATAAGATTTTAATTTGACTAAAATTCTTCCGGAATAAGGAGATTGAAGCTGAATTGTGAACTTTTGAAAATCTCCTCTTTGGGGATAATCAATTACCGCTCCCTTAAATTCAATTTTTTGATTAAAAACGATATTAATATTTTTAATTTGATAATTATCTTGCCAAAAATAATAAAAACTTCCCAAAATAATTACCATTGATAAGCCGGCAAGCCATAGAAAAGAAAGTTTAGTTTTGCTATTAGAAAAATAAAGAAATAAAAATAAAATTGCCAAAAAAACGGAAATCCCGACAATAATAAAAAAGCTTAATTTTAAACTAGCAAGAAAAACACCGATAAGAAAAAAGGCAATTCCCCAAAAAGCGGCATTATAAATAACCATTTATTTATAAGAAGGTTTTTTTTCTTTTATTCCGGATTTGGCGTTTACTAATCTCGCCACAGCGTAAAGAATAGATGATAGTCTGTTTAAATAAGCCAGTGTTTCGGGCAACAAAACTTTCTCTTTTTCCGATTCTGAAAAGGCCACCACCATTCTTTCCGTTCTTCTGACAACTGTTCTGGCATAATCAAACAAAGCCGAAAGTTCTGTTTGTCCCGGGATAAAAAAACTTTTTATCAACGGAAGTTGCTTTTCAATCGCATCAATAATTTCTTCGAGATATTTAACTTTTTGCTTATTTATTTTTTTGTCGGCGCCCGCCAAATTCGCTTGAATGATAAAAAGATTTTGTTGGATTTCTTCAATGATATCAGCTAAAAAAACAGTTTTTTTATTAATTTTTATTTTAATCTTCTTTGTTTTTGATTTACAAACTCCGAGCAAAGAATTAATTTCGTCAACTGAACCCAAAGCTTCGGCTAACGCCGAATTTTTGGAAAATCTTTGTTTACAGCCAAAAAAACTGGTGTCTCCTTTATCCCCCTTGCGAGTGTAAAGCATATAAATTGATTATAAATTAAATAGAAAATAAAAACTATTAGTTAAAAAAACTCCACAAGGTTTTAAGCCCTTATGGAGTTTATGGAGAGTCGAGCGACCATTCGGAATCGTTTGCGTCATTAACCATCTTTTTCAGATTATTGATGACGTTTTTGTTAAAATCAGGGTCTATTGACGTAAATTTAAGAAACCTATACGCCATTTTGTAGTCCCTAGAATTTATTACGATTTCGGAAAACCTTTCTCTGATAGTAAGCGATACATTTTTTATATCGCGAGCAAAGATATATGCCCAAAAAGGATCTTTTGAATTTATGACAATCTCCGCTAATTTTTCTAAAGTGGCTATTGGCAAATCAAAATCTTTTACGATGGAACAAGCAGAACCCGGGCAATTTGATTCGATTATTAAGTTTACGGTTTTTCCTTTTATCCCTTTTGACATAAGAAAAGAAAAATTTTCCGTAAAATCAGTTATTGTCCAAGGATCTTTTGTGTTTATCGCTATAAGCATAAGCCGTTCTATATCTTTTTCATTTAGCCTATGTTTTTTAATAAGACTTTCTGATTCAGGGTAAAAATATTTGGCAAACCAAAAGGCCAAATTTTGATTCTCTATTTCTTCAAGTATCTTAATGGCCCGTTCTTTCCCCGCCTCTATCAGAAAATTGAGATATACTCTTTTGCCACTCTCTATTTTTTCCGCATATTTCTTTTGTTTTTCCAACTCTAAAACAAGATGGACTGATTTTTCCATTTGTTTAAAGCCGTTTTTCTCGGCTATTTGTAAAAGAACTTTTTCTTCATCAAACACTTGTTCCCAATGCATACCTTCCCATGGCCATTTTTGCCGTTCATTCATTTCTATCACCTCCTTTCTATATTTAATTTTAATAAATAGCTTATTTTATTAAATCTGTCAAATAATAATTCCTCCCCCCAACATCTCGCCGTTTTTCAAATAAAACACCGCTGATTGCCCGGGAGCTACAAATTTGACTGGTTCGGTAAATAGTAATTGGTAATTAGTAATTGATAATTTGATTAATTTTGCTTTTACCAAAGGTTGTCTATAACGAAGACGCGCTAAAACATCTATTCTACTATTCGCGCGAATTAGAGAATGAGCGAGGGGGCTGATAAAATTCACATCTGTCAATTTAATTTCATTTTTATACAACGCTGGGTTTTCATTTCCTTCGGCAACCACTATGATATTTTTTTTTACATTTTTTTCCGCCACATAATACGGTTTTTGATTTGAGATTTGAGATTTAAGATTTGAGATTCCTAAATGCCTTTGGCCGATTGTGTAAAAATGCGCGCCTTTGTGTTCGCCCAATTTTTCGCCGGAAATATTCAAAACTATTCCCTTTTTTTTAGGAATATATTGTCCTAAAAATTTATCCAACGTCACTTTCCCCAAAAAACAAATTCCTTGGGAATCTTTTTTATCGGCCGTCGGCAAACCGGCTTTTCGCGCCATTTCCCTCACTTTGGGTTTCAAATAATCGCCAATCGGAAAAAGGCAATGCTTTAATTGTTTTTGCGTTAATGTCCAAAGAAAATAACTTTGATCTTTGTTCTTATCTTTGGCTTGAAAAAGTGAAAATAAAGACGAAGTCGAATTGTCTTGAGGAATATTGCTGAGTCGCACATAATGTCCGCTCGCCACATAATCCGCTCCCATTTTTAACGCTTTTTTTAAAAATAAGCCGAATTTTATTTCCCTATTGCACATCACATCTGGATTTGGCGTAATTCCTTTTCTATATCCTTTCACCATATATTCAACCACTTTCTTTTTGTATTCTTTTTCAAAATCCCAGACATAAAATGGGATTGTTAGTTTCTCGGCCACCCTTCGGGCATCTTCAGCATCTCGTTCGACACAACCATCAATGTTATAACAACGCATAAAAACACCAACTACCTCATATCCTTGTTTTTTTAATAAAAAAGCCGCGACACTGGAATCAACGCCGCCGGACATCATTACAAAAACCCTCTTATTTTTTTTCAACTCTTTCAACATACTCGCCGGTTTGAGTATTCACCTTAATGATATCTCCTTCATCAATAAAAAGCGGAACATTAATTTTCGCGCCCGTTTCAATAGTTATGGCTTTAGCTCCGCCTTGAGCCGTATCACCTTTAATCGCCGGCGGCGCTTCAGTGACCTTATAATCAATCTTAATAGGCAGTTCAATTCTGATAATTTTGCCTTCAAATTTTAGAGCGATTATTTCTAAATTAGATTTTAAAAAATTCACTCCCCCCCCTAATTCTTCTTTTTTTAACGAAAAACGATTTTGGGGGTTATTGGCTTCATTAAACCAATAGACACCGCGGCTTTCATAAATAAATTGCACCGGCATTCTTTCAAGCTCGGCTTCTTCAAGATTGTCACTTTGTTGAAAAGAGCGTTCCGCGACCTTACCGGTTATCAAATTTTTGAGCTTTGTTTTAACCACGGGCTTCCGTTGTTGCATTCTTAAAAACTCAAAAATCACCACCTCGTAAGGCTGTCCGTCAATAATAATAAATGTTCCAGGTTTTAATTCGTTATAAGAAAGCATATATTTATTCTATTACAGTTATTATCTTCTGTTGTTTAATATCTTTCCCGTTGATAATGGCTTTGAAAGTTATATTATATTCGCCGATTTTTGTCCAGGTATGAGAAACGATTTTTCTTTCATTTTCGGCTATTTCTCCTCTTTCAATTTTTTCGTCTCCCCAATTAATTTCATACGAAATTTTTCCATCGCTGTTTTTTATGGAGAAATAAATCGGCTGATTTATTTTAACGACTTGATTGATTACTAAATCAAAAGATGAATTTGAAGCAACTCCGAATTTCCCGCCCAAAATGTCTATTTGACCGCTTATACTGTCTTTCAAATCTTCAAAAATGCTTGTTTTCGCTTCTTGAGTTTTTTCCTTGATTAAAAATTCTCCTTTATTGATATTTTCTTTGACTTTCAAGCCAACGAAATTTTTCAAAGAAGAAATTTTATCTTCCAAATTCCATCTTGGCACAAGATAAGTATACGCCTTAACCGTTTGTAGAGACGAATAAATATAAATCCCGCTGCCGATGATGGCGATAATAATTAAGAAAATAAGAAGTTTTTTATTTTTCATTGTGTGCCGACGGCAGGGATCGAACCTGCGACCTAACGCTTATGAAGCGTCCGCTCTGCCACTGAGCTACGCCGGCGTTTATTTTAAATTTTATTGATTTTTTATGATAAATCAATATACTGTTATCGCGGGGTGGAGGAACGGTTACCTCGCAAAGAGAAGGAAAACTCATAGTTTTCTATTTCGCCGAGATTTCCCGATAAATGAAAGCGGGGCATCTCGGCGGGGTGGAGGAACGGTTACCTCGGAGGGCTCATAATCCTCAGAAGTGGGTTCAATTCCCGCCCCCGCAACAGAGGAATTGAAGGGAACTTTTG
>JBBTVE010000069.1:0-12827 GCA_038063395.1 Patescibacteria group bacterium
ATCGGTTTGGCAATTCCGATAAATTTTGCCAAAAAAGATTTAATGAAACTTCGTTATGCCGAAGCCAAGCTTCAGCGTTAATAAATATATTCATCCGCTAAAAGGTCTTCTTTGTCAAAAATCCTTATTCGGTCGTGGAGAGAATCTATAAACCAATCGCCCTCAATCCATATTCGCCATTCGCTGGAAAGAAAATCTTTGTCGCTTCGATATTTTGAATAGCAATTGCCGAAATTGATGGTATTCAAATACGCCCGACAATCATTGCCCCGTTCGCTGCCAGGCAAAGAATTGTAAAAATTTGTCTCCGGCATTTTACAACTTGACAGAGACATAATATAAGATTGGCATTCGCCATAAAGATAAGAAATCTCCGAACGATTAATATATGGGCAATTCATCGGCAAAGGCGGATTGAAATCGTAAAAATTTTCCAAATAACCGGTACATTTATTGAGCCGGAAGTTTTTATTAACCGGACTTTTGGCGTTATAAATATTTATATAATTGCTGCCCAATAAAATAATGTCCGTCTCTTCCCCTCCATCGGGACGATAAACGCCAACAGCTTTAGGAATAGAAATTTCCGAACGATTGCTTTTTATTTTCCAGCCGCTGATATTAATTGATTCTCCTTCTTGCAAATAAGAATATAAACTTATTGATTTCGGATAATTTCCCCAAGAATAAGTCGAGACCGATGAAACTTGGATTTTTTCAAAATAAGGAGACAATTCTTCGCGTTTATATCCCGTCGGAATCCGATAATCCGGAATGTCCAAAATCATTTTGGAAGGAGTGGTGGTCGCTTTCGGCTGAGAAGTCGGTGTTTGAGCGGGCGCGGTTGAAGACGGTTTTTTTGCCGTTGTCAGCGGTTTTTTAACGGTCTTTACCTGTTGAGTTTTTTGATATTGTTTCAGCTGTTCAATTGTTTGAGGCGCCTGACCAATGGCGTAAACAATACCGATTACTGCCACAAAAATGATTAAAATTTTAACAAAGCTCATAAAACGATATTGATTAACCGATCCGGCACAAAAATGACTTTTTTTATTTTTTTGTCAACAACTAAATTTTTGATTTTCTCACGGCTTAAAATCGTCTTTTCCGCTTCTTTTTGAGAAATTCCCTTTGACATTAAAATCTTATCGCGCATTTTACCGTTGACTTGGATAATCAATTCAAACTCTCCTTCAATAATAAGATTTTTATCGTATTTTGGCCATTGTTCTTGAAAAATTGATTTGAATTTTTTGGACTTCGAATTTCTGAATAATTGTTGATATAATTCTTAGGTTAAATGAGGCGCGAAAGGAGATAATAATTTAACAAACAACTGACAATTGGCAACCGATAATTGACTTTCATTTTTTTCCATTTCGTTTAACAAAATCATCAACGAACTAATAGCCGTGTTAAACTGAAATTTTTCAATATCTTCCGTGACTTTTTTAATAGTTTGATGAAATAATCGTTCAATATTGGGTTTTTTAACGCTTGTCGCTTGTCGCTTGTTGTTTGTCGCTAATTCCCAAACTCTATCCAAAAATCTTTTAACTCCCAAAATTCCCGTCGGATTCCACGGACCGCCTTGGTCATATTGCCCCATAAAGCATAAATGCATTCGCACGCAATCGCTGCCAAATTGCTTTACAAGCCCGTCTGGATCAATGATATTGCCTTTTGACTTTGACATTTTTTGGCCGTCCGAACCGAGAATTATTCCTTGGTGCCTCAAAGCTGAAAATGGCTCTTTGAAATTCAAATATTTCAAATCATATAATACTTTTGTAAAAAATCTTGCGTATAATAAATGGAGCACGGAATGTTCGGCGCCGCCGATATACATATCAACCGGTAGCCAATTTTTTATTTTTTTTGCGTCCGCGAATTTTTTATTATTTTTCGAATCAGCATATCTTAAATAATACCAAGAAGAACAGACAAATGTATCCATTGTGTCTGTTTCTCTTTTAGCTTTGCCTTTGCACTTCGGGCATTTTGTATTTATAAATTTTTCCGAATGCGCCAAGGGCGACTTACCTTTCTCGGTCGGCAAATAATTTTTAATATCGGGAAGTTTTATCGGCAAATCTTTTTCTAGAACCGGAATAATTCCGCATTTGTCACAATAAACAATGGGAATTGGAGTTCCCCAATATCGCTGGCGGCTCACGAGCCAATCGCGAAGTTTATAATTTATTTTTTTATCGCCAAATTTATTTTCTTTTAACCATTTAACCATTTCTTCTCTCGCTTTTTTTGAAGTCATTCCGATAAATTGTCCGGAATTCGTTAAAATACCGTCCTGCGTAAAAGCGTTTTTTGAAACATCGCCGCCCGAAATCGATTCTTTTATCGGCAAATTGTATTTTTGGGCAAATTCAAAATCTCGCTCATCATGCGCCGGCACTGCCATTACCGCTCCGGCGCCATAATGCCCGAGAACATAATCAGCAACATATACAGGAATTTTTTCACTATTTCCGCCTTTGGCGGAAAAAGGGTTTATCGCTTTAATGCCTTTTAATTCAACTCCTGTTTTTTCTTTTGCCAAATCCGTCCTTTGTAAATCGGATTTTTTCTTCGCCTGTTTAATATAATTTTCAACTTCTCCTAAATTCTGAACTCTAGATTCTAAATTCTTAATTATTGAGTGTTCCGGCGCCACCACTAAATAAGTACAGCCAAAAATAGTATCTAATCTCGTTGTAAAAACTTCAATATCGCATTTGATATTTAACATTTGACATTCAACGCCAAACTTAATAATTGATCCTTCTGACTTTCCAATCCAATTCCTCTGCATTATTTTCGTTTTTTCCGGCCAATCTAATCCGTCTAAATCTTTTAATAATCTTTCCGCATAATCAGTAATCTTAAAAAGCCATTGTTCAATTTCGCGCTGAACCACCTGCGTATCACACCTCTCGCATTTTCCGTCAATCACCTGCTCATTCGCCAAAACCGTATGGCATTTTGGACACCAATTCGCCGGCGCTTTTTTTCTGTAAACCAATCCCTTTTTATAAAGTTGTAAAAACATCCACTGGGTCCATTTGTAATATTGCGGATCAGCGGTGATAATTTTGCGCGACCAGTCATACATATTACCCATACTTTCAAGCTGTTTTGCCATGGTTTTTATATTTTGATAAGTCCAGTCTTTCGGGTGGATGCCGCGTTTAATTGCCGCGTTTTCGGCCGGCAAACCAAAGGCGTCAAAACCGATCGGCGACAAAACATTAAAACCGTTCATTTTTTTAAAACGAGCGAAAACATCGGCTGGGGCGAAATTATACCAATCACCGATATGAAGATTACCCGAAGGATACGGGAACATCACTAAATGATAAAAATTCTTTTTCCCGCGAACCTTATCTTTTATTTTATAAATCCCCTTATTCTCCCAGATTTTTTGCCATTTTTTTTCTATCTTTTTATGATTATGTTTTCCCGCCATAAATTATTCTATCGCCTTTATCTTAAACACTATTGTAAAATTAATTCCGCCGGCGGTCGGCGTAATCTTGGCTATCGGCATTTCCACCGCCTCAAATTGAGGATCTCCTTCTAATTTTTTTTTGAATTCCAAAGCCGCGGCCTCATTAACGGCTTGAGCATTAATTAAAACCGGCATTTGCGGCGATTGAATAAACAGACGCGTTAAAATAATGTCATTATCGGCTAATTCCTTCATTTTCTCCAAAAATAAAGTCCAACTCAAACGCTGACCGTAAGCACTAGAAACCAAACCAATTTTTTCATTGAAATTTTCAACTTTTCTCTTGAGTAAATTTAATTCCACTATTTCTGATTGTTGGCGTTGGATGGGATTCCCCTCTCCCCCCAGCGTTGACAAGCGTTCGTTTAAAGAATTTTCCGTTTTTATTAAAAATCCGTCAGTCAGAACAAAAACCGCCAAAATGACTCCAATCAGTGTCAAAACGACATTTCTCCAAACAGTCGCGAAATAAATAATCTTCTGCCAGTAAAATTCCTGTTCCGTGCCGACAGAAGCCAAACTGATAATAATATCTTGAGAACGCGGGATGACCCCTCTTAACGCCGAACCAAAAACCGGAAACCAATCAATCGGCAAATCCTTAAACTTTTTAAGCGTTAATGATTGAACTTTTACGGAGAAATTTTCAGAAACTGCTTTGAGAATTTCTTTTTCCAATCCCGAAGAGACTAAAACGAAATTGTTTATCTGTCCGTTAAAACGACTGCCGTAAAAACTCATCACCCTTTTTATTTCATCAACGACAAATTTTTTAAAAGCTTCGAAAGTTACTTTTCTCTCATTCCCGTAAACCGACTGCCAAGAAACAAAATGATTAAAGTACAAACTTCCTTCTTTGATTAGATTGAAACTTAACCCCTGGCCGCCGACATAAAGCAAAAGATAAGAATTTGCGTCTTCAAAAGCGCCAAAATCAGCGGCTAATCTCGTCAGCGAAAGACCCGGGAATTCTATTGCCGACGGCATAAAACCGGCTTCTTTCAAAACAATGTCGAATTCGTCAACGATTTGTTTTCCGACAAATCCCCCTAAAAATTCCGATTCTCCGCTTGGACCTATATTTTTGCTAATCATCTGCCAATCAGCATAAGCGTTTTCAAAATCAATGGGAGAAATCATCTGTAAATTAAGTTTCGCGGCTTCTTCAAAATGATTGTTACCAACAGCCGGCAGAGTAAAAACTTGCGTATAAATATGGCTGTCTGGGATATTGATAACCGCGCAAATTTTCTTTTTTCTTTTGGAAACGATTTGTTGATGAAGTTTAATAAGCGAAATTAAAAAGTTTTCGCGATTGACGATTTTCCCGTCTTTAATTGTTTCGACCGGCAATTTCAAAGACGTCAAAAATGGAACGTTACCGTCAAGACGGCAAAATTTCAATTCTAAATCGTTAATCTCCAACGCTCCAATTTTTGGCTGGGGATTTAAAATATTTAAAAAATTCTTAAAATTCATAATAATGGTATTTCTTTTATTGATTCAACTTTAACTTCTCCGGTCGTGCCATCGACATTAACAATTGCCTTAATTTTTCGACGTTTGGTTAAAACCGAACCCGTGGAAATAATTTCATGTTTTCCTGAACCAACACAGACATCTTTACAAACTTCCACATAGCTTTGTCCCCTACCAACGATTAAATTATATCCTAAATGGGAGAAATTTTTATCCCTGACTATTCTTATTAAAGCGTCTGAAATACCGGCATTCGCCGCGCCAAGAGCTTCGGCCGATAATTTAATTCCAAATCCGCTCTGGCTGAAAAAATAGGCCACTAAAACTCCGGCAACGGAAATTTCCACGATAATGCCCGAAATCAAAAGAATGGTCGGCAAAGCGGCTATTCCCCCCTTGAATCTAATGTTGTATTTGACCGTTGGCATTAATTATAATCGCGCGAGAAGACAAAGAATCTTCCCTTAAAACAATTATAATCGTGGTTGAAGCAACTGGCAATCCACTAACAGCGTTAAAAATTACCGTTGAACTGGCGCCAACAATCGGTTGGACAAATTTAATATTTGAACGCAAAGCCGAACGCGAAACTATATTTGTCGAAGAATAATTGCTGCCGGAAAAAAAATCGTAAAATCCGCTGCCGTTAATATTATCAAAATAAATTCCCCAAACGCTTCCCGATTCCTGAGAGATGGAATTATCCTGGGCGTTTCTCAATGCCGCTGTTATCTCTAAAACGGTCAAATTCAAATCTTGCTGGGAACGAAAACTTAAAGGACTCATTATAAAAAAAACAGCCAGTATCGCCGTAATGCCGATAACTACCAAAAGTTCAATCAGGGTAAATGCTTTCATATTTAGAATCTCCCGACCAATTGATATATCGGCACGATAATAGACATGGCGATGGTGCCGATAACCAAACCGATAAGTAATAATAAAATCGGTTCCAAAAACGCCATCAATGATTTCACGGAAGCGTCTATTTCCGATTCGTAAAAATTAGCCAAGGTGTCCAAAATATTTTCAAGATGGCCCGTTTTTTCCGAAATTGCTATCAAATTAGTTACTACCTTAGGAAAAGTCGATTCGCGCCGGAACGCCTCTCCAATAGTCAATCCCTTAGACACCCCTTCCCTGGAAATTCTGATTAAACTGTCTTTTAATTCTTCAAAACCGACGGCGCTGGCGGTAATTTCCAAAGAATCAAGAATGGGAAGACCAGCCAAAAGCAAAGCCGATAAAGTCGAAGCGAATCGCTGAAGCGCGATTTTCTTCAAAACATTGCCGACTGCCGGCAATTTAACTATAAATCGATAAAAAATTCGCCGACCGCTCAAAGTTTTAAAAAATAAAAACCATGTCCCCGCGGTAATAATGATAAAAAAAACTAAAATAAACCACAAATAATCTCCGGCAAAAATTCCTATCGTAAAAACGATTTTTGAAAAAGTCGGCGGCTCAAATCCGCTGGAAGAAAAAACATTGGCAATTTTCGGCAAAGCGAAACCGACCAAAAAAATCAAAATTAAAACCGAAGCCAAAAGAAGAATTATGGGGTAAGTCAGCGCCGCCTTGATTTTATGGCGAAGTTCTTGTTCCTTTTGAAGAGAAACGCTCAATTGCTCGAAAACCTTTTCTAAATTTCCCGAGGCCTCGCTGGCTTTAACCAAATTAATAAAAACCGGAGAAAAAATTTTAGGATATTTGGCAAAAGCTGAATGAAACGGCTGCCCCTTTTCCAAAGTCAAACGAATTTCGATAAGCAAAGCTTTAACCGACGGTTTGTCAAAATCAGCGATTAGAATATCAATGGCCTTAAAAAGATCCGTGCCGACTTTAAGCATTAAAGCCAGATATTTCGTCAAAAAAATTTTATCGGTTATCGTGACTGATTGGCTAAAAATATTAAAACGGCCCGCTGATTCAAAATCTTTCCGGACCTTAACGGAAACGGGTTTTAATCCCTGAGAAACCAAATGCTCCAAAACGCCGGCCAAATTATCGGCTTCGAAATCGCCCTCTATTATTCCGCCGTTCGCCTTTGAAGCAATATAATGAAAATGCATAAATTTATTCTCGTATAACTCTTAGTATTTCCTCAATCGTTGTTGCTCCCACTTCGGCTTTTCGCAAACCGTCTTCAAACATCATAATCATTCCTTTCTTTTTTGCCAAAGTCACTAAATTATCTAAAGAAAAATTTGGTGAAATAATTTCTTTTCTTATATCTTCGTCAATATTTAAAATTTCAAAAATACCTATTCTGCCGGAATATCCCGTCTGATTGCAGCTTAAACACCCCCGACCGCGATACAAAATTTTGGGAGCTTTAAAATCAACGGCTAAATTCAAACTTTTAATCTGGATTTTTATCGATTCCAATAAATCCGTTGACGGCGGAAAAGATTCAATACAATCAACGCAGATTTTTCTCACCAAACGCTGAGCCAAAACCGCGTTCAAAACCGCGGCTACCAGAAAAGAAGGAATTTCCATATCAATCAATCTTGGAACGGCCGTCGACGCGTCGTTTGTGTGCAAACTCGAAAGAAGAAGATGTCCCGTTAAAGCGGAATGCACCGCGATTTCCGCTGTTTCTTCATCCCGAATTTCACCCACCATAATGATATTAGGGTCTTGACGCAGAATGGAACGGAGTCCCGAGGCAAAAGTCACTCCGGCCAAAGGATTAATCTGCGTTTGATTGACATATTTCATATTATACTCTATCGGGTCTTCGATAGTTACGATATTAACTTCCGGTCTGTTTAAAATATTTAAAATAGAATAAAGAGTGGTGGTTTTTCCCGAACCGGTCGGACCTGTAATCAACAACATGCCGTAAGATTTCTTGATATTTTCTCTGATTATCGTTTCCATGTCCTCTATCATTCCCAACTCTCTTAAAGACAACGGCTTTTGAGTGGAAGACAATAACCGCATTTCCACTTTTTCTCCGTAAAAAGTGGAAATAACGGAAACTCTGATATCAATCATATAGGAAGCGGCTTTATAGCGGAAACGGCCGTCTTGCGGTTTTTGATGCTCGTCTATTTTCAATCCCGATAAAAGTTTTATTCTGGCGACCAAAGCCGGATGAACATCTTTGGGAATTCTGGTAATTTCATTAAGCACGCCGTCTATCCGAAATCTGACCAGAATATTATCTTCAAAAATCTCAATATGAATATCTGAAGTCTTGAGGTTAGCGGCGTAAAAAATCAAATTATCGATAATCGCCACAATCGGCACGGCCGCCGCCGCTTCTTCAATACTTCCCAATTTTTGTTTAAGAGAAGCGGCGATATTTTCTTCTATAATCTTTTTGAAATCTTCGGCAAAACGGCGCCCATACATCGCGAAACCTCTTTCCAAATCCTCATCAGTGGCTAAAAACGGTTTAATATCGACCTTAAGATGTTGTTTTAAAAATTCAACCGTCGAAAGATCGCTGGGATCTTCCATCGCCGCGTCTAAAGCCCCGGATGATTCTTCGTCAAAAATTATCGTCTTTTTTTGCCTCGCCCAATTTTCCGAAAGTTTTCGAAGCGCTGTTTCATTTATCTGACGCCGAGTCAAATTGGCCCTTTCAACGCCGAAATATTTTGCCAAAAAATCATGCCAATAATCAACCGTAATAATGCCGCGAGAAACTAAAACTTCTTCCATGTTCTGCCCCATTCTCGACGCTTCACTCAATAAACCGTCAAAATCCGCCTCTGTTATTAACCCTTCTTTCACAATCAATTCTCTTAATTTTAAAGTGGGAATTTTAAGCATTTTATTCCGCCGCTACTCTTAAAACTTCTTCCAAAGTCGTAAGACCGGTTTCAATTTTTGCTAAACCGTCTTCAAACATAATTTTCATTCCCTCTTCTCTGGCTTTTTTCTTAATAATGTTGGTCGGCTCCTTGGCGATTATCAGTGCCCGAATAGCATCGGAAACGTATAAAATTTCAAAAATTCCAACCTGTCCCCTATACCCGGAAAATCCGCAAACATTACACCCTTCGCCTTTGTAAATCATTTGGGGCGGTTCAATCTTTAATCCTATGCCCTTAACTTGTTCTTTAAAAATATCCGTCATTTCTTTTGTCGGCTTTGTTGAATGAACGCAGGCAGCGCAAATGCGTCTTGCCAATCTTTGGGCAATCACCACATTCATTGTGGAAGCGATTAAAAATGGTTGCACTCCCAAATCAATAAGTCGGGGAACAGCCGTCGGCGCGTCGTTTGTGTGTAAGGTTGAAAGTAAACGATGGCCCGTTAAAGAAGCGTTTATCGCAATATCAGCCGTTTCCGTATCTCTAATTTCTCCCACCATAATAATGTCCGGGTTTTGTCTGACCAAAGAACGCAGACCAGTAGCAAAGGTCAAACCGGCTTTAGTATTCACTTGAGTCTGATTAACGCCGGGAATGTCATATTCTATCGGGTCTTCAACGGTCGTAATATTGACTTTGGGCGTATTAAGAATCCCCAAAATAGAATAAAGAGTGGTTGTTTTGCCGCTACCGGTCGGACCGGTCACTAAAATCATGCCGCGGGGCTTTTTTATCGCTATTTCAAGCTTTATTAAATCTTCCTGCAAAAAACCGAGCTCATAAAGCGTCAACGGCCTCAAAGATCCCTTGAGTAATCGCATTTCCGCTTTTTCGCCATGAAAAGTGGGGATTACCGACACCCTGACATCTATAAATTGATCTTCCATTGGGAACCGAAAACGACCGTCTTGCGGCGCGTTATGAATATCAATTTGAAGATTGGAGAGAACTTTAACCCGCGAAACCAAAATTAAAGCGATAACTTTCGGTAGAGTCAGAATTTCTTGAAGAATGCCGTCTATTCTATATCTGACCACAAGTTTGTTTTCAAACGGCTCAAAATGAATGTCAGAAGCTCCCAAAGTAACCGCGTGTTCAATAATCGTATTGACAATACCGACAATCGGCACGGCTTCAATCATTTTAGCCGTTTCAAAACTCCCAACCATTCCCATTGATTCACTTAAATTTTCATCAATAATTTTACCGAACTCTTCACTGATTTTTTTCTTATACTGCCTTAAACCATGTTTGATATCTGACGAAGAAATTAAATAAATATCCAGCCAAGCATCGAGCTTAACGCGGAGATACTGAATGGTATTGAAATCTTCCGGGTCAATCATTGCTAATTTGCCCCGTTTTTTTTCTTTGTCAAATTCAAAAAGAACGACTCCCCGCGATTTGGCAAAGGCCTCGGGAATCATTTCCAATATATCATTGGAGATTTCAATGTTGCGCAAATTGGCAACCGGCAATCCAAAAAATTTGGCAACGCTTTCGGTTAAATATTTTTCATCAATCAATCCTTTGCCGATTAAAACATCCAAAATCGTTCGCCCACCGCGTTCAGCCTCAAGTTGAGACGTCAAAAAATCCTTTTCTTCAACCAATCCCGATTGCTCAATAATTTTTTTTATGTCTTCTTGAAGTAAATGCATTTATGAACAAAGCCCCCAGCCGCAAGCCGCGCATTTATTGCAGCCTTCCTGCTTAACCAGCAGCGAACTGCAAGAGGGGCAATTTTTTAAATCAAATTTCCCACCAATCGTATTTTGGGCCGGCGACAAATCCAAGCTGTTGACCTCAGCTTTTACACCCGCCTCGTAATAAACAACTAATCCTTTGGTTTTTTCGTCTTTTTTAACAAGGGATAATTTTTGAATATCCTTGGGTTTCTTTTTAGTGCTGCCGCCTACCAGCACTTGGGTTTGTAAAGATTTGTCGCGATAAACAGTAACCCCCTTACACCCCAATTCATAAGCCAAAAGATAAACCTTTTTAATGTCGTCAACCGTGGCTTCAGCCGGAAAATTATTGGTTTTAGAAATCGCCGAATCAACCCACTTCTGAAAAGCCGCCAAAACCCTGACATGATCAACCGGTGAAATATCCATTGCCGTAACAAATATCTTTTTATATTTTTCCGGAATATAAGAAATGTGGCGAATGCTGCCGTTAAAACGGGCGGCATCTCCAATTAAATCCTCATCCATCAAACCGGCTTTCCTCATCTGTTCTTCAAAAACCGGATCCACATAAAAAAAACTGCCAACCGCCACGTTTTTTTCAAAAACCAAACTGTAAACCGGCTCAATGCCCGAGGAACACCCGGCCAGCATTGAAATTGAACCGGTTGGCGCGATTACCGTGGTAAAACTATTTCTGATGCCGTGCTTTTTTATTTTTTTTGCCAAAGCCAACCAATCAAAACGCCACGATTTTTTATCTTTAAATCCGCTAAACGGCAATTTACCTTCTTTGTAGAATGACTTATCAAAATAAGGCATTCGTCCCCGCTCTTGAGATAATTCAAGCGAGGTCTCCTTGGAATAATAATTGACAAATTCCATCAACCGCTCCATGAAATCCAGACAACTTTTCGAAGCGTAAGGAATTTCAAGTTCGTAAAGCAGATCGCCTATTCCCATTATCCCCAAACCGAGTTTTCTGGTATTCAAACTCATTTCTTCTATTTCCTTAAGAGGATATTTATTGACATCAACCACATTGTCAAGAAATTTAGTGGCGATTTTAACGTCCATCGCCAATTTTTGCCAATCAAAAACCGGTTTCTTGCCGCCATTTTTTTTAAGATAATTCCAAACATTTATTGACCCCAAATTGCACGACTCATAAGGGTAAAGCAAAACTTCGCCGCAAGGATTAGTGGCTTCAATCGGCCCCAAATGTTTTAAAAACGGATTGTATTCGTTTATTCTGTCGTGAAAAAGTACTCCGGGCTCAGCCGATTCCCACGCCTGATAAGCGATGATGTCAAAAAGTTTCTTAGCATCAACTTCAGCAACCGGTTTTTGAGAATGCGGACTTACCAGCTGATAAGGCTTGCCTTCTTCGTATGCTTTCCAAAAATCTCCCATTATCATCACTGAGATGTTGAAATTTTTTAGGGCCTGATTGCCTTCTTTGGCATGTATGAATTTTTCAATATCCGGATGATTGCTGTTTAAAATTCCCATATTCGCCCCCCTTCTAATTCCGCCCTGTTTGATCACTTCGGTCATTTTATCAAACATCGACATAAAACTAATCGGACCGGAAGCCGCTCCGCCGGTGGTTTTGACAAAATCGCCTTCCGGCCGAAGTTTAGCGAAATTATAACCAACGCCGCCGCCGGATTTAAAAATAATAGCCGCGGCCTTAAGCATATCCATAATAGACTCGATGGAATCCTCAATACCGAGAGTAAAACAAGCCGAGCCCATCCCCAAATGATTGCCAAAATTAGCCAAAGCCGGAGTATTCGGCAAAAATCTTCTATTGACCATCAATTCATAATACTCTTCGATTTCTTTTTCATATTTATTAAAATATCCTTTTCCAAGAAGATTCAAAAAACCGTTCCAAGAAACTTTTATCTTACGTTGTTGCGCCAAACGATCATAAACTTTTTTTACGGCTTCCAAATGAAACTGATTTAATTTGTATTTCCCGATGAAAAATTTTCCCTCGTGCTTAATTTGATCAAATTCTTCAATTTGATGTTCCGGCGCGCCACCTCTTTCCTGATAAATTTTTGAATCGTAAAAAAGCGAGGGAATGGTCGTATGAACGGCAACTCTTTCAAAAAGTTCTTTCGGCGATTCAATAACTTTTCCGTCGACGTCTTTTCTGAGGTAACGCGAGGCTAAAACCCTTAAAGCGTTAATGTCAAATTTTTTATCAACTTCGTCAATCTCGGTTTTATCAAGAACTTGTTTTTTCTCCTGACGAATTTCCGCCCGATGCTGACGATATAGAATATAGGCCTTGGCAATTCGAGGATGAACTTC
>JBBTVE010000070.1:0-7576 GCA_038063395.1 Patescibacteria group bacterium
ATCAATTGGTGGTGGTTAATGATTTTAATAACATTTTTTTTAATCAGTTTGGTAATGGGTTATTTAAAAACTCCGGAGGGTAAAAACGTGAAAAGCGAATTAATTATGAAGATTCCGATTTTTGGAAATCTTTTTAAAAAAATTTATGTCGCCAGATTTGCCGATTCATTAAGTATTCTTATCAGAGGGGGGATTCCGGTGGCTCAGTCTATTGAAATTACCGGACATACTATAGACAATATTATTTATCGTGATATTCTTCATGAAGTTTCCGAAAAAATTAAAGCCGGAGAAACTCTTTCGGTTCTTTTATCGGCGAATGAATATTATTTTCCGGCAATGGTCGGGCAAATGGTGGCGGTGGGGGAAACTACGGGCCGGTTGGAAGAAATCCTGACGAAAATTTCCGTTTTTTACACGCGAGACGTGGATAATACTTTGAATAATTTGGCTGAATTAATTCAACCGGTTTTAATTACGGTTATCGGCATTTTTATCGGGTTGCTGTTTGCGGCCGTGCTTCTGCCGATATATAATTTAATGCAAGGATTTAAAACGTTTTAATCAAAAGGTCGATAAAATATAAAATATAAAATAAAAATTATGAAAAATAAAATTTTTGCGCGGGGTTTTACGCTTATAGAAATGCTCATTGTTATCGCCATTATTTCCATTTTAGCTTCAGTATTTTTAGTGGGGCTTAGAGGATTTAGGGGAGGAGCTTACGATGCCCGAAGAATGACCGATCTTCAAAGAGTCCAGAGTTATCTTGAAATTTATTATACTCAGAATCGGGCATATCCTAATGTTTCAACTTGGAGCGTTTTACAGACGACATTAATCAGCGCCAACATTGGCGTAACTTCCATTCCAAACGATCCGCTTCCTGGAAATAATTATTATTACGGTGTTGACAGTACGGATTTTCAAAGTTATACGTTGGGAGCTAGATTTTCAACATCCGATCATTCCAGTTTACAAGAGTCGACAGAAATTGACGGAACAGTTTTCGGCATTAATTGCGATGATCCGGTATTTTGCGTCAGGTTCTAAATGAACTATTCTCCGTATTTCTTTTTATTTCTTTTCGGTTTGGCGGTCGGCAGTTTTTTGAATGTCGTTTCTTTACGATATAAACCCGGCCAAAAACTTTTAGATTTAAGGGTCATTAATGGCCGTTCGCGATGTCTTCATTGCGGCAAAAAATTGGTTTGGTACGAATTAATTCCCTTAATCAGTTTTTTGGTCCAAAAAGGCAAATGCCGCGGTTGCGGTCAAAAACTTTCTTTTCAGTATCCGCTTGTTGAATTCTTGAGCGGCTTAATTTTTATTTTTGTTCCAATTGCCCTAATGGCTGGCGTTGTAACACCCTATACCCCGGTGGCTATTTTAATTTGGATTTTGATTTTTTTGTTATTCCTTCTTCTTTCGATTATTGATTTTCATTTTTATCTTATCCCCGATTCAATAAATTTGTTTTTAGCTATTTTAGGCATTTTATTGATAGTTATTCAATCATTAACATTAAATCAGTGGTCAGCGGTCAGTGGTCAGATGTCATTTACGGGTCATTATTCTTTGCTTTTCGGTTTAATAGAAAATATTTGGTTAAATCATTTTTTTGCGGCGGTTTTGGCAATGATTTTTTTTGCCGCCATAATAGTTTTAAGCCGAGGGAAAGGAATGGGTTGGGGAGATTTCAAGTTGGCCGCGGCTTTTGGTCTTATTTTCGGCTGGCCCGACATTATTGTTGTTATTTTTTTAGCTTTTGTCATCGGCGCTATTTTTACGGCTCCATTGCTGATTAAAAAACAAAAGACAATGAAAGACATTGTTCCTTTCGGACCGTTTTTAGTTATCGGGTCGTCTCTTGTTTTTTTTCTGGGAAAACGGCTGATTGACGGTTACTTCAAATTATTCAATTTTTAGGTAAAATATAAGCAATGAATATGGAAAGAGGTTTTACAATAACAGAACTTTTAATTGTCTTTGCCATAATCGCTCTTTTATCAACGGGTTTGGTATTTTATTCCCGCAGCGGTGAACGCCAGATTATTTTATTTAAAGAACAAACAAAAGTTGTTTCTTCGATCATTAAAGCCAAATCTTTAGCCTTGGCGACTTTTGGGGATAATTCAATTCCCTGCGGCTACGGCGCGCATTTTGAGGCGCCGAATAAAATAATTATTTTTAAAGAAATACCCGCGGAAGCCGATGATCCGGGATGTTTATCCATAGACGGCGTTTATACGGCGGCTAATCTCGCCGAAAAACAAGAAGAAATTTTATTGGATAAAACAATAAAATTCAGAGAACTTCAGTTAAATGATATTCTTTTTATCCCTCCCGATCCGTTTGTCATTATCGATAATAATTTTTTGAAAACAGAAGCTTTAATTAGAATTGAAACAGTTGACGGCAAATCGGAAAAAATAATTAAAGTGACCAATAGCGGTCAAATTACAACCCAATGAAATTCAAAATTAATGGAGGTTATTTATTGGTTGAGGTGATGATTGCTATCACTATTTTGAGCATCGGTTTTTTGGGAATTTTAGGGCTTATATCCAGCGCTATTAGTCTTAATCGGACGGTTAGCGATCAATTCATTGCCAATTATTTGAGTATGGAGGGCATTGAAATAGTTAAAAATCTAATAGACGCTAATGTCATGCAAGGCAAGCCGTGGAATGAGGGGTTTTCAAACGGTGATTTTGAAGTTAATTATAAAAGCGTTTTTTTGGAAAATAATTCCAGTAGGCGGATTTTATTTGATTCAGTGACCGGCTATTATGATTATCAAGGAGAAAAGCAAACGCCGTTTGTCAGAACGATTAATATCGCCTTAATGGGAGCGGATCAAATTAAGGTTAAATCAACGGTTAAATGGAGTGGTCGTGGCGGAAAATTTGAAACGAGTTTAGAGGATTATTTATTTAATTGGAGACCATAATGAAGAATTTAAAATTTACAAATGGGTTTACATTGGTAGAACTCGTGGTGGCGATGGGGGTTTTTGTAATTTTAATGTCTATCGCCACCGGCGGTTTTATTCAGATGCTGCGCAACCAAAGGATTGTCACTTCGTTAATGGCCGCCAACGATAATATGAGTTTGACGATAGAAACTATCGGAAGAGAAATTAGAACGGGCTACAATTTCAACAAAGTTTCCAATACGGAATTGGAATTCGTCAATGCTTATGATTTAAAAGTGAAATATCGCTTAAATGAGGGAGCGATAGAAAAAGGAATAGAATATTTTGGAACAACTAATTATGGGAAAATTACGGCGGATAATGTTTTAATTTCCGCTTTTAATATCAATGTTTGCGGCAAAAACATTAATGGAACATCGCTTGGTAATTGCGGTAGCGGCGATGATTTTTATTTGCCGAGAATTACCCTTAGTATATCAATCACCAGCGCCGAGCCGGATGTTAAAAAATTGAATATTTTTACCGATATTCAAACAACAGTCAGCGCCAGATAATTTGGCTATTTAATATTTAATTTCTCCGAAAAATACGGCGTAATTTTTGTCTTGATTTTCGTAGTTTATTAAATTAGTTTTGCCGTCGGGCGTGATAATGCCGGCGAAATCTTCAATTCCCGAGACGACAATCGGCGTTTCCAACCAAACGGAGAAAATTTTTCTTAAATTGGTGTTGAGATAGAGGAAATGCCGCGTTCCTAAATCAATCCAGCGATTGCTGGAGGGATTGATAAAAAATTTAGCCCCCATTTTTTTATATTCTTTTAGATCGCTTGGGTAATGAGTTTCCAAACAAATTAATGAAGAAAATTTAATGTTATTTAATACCAGCAATTTTTTTTCACCGCGGGAATAAGGATTTCCAGGGTTAAAAACAACGTAATTTTCGAGATTATTATTTATTCTTTTAAGCCAATCGAAAAAAAACGGTCGCCAACCGCCGAGCGGCCAGTATTCGCCGATAAAAGTCAGCCGATTTTTATTGTAAATATCAACAATTTCGCCGTTTTTATTTAACAAAATTGTTGAATTATATCGTTTTTCATTTTGAAAAGTGTCAAAAGTGGCGGCAATATCAGCGTTTAATTCTTTGCTTAAATTTTGTGTCAAAGGCAGAGACCATGAATTGTTATCTTCCGGGAAAACAATTAAGTCGGTTTTTCTTTCCTCTAATTCTTTTTTAAGAGAATAAATATCCGAATCGAATAAATTTATTTTAGCGGAGAAATTTCTGTTTGAAGAGACAACGGCTATTTTAAGAGAATTTTTTAATAAACGATAATTAACGGAATTTTTTTGAATGACGATTTCGGAAATTTGCCAAGAAGCGATTAAAATGGCGATAATAATAAAAATTCCAAAAATGCGGAATTTCCAAAAAACGATTAAAACATTAATACCGGCAACAAAAAAAGTCATTATTGTTAAACCTCCAATCGTGGCTAGTCCGATAAACGGCGACGAACCTAAAGCATTTCCGGCGGTTATTATATAGGTCGGCAAAAATGAATAACGGGCCGTGAGATGGTCGAATAATGTCCAAAGAAATGGGAAAATAACCAATAGCCAATAGGGAGCTACAGCGTCAGCCATTAGTTTTTTTATAAAATAAATAGAAATTGGTAAACCGAGAAAAATTAAAATCGAAGCGGTCCAAGTAATCGGTTCAAGAGTGTAATAAACCGTTCCTAAATAAAAAATAAATTTGAAAATAAAGGCGCCAAGAATCAATCGCCAAAAATTTTCTTCTTTTAGAAAAAAAATAAATAATGGAACTAAAAAAATAAAACTAAACGGCCAAAAATTAAAAGGCAGAAACGCGATAATCCCAAGGATTGCCGATAAAAGGGGAAACAACATTGGATAAATATTATCAAATTTCAGTTTTTATTTAAAGGCATTGCTTTTATTTTCAACAAAATATACAATTAAAGCGAAAATTATTATGGAAAATCCTTATCTTTCCGTCATTATTCCGGCTTATAATGAAGCCAAGCGGTTGCCTTTGACTTTAATTGATATTGATAAACATCTTAAATCAGCGGATTTTTCTTATGAAATTATCGTGGTGAACGACGGTTCGCATGACGCTACCACCGAAGTTGTTGAACGGCTTTCTCATTTAATAGATAATTTACGGCTAATCAATCAGAAAAATACCGGCAAGGGCGGAGCCGTTAAACATGGCATGCTTAAAGCAAATGGGGATATTAGATTGTTTACAGACGCGGATAATTCCACTTCAATAGATCAATTTAGTAAAATGATTCCGTATTTTAATGAAGGTTATAGCGCGGTAATCGCTTCGCGGGATATTGAAGGGGCTCAGCTTATCCCGCCTCAGCCGTGGTATAAAATATTGCTTGGCAATCTTGGAAATTTATTCATTCAATTTATGCTTTTACCGGGTATTTGGGATACTCAATGCGGATTCAAGGCGTTTACAAAAGAAGCGGCTGAACGAATTTTTTCTTTAATTAAAATAAATCAATTCGGATTTGACGTTGAAATTTTAGCTTTGGCGAAAAAAATGGGCTACAAAATTAAAGAAGTGCCGGCGATTTGGATTGATAAACCCGGCTCTAAAGTAAAAGCCACGGATTATTTCCAAGTTTTATGGGAAGTGGTAAAAATTAAGTGGTGGATAATAACGGGTAAATACAAATTATGAAACATTATTTAACCGAAGAACATTTTGAAAAATTAAAAACAGACCTTCATTCGCTTAAAACCGAAGCTCGAACTGAAATTGCCGAGCGGCTTAAGCGCGCCAAAGAATATGGCGACCTTTCGGAAAATGCCGAATACTCTGAAGCCAAAGAAGCTCAAGCGCGCTTGGAAAATCAAATTTTAAAATTGGAAGAAACTGTGAGAAATGCCGTTATAATAAAAAAAGCCGGCGAAAAAAATATCGTGAATATCGGCTCAACTATTGAGATTAAAAAAGGCGGAAAAATTTTTAGATATACGATCGTCGGCTCCAGCGAAGCCCAGCCGGAGATTAATTTAATTTCTAATGAATCGCCGATTGGTAGAGCTTTTTTGGAAAAAAAAACAGGGGATATGGTAAAAATCAAAACTCCCGGTGGTTTAGTTACTTACGAAATAATAAAAATAGAATAAAAATAGAATAAAAATGCTTGAAGATATTATTAAAGAACGTAAAAAAAAATTAGACAGATTGGTCAAAGCGGGTTTAAATCCTTATCCGTCAAAAGTTAAACGGACTCATTTAATTAGTGATATTTTAACGGATTTTCAATCTTTTTCAAAAAATCAAAAAAAAATTTTTATCTGCGGCCGGATTAGAGGATTAAGAGATCAGGGCAAAATTATTTTCTATGATCTTGTCGATGAAAGTGGCAAAATTCAGGCGGTATTAAAACGTGAAAACAATCCTAAAATATTTAATTTATTCAAGGAAAATCTGGACATTGGCGATTTTGTGGAGATTGGTGGTTTGGCGTTTATTACTAAAAAAGGAGAAAAAAGCGTAGAAATAAAAAACCCTCGAATTATCGTTAAAAGTTTAAAGCCATTGCCGAGCCAGTGGTATGGATTGGCTGACATTGAAGAACGGTATCGAAAGCGTTATTTGGACATTATTTTGAATCCCGAGGTAAAAGAAAAAATCGTCAAGCGTTTTCAGGTCATTCAATATTTAAGGGATAAATTATTACAAGAAGGTTTTTTGGAGGTGGAAACCCCAATCCTTCAAGCGGTTCCCGGAGGAGCCAAAGCTCGGCCGTTTGTCACTCACCACAATGCTTTAGATTCAGATTTTTATTTGCGAATCGCGCCGGAACTTTATTTGAAAAGATTATTAGTCGCCGGTTTTGAAAAAGTTTTTGAAATTGGAAGAAATTTTCGCAATGAAGGCATTGATAGAGATCATAATCCGGAGTTTACCATGCTTGAGCTCTATTGGGCCTATCAGGATTGGCAAGGTCTAATGAAATTTATTGAAAAAATTCTTAAAAAATATATCCCCGGGAAATGGCAGAAATTTACTTTTGAAGAAGCAATCAAAAAATACGCCAAAAAAGATTTAAAAAATATAGCCATCGGCGATTTGGATGAAGTTTTTAAAAGCGAGGTTCGATTGAAATTGATTAAACCGACTTTTATCACTCATTATCCAAAATCAATTTCGCCGTTGGCAAAATCTCTTGAAGAAAATCCGGAATTTACCGAGCGATTTCAATTGATTGTTGAGGGAATGGAAGTCGTTAACGGTTTTTCCGAGCTTAATAATCCGCTTGAACAGCGCGAAAGAATGGAAAGACAGGAGAAAATGTATCGCGCCGGTGATTTGGAAGAATCTCGGCTGGACGAGGATTTTTTAACGGCTTTAGAACACGGTATGCCGCCATCAGCGGGGGTTGGCATTGGTATTGATCGTTTGGCCGCTTATATCGCTAAAGCCGGCAATATTAAAGAAATCATCATTTTCCCCACTTTAAAGCTGAAAAAAGAATAGGGTTTGATTTGTTTTTAGAAATTTAGTATAATTTAAACATGAAACTCAAACAAGGATTCACTCTCGTGGAACTTCTCATCTATGTGGCGGTGTTTGCCGTAG
>JBBTVE010000071.1:0-1385 GCA_038063395.1 Patescibacteria group bacterium
ATTGATCGGCAAGTGCGGAATTTTCTTTTTGCAAAACTGACTGGCTGACGATTTTCCCCACAAGCTCCCTGTTTTCCTCTTTGATTTTACTTATTGTTGAATCTTTTGAGGGGCTTGAGAAAAAATTGAATGCCGAATAAACACTTCCCGCAAATGGAGAAAGTGCTTTTTGCGCAATCGAGGCTGGAAAAGATAAAAAACCTGATTTTGAAAGAGTAAAAATAATAAGAGCGAAAACTGCAAAGAATAAAAAAACCGAAGTAAAATTCTCCTTTTTCTTCATAAGAAGATTTTAGACTTTTTGCAGAATTAAAACAACCCACGGAGTCAGTGGGAAAAGGCAGCTTCCTGATAACTTTTGTTAAAAATACCAGCTAAGTACGTTCCCATAGTATACACATCTCCATGGCCTTGATGATCTATAAGAACGGCAATCGTATTTCTCGCCTGGCTTACATCCTCCTCTCTCTCGCTTAAATCATAACCCACGCTGTCAAGATCAACAATCCTGCAATCCAAAGTCACATTATGGCTTGATAAATACCTGTGTGTCCAGCCATTTCGGTGCATAATGCCGACATTTTCTCCCAAAGTCTTCGCAAACCATTCAAAATATTCTTTATCTGTTATGGTCCGTTTGTATCCTAATTCCTGCGATACCATTTTTTTTGCATCTTTATACAGTAAATTATCTGAAGCTTCCTGGACTCGCGCTTTTGTCCCAAATGCCCTTACTTGGATAACACTTCGGAAATGTCTCCAATCTGTTAGGCCTTCGTCTAAGACTGTGAATTTTGAATTACCCCGGAGAGATACTTTCTCCGTATCTAGTAGAACCTCCCAAAGTCTTATTATTCCAATTACACGATGTGTTCTGATACCGACTCTTAAAAATTCTTCACTTAGCTCGTAATCATGGAAAGCAAATTCTTTTTCTAAAAGCCCCTCCCTATTCCCCGATTCTCTCGGCGCGCCTGGCATTACAGCAAAGGGGGAACTACGCGGGGAATCTTTATAAATGGCTCCTGCCCCTTTCAGATCTATGTCTCTATATATTCTCCCTTCGCTATCTGAAAAAAGAGCTCTGGTAATAAGAGCAGACCGGCTATGGCCGTACATTACCTCCAAAGCAATTTCGCCCTCATCGGGTTGAATATTTTCTCTTATTGCAAAAAGTCCCAAAGGACTTGGCTCACCCTGTGTCAATCTTAGGGGCGCATGGATGTTGGGATTTACCATTATTACTTTGTTTTTAACAGGAGCAAAGAGCAAGGTTCTTTCCTTTTTATTTCTATCTGTTTGCCTCTCAAGTTTTCCTCCATCGCCTATTGGCAAAATTGGTCTTCTTTCGATTTTTTGCATAATAGGTGCGATTATACCATGGA